>NZ_JBHVFU010000192.1:0-1032 GCF_042801455.1 Streptomyces sp. NPDC057565 | reverse complement strand
CTCGGCGATCTTCAGGGCTTCCTCGATGAGCGTCTCGACGATCTTCGACTCGGGAACCGTCTTGATGACCTCGCCCTTGACGAAGATCTGCCCCTTGCCGTTCCCGGACGCCACACCCAGATCCGCCTCACGGGCCTCACCCGGACCATTGACGACACAGCCCATCACGGCAACCCGCAACGGCACCTCCATGCCCTCAAGACCCGCCGACACCTGATCCGCCAGCTTGTACACATCCACCTGCGCCCGACCGCACGACGGACACGACACGATCTCCAGCCGCCGCTGCCGCAGATTCAACGACTCCAGGATCTGGATACCGACCTTGACCTCCTCGGCCGGCGGCGCCGACAACGACACCCGGATCGTGTCCCCGATCCCCTCACTCAGCAACGCACCGAACGCCACCGCCGACTTGATCGTCCCCTGGAACGCCGGCCCCGCCTCCGTCACCCCCAGGTGCAACGGGTAATCACACTGAGCCGCCAACTGACGGTACGCATTGACCATCACCACCGGATCGTTGTGCTTCACCGAGATCTTGATGTCCCGGAAACCATGCTCCTCGAAGAGCGACGCCTCCCACAACGCCGACTCCACCAACGCCTCAGGAGTCGCCTTCCCGTACTTCTTCAGCAGCCGCGCATCCAGCGAACCCGCATTCACACCGATCCGGATCGGCGTCCCCGCATCACTCGCGGCCCGCGCAATCTCCTTGACCTTGTCGTCGAACTGCTTGATGTTCCCCGGATTCACCCGCACCGCCGCACAGCCCGCATCAATCGCCGCGAACACATACTTCGGCTGAAAATGAATATCCGCAATCACCGGAATCTGCGACTTCCTGGCAATCGTCGCCAACGCATCCGCATCATCCTGCGTCGGACACGCCACCCGCACGATCTGACAGCCCGACGCCGTCAACTCCGCGATCTGCTGCAACGTCGCACCCACGTCCGACGTACGGGTCGTGGTCATCGACTGCACCGACACCGGCGCATCCCCACCGACCGCCACCGACCCGACCTGGAT
>NZ_JBHVFU010000191.1:0-1039 GCF_042801455.1 Streptomyces sp. NPDC057565 | reverse complement strand
CGCGCTGCGGCATCAGCTGATCGTTCTGAAGCGGCAACTCGGCACCGAGCGGGTGAGGTTCGCCCCGACGGATCGGGCCTTCCTCGCCGCCCTGCTCGCCCCGCTGCCCCGTGCCACTCTGTGCCGCCTGCGGTTGCTGGTCAGCCCTGACACAGTGCTGCGCTGGCATCGCGACCTGGTGAGAGGTCTTCACGCCCGCGTGAGCGTCACCAGGCGGCGGCCTGGTCGGCCGCGGACCCACGCCTCGATACGCCGTCTCGTCGTGCGTCTCGCCCGCGAGAACAGCAACTGGGGGTATCGCAGGATCCACGGCGAGCTCGCCTTGCTCGGCGTGAAGGTCGCCGCCTCCACCGTGTGGGAGATCCTGAAGGCCGAGGGTATCGATCCCGCGCCCGAGCGCACCACCGTGACCTGGGCCGACTTCCTGCGCAGCCAGGCCCAGGCGATCCTCGCGATGGACTTCATCGAGACCGTCACTCTCACCGGGCAGCACCAGTACATTCTGGCTGCCATCCACCACGCCGGCCGCAGGATCCGCATCCTCGGCACCACGGCGCATCCCACGCACGCCTGGGTGACCCAGGCCATCCGAAACCTGATCATGGATCTCGAGGACGCCGGACAGCTCGCCGCGATCAAGTTCCTGATCCGTGACCGCGACGCGAAGTACCCGGCGCTGATCGACGAGATCCTGAACAATGCCGGCGTGCGCACCGTGCTCACCGCCGTCCAGACACCGCGCATGAACTCGATCACGGAAAGGTGGGTGCGCACCTGTCGCCGCGAGCTCCTCGACCGCACACTCATCTGGAACGAGACCCATCTCCGACACGCTCTGCGCGAGTTCGAACAGCACTACAACCAGCACCGAACCCACCGGACGCTGCAGAGCGCCGCGCCCCTCCGCGCCGTCCCCCAACCCCTGGCCGACGACCGGATCGAGCACCTCAACGTCCGCCGACGCGACCGCCTCGGCGGAGTGGTCCACGAGTACCGACATGCCGCCTGACCTGCACGGACGAGTTTTCGGCACCTTCAG
>NZ_JBHVFU010000190.1:0-1137 GCF_042801455.1 Streptomyces sp. NPDC057565 | reverse complement strand
GACGAGTGGATACGACTGGGCGTGTTCGCCCGGCTCAAGCAGATCGCGCTGGAGTCCTACGACCGGATCGTCGGCCTCGTCCTCGATCAGATCGCCGTGGACGGCTCCATCACCAAGGCCCCCGGAGGCGGCGAGGCGGCCGGTCGCTCACCGGTCGACCGCGGCAAACAGGGCCTCAAACGCTCGGGCATGACGGACGGGTACGGGATTCCCCTGGGCCGTGTCCTGGCCGGTGCCAACCGCCACGACTCCTCGCTGCTCGCCCCGACCCTGGACCGTCTGGATGACCTGGGGCCGCTGCCCGACGACATCACCGTGCACCTGGACGCCGGCTACGACTCGGACAAGACCCGCGCTCTGCCCAACGAACGCGGCCTGCACGGACGCATCGCGCACAAAGGGGAGAAGGCGCCCATCCAGGCCAGTCAGCGTTGGCATGTCGAACGCACCCACGCCTGGCAGAACGCGTTCCACCGGCTCGCCCGCTGCTACGAGCGGCGCACCACCGTCATCGACACCTTCTTCGACCTCGCCGACACGATCATCACCGTCCGTAGCCTGATCCGGCAGGCATGGACCACCCACCGGTGGGAGGAACGCCCCCGACGCCGACCATGACCTGCCGCCTGTCCGCGCGGACTCTAAAGACCATCGTCAGGCCGCCCGCGCGGAAAGATGGGTATCGGCGGAGGACCAGTACTCCAAGCGATCTTGATGCCGGCCGGAGGGGTGTGTCAGTGCGCCTCCGTGAGTGCCTGCTCGTAGGCTGCCTGAAGGAGTTCGGAGGCCCGGGGGTGGTTGGGGTTCGGGCGGGGAATACCCAGGTGCACCTCGCGAAGTTCGTCCATGAGGTCCTCCCAGAGGTGCGGACCGCCGTCCTCCAAGAGGCGAGCGCGGACGCTGAGTTCGGGCGTGGTCGGGCGGTGCCGCATTCCCCAGGAGCCGAGCGCGACCATAATGGGGACTGTCTGGATGCCCGCTTCTGTGAGGCTGTAGGTCGCTCGGCGTCCTCGTTCGGTCTGCTCCTGCGTGAGGAGACCGCCGGCGACGAGGGCCTTGAGACGGCTGCTGAGGATGTTCGACGCGATCCCCTCCTCGGAGTGGCTGAGCAGCTCGCGGAAGTGTCGGCGCCCGCCG
>NZ_JBHVFU010000189.1:0-1137 GCF_042801455.1 Streptomyces sp. NPDC057565 | reverse complement strand
CTAGTGTCCTGAGTCTTTGATTCGGTTTAGATATCCGGTGAGGCGTTCGAAGATCTCGTCGGCGGTCTTCGTCCAGACGAAGGGCCTGGGGTTGTCATTCCAGTCGGCGATCCAGGCCCGGATGTCCTTCTCCAGGGCTTGGACGTTCCTGTGGACGCCACGGCGTATCTGCTTGTCTGTCAGCAGTGCGAACCAGCGCTCCACTTGGTTGAGCCAGGACGAGCTGGTCGGAGTGAAGTGCATGTGGAACCGGGGATGGGCCAGCAGCCACTTCTGGATCGCGGGCGTCTTGTGGGTGGCGTAGTTGTCGCAGATCAGGTGAACGTCGAGATGGTCGGGGACCTCCTTGTCCAGCTTGGCCAGGAACTTCTTGAACTCCACCGCGCGGTGCCGGCGGTGGAGTGAGCTGATGACCTCGCCGGTGGCTGCGTTCAGGGCGGCGAACAGGGTCGTCACACCGCCACGCAGGTAGTCGTGGGTACGGCGCTCGGGCATGCCCGGCATCATCGGCAGCACCGGTGCAGACCGGTCCAGTGCCTGGATCTGCGACTTCTCGTCCACACAGAGGACGATGGCCCGCTCGGGCGGGTCCAGATACAGGCCGACGACGTCGCGGACCTTCTCGATGAACTGCGGGTCCTTGGACAGTTTGAAGGTGTCCACCAGATGCGGCTTGAGGCCAAAGGTCCGCCAGATCCGCGAGATGGTGGACTGGCTCAGGCCGCTGGCCGAGGCCATTTCCCGTGTCGACCAGTGCGTGGCGTTCTTCGGCGTGGTCTCCAGGGTCCGCACGACCACCTCCTCGACCTTCTCATCGCTCACCGTGCGGGGCGGACCCGGCCGCGGTTCGTCGGACAGGCCCTGAAGCCGGTCGGCTGCGAACCGCTTGCGCCACTTGGCCACCGTGACCGGGTGGACCCCAAGCTCCGCTCCCACAGCGGTGTTCGAACCGCCGTCAGCACACGCGAGCACGATCCGGCACCGCAACGCCAGAGCCTGCGAGGACGTTGCCCGCCGCGACCAGCGCAGCAACGTCTCTCGCTCCTCATCCGCCAGAACCACCTCGACCGTCGGCCGACCCATACGCGCCATGAACCCAGCCTACTTCTGCAATGAAATAAAGACTCAAGACACTAG
>NZ_JBHVFU010000188.1:0-1175 GCF_042801455.1 Streptomyces sp. NPDC057565 | reverse complement strand
TGTGATGTGACACGCCGTCCGGGTGCTGTGCCGGGCGGCGTGTGACGGTCACCCTGTCCGGGTGGCGATACGAGTGCAGGTCCGTGAGATCGATGATGACGAGGGGCGGCGGCTGCTGCGGATCATCCGCAGGGGCACCGGGTCGGTGGTGACCTGGCGGCGGGCCCAGATGGTGCTGTTGTCCGCGCAGGGCATGCCGGTGGCCAGGATCGCCGAGGTGTCGTTCACCAGCGACGATCGTGTCAGAGACGTGATCCACAACTTCAACACGGACGGCTTCGACTCGCTGTATCCGAAGTACAAGGGCGGCCGGCCGAAGACGTTCACACTGCCTGAACGCCGCGAGATCAAGAAGATCGCCAAGTCCAGGCCGACCGAGCACGACCTGCCGTTCTCGACCTGGAGCCTGACCAAGCTGGCGGACTTCCTGGTCGCTGAGGGGGTGGTCGACGACATCAGCCACGAGGGCCTGCGCATCCTGCTCCGCGAGGAAGGCGTCTCCTTTCAACGCCTGAAGACCTGGAAGACCTCCCGCGACCCGGACTACGCGGCCAAGAAGGCCCGCGTCGAGCACCTCTATGCGATCGCCGACGGCGAGGTCATACCCGAGGACGGCGAGCCTGAAGTCATCTTCTGCATGGACGAGTTCGGACCCCTGAATCTGATGCCGCACCCGGGCCGGCAGTGGGCCGAACGAGGAGGCAAGCACAAGGATCCCGACCGTGAGCCCCGCCGACGGCGCCGGGCGACCTACAACCGCTACGGCGGGGTGCGACACCTGTTCGCCGCCCTGGACCTGGCCAAGGACAAGCTCTACGGCCACATCAAGCCGGTCAAGAAGCGGACCCAGTTCCTGGAGTTCTGCCGCTACCTGCGGACGCTCTACCCGCGAGAGGTCCGGATCGCGATCGTCAGTGACAACTTCTCCCCGCACCTGACCACGAAGAAGTGCCAGCGCGTCGGCACCTGGGCTGCGGCGAACAACGTCGAGATGGTCTACACCCCGACCAACAGCTCCTGGCTCAACCGCATCGAGGCCCAGTTCACGGCCCTGCGCTACTTCACCCTCGACGGCACCGACCATGCCGACCACAAGGAGCAGGGCAGCATGATCCGCCGCTACATCAGCTGGCGAAACCGCCACGCCGACGACCGGCGCCTCCGCGCCGTCGTCG
>NZ_JBHVFU010000187.1:0-1177 GCF_042801455.1 Streptomyces sp. NPDC057565 | reverse complement strand
CTAGTGTCTCGTGATCCTGTCCATGTCAGTTCGAGTTGTTATTGACGAGTTTCTTCACGTTGGTCGCGACGAGCCTGACCTTCGCGAGGACCTCGCCGGCGGTCGCGGTCCACGTGAACGGTTTCGCCGTCGTGTTCCAGGAGTTGATGTAGTCGCGGATCTGTTTGATCAGGACGTTGACGCTGGAGAACGTGCCGCGACGGATGGACTGCCGGGTCAGGATTCCGAACCAGATCTCAATCTGGTTCAGCCACGAGGAGCCGACGGGAGTGAAATGGAAGTGGACGTGCGGGTTCTTCGCCAGCCACTCCTTGACCTCCGGGGTGGTGTGTGTCGAGAGGTTGTCCAGGACGACATGTATGTCCTTCCCGGCGTGCGGTTTCACCGCCTTCTTCAAGAAGGCCAGGAAGTCCTTGCCGTTCCGGGTCGGCTTGCACTCGCCGAGCACCTCGCCGGTGCTCACGTTCAGGGCGGCGAACAGGTTCGTGGTGCCATGCCTGACGTAGTCGGCGGTGCGCTTCTCGCTCGCCGCGAAGGTGACCGGCAGTACCGGCTGGGTCCGGTCCAGCGCCTGGATCTGCGTCTTCTCATCAATCGAGAGGACCACCGCGCCGCCCGGCGGGGCCAGATACAGGCCGATCACATCGGCCACCCTCTCCGCGAACGCGGGGTCTTTGGAAATCTTGAAGGTGCCGGATCGGTGGGGCTTCAAGTGTTCTTCCCGCCAGACGCGCGCGACGTAGTGCCAGGACACGGTGACGTTCTCGGTCCGTTCCAGGTACTTCGCCAACTCCCGGGTGGACCAGTGCGAAAGCCCCGTGCCGTCCGGCGGCGTCGTACGCGTCAGCGCAATCACCCGGGACCGCACCTGGGCCGGTATCTGTTCCCGTGCGCCACCCGGACGCTCCCCTTCCAGCCCCGCCAGGCCCCGCTCGGCATAGCGGGCCTTCCAGCGGTCCACGGTCGGCAGCGACACCCCGAGCAGCTCGGCAATGTCCTTGCGCCGACGCCCCTCGCCCGACCACAGCACGATCCGGCCCCGCGTGGCAATATCCGCAGGCACGTCCCTGCTGTTCACCAACGCCCGCAACTCGGCGGCCTGTTCCACGGACAGCTCCATACCAAGAGACCCTGCCACACAAGATCAAGTAATGCTGACGGAATCACAAGACACTAG
>NZ_JBHVFU010000186.1:0-1261 GCF_042801455.1 Streptomyces sp. NPDC057565 | reverse complement strand
ACCCCCCGGATCATCAACAACAAGGGGGGGAAGTCATGCCGGACCCGAAGGCCGGTAGCCCCGTTGCGGAGCCACGAAAAAGGTAACGGGGGGGGTGACGTAGGGGATGAGTGATCCGTAGAAGGGGATCGCGTGGCTGGCGAACAGTCCTGCGAGCTCCTGGCCGCCGTCCTTGCGCCAGTCGCCCTGGAGCTCGGCGGCAACGGTGACGGTGTTGTTGAGTGTCACGCCCGCGTTTTCCATGCGGCGCGCGGCGGCGAAGGTGGCCAGCTGGTTCCAGGTGCCGGAGGCGTCCAGGACGGCGTGCGCCTGGTAGCCGGAGGCGACGGCGGACTGGGCGGCGAAGGAGACGCAGACGTCGGTGCTGATGCCCGCGATGATCAACTGGTCGCGGGCGGTCGCCCTGACGGCGGCGGCGAACTCCGCGTTGTCGAAGGCGTCGATCTCGCCGGGGCGGCGGATCACGGGGGCGTCGGGCAGCTCGGCGGAGATCTCCGGCAGCAGGATGCCGTTCGGTCCGCTGTCGGCGCTGGTGGTGATGACTACTGGGAGGCCGTGCGCCTTCGCGATCTTCGTGAGGGCGACCACATTGCGGCGCAGCAGTTCCTGCTCCGGGTCCTGGACGCCCAGCAGCAGACCGACCTGGTGGTCGACGAGCACGAGGGCGGCGCGGTCACGGGTAGGAGCGTTGCGGCCTGGGCCGCGCGCGTGACCAGGCCGGTGGCACCGCGCCGGGCGGCGCGTAGCCAGTCCCGAACCGTGCGTGCCGGGACGTCGAGGTCGCGGGCGATCGCTGCCTGGTCGGCGACCTGCGTATGAGCGAGCCCCGTCGCTCAGGGGCGCAGGGCACCCCGGCAGTCCGGGCAATGCAGCAGTCGGGCCTGCAGCATCTGCCGGGTCGCAGCAGCATCGAGCACCCAGAGCACGATCACTTACCTGTCGCATCCAGGCAGCGTCACCGCGGCGCCGCCCGACCGGGAAGTGGGGAACTGGTGTTGCAGCCTGCCTGGACGATCACGTGGAGCAGGGCGGATGCTGCGGCCGTGGGCATCATCAACGCGTCCGTCACGCGGCTCCATCGCTTGGCGGTATGTCCCGGAATGTGCTCTTGGTCGGTTGGTGCTTTGCTGCTCGGTGGCGGCAGGCTGGGTTTCTTGGCGTGCCGTTCGTCTGTGCTTCCGAAACCGAGAGGCTCAAGGAGGAGTCCCGCATGTCCGTCTATACCCCCCAGCAGATCAGCCAGCCGCAGACCCAGCAGCCG
>NZ_JBHVFU010000185.1:0-1280 GCF_042801455.1 Streptomyces sp. NPDC057565 | reverse complement strand
TGAAGTACCTGACCAGGAGGAAGAGTTGCTACTGATTGGCGATGACTGGGCCGAGGACCACCATGACGTTGAGCTCCAGGACGCAATCGGTCGCAGGCTCGCAACAGCGAGGCTGGCGGAAGGCGCGGAGGGCATCGCCAGGTTCCACGAGCTCGTGGCCAGGCACGCCGGCGATGACCCCGATCCGGCCGATGTGGTCGTCGGGATCGAGACTGACCGGGGCACGTGGGTGCAGGCCCTGCTCGCCGCTGGCTACCAGGTCTATGCGATCAACCCCCGGCAGGTCGCCCGCTTCAAGGAGCGGTACGGCACCTCCGGTGCCAAGAGCGACAAGGGCGACGCCCACGCGCTGGCCGACATGGTCCGCATCGACCGCGACCAGCTGCGGCCCGTCGCCGGGGATAGCCACCAGGCCCAGGCCGTCAAGGTGGTCGCCCGCGCCCACCAGACACTGATCTGGGAACGCACCCGTACCTTCCAGCGACTGCGCAACACCCTGCGCGAGTACTTCCCTGCCGCCCTGAACGCCTATGCGAGCCTGGAGCTGATCAGCACCGATGCGCTGGAACTGCTGATCAAGGCACCCACTCCGGCTGCCGCGGCAAAGCTGACCCGATCCCAGATCACCGCAGTCCTCGCCCGCGCCCGACGGCACAACCGGGACCAGAAGGCCGGGGCCATCCAGGCCGCTCTGCGCGAGGAGCACTTGCAGCTGCCCGGGCCGGTGGCCGCCGCCTACGCTGCCGCCACCACCGCCCACGCCCGTCTCCTGATCGCCCTGAACGAGCAGATAACCGCAATGGAAGAGCAGGTGAAGGCCCATTTTCTCGCGCACCCGGACGCTGAGATCTACCTCTCCATGCCCGGCATCGGAGAGATCACCGGCGCCCGGGTGCTCGCCGAGTTCGGGGACGACCCCACCCGCTACAGCTCCGCCAAGGCCCGCAAAAACTACGCCGGCACCAGCCCGGTCACCCGCGCCTCGGGCAAGAGCCACAACGTCCAGGCCCGCTACGTCCGCAATAACCGCCTCGCCGACGCCCTCCAGCGCCAGGCGTTCTCCGCCCTGCGCGCCTCGCCCGGCGCCCGCCACTACTACGACAAGCAGCGAGCCCGCGAGGCCGCCTACAACTCCGCCCTCCGCCAGGTCGGCAACCGCCTCGTCGGCATCCTCCATGGATGCCTCAAGACCCGCACCCACTACGACGAAGCGACCGCCTGGTCGCACCACGCACATCCCCATGCCGCTTGACCTCAAACGTCATGGGGTGTCTGACCCG
>NZ_JBHVFU010000184.1:0-1284 GCF_042801455.1 Streptomyces sp. NPDC057565 | reverse complement strand
TGAACCTTCCCCTTGATCGTGGACACCTGGAGACTGGGACCTGAGGTTCCAGAGGAAGTAGCACCAGGTGGGAAGCAAGTACATGAAGCGGTACACCGAAGAGTTCAAGCGGGACGCGATCGCGCTCGTCGACTCCTCGGGCAAGACGGTCACGGCGGTCGCCCGGGAACTCGGCATCAGCTCCGAGTCCCTACGCGGCTGGTACCGCAAGGCGAAGGCGGACCGGGGCGAGGGCACTCCCGGCGAATTGAGCAGTGCCGAGCGCGAGGAGCTCAAGCGGCTGCGGCGGGAGAACCGCGAGCAGCAGCAGACGATCGAGATCCTGAAAAAAGCGACCGCCTTCTTCGTGAAGGAGAACGACCGGTGAGCGAGTTGTACCGGTTCATCCACGCGGAGAAGGCGAACTACCCGATCGTTCTGCTGTGCCGGGTGCTGCACGTCGCCCGCTCCTCCTACTACGCGTGGCGCGAGGGCGAGGCCGCCCGCCATGTCCGGCAGGCCGCCGACGACGCGCTCGCGCACGAGATCACGGTGCTGCACGTCGCCTCCCGCCGCACCTACGGTGTCCCGCGCATCCACGCCGAACTGCGGCGTCTGGGGCGGCGGGTGAACCGCAAGCGCATCGCCCGCGTGATGCGCGAGCGCGACATCCGAGGCGTCACCCGGCGCAAGCGCCGCTCGTTGACCCAGCCCGACAAGAAGGCGAAGCCGGCCCCAGACCTGATCGGCCGCGACTTCCACGCCGAGCGGCCCGGAATCAAGCTGGTCGGCGACATCACCTACCTGCCCACCGCCGAGGGCTGGCTCTACCTCGCCTGCTGGCTGGACCTGGCCACCCGCGAGGTCGTCGGCTATGCCATGGCCGATCACCACCGCGCAGAACTCGTCGTGGACGCCCTCGACATGGCCTACGGCCGAGGGAACCTGGAGCCCGGCTGCGTGATCCACAGTGACCGCGGCAGCGAATACACTTCGACCCAATTCAGCGAGCGCATAAGGAAGTTGGGACTGAGGAACAGCTGCGGACGCACCGGATCATGCTTCGACAACGCGGCCGCGGAGAGTTTCTGGGCCCTGCTCAAGGAAGAGATCGGCACCCGCATCTGGCCCGACCGGGCCACCGCCCGCGCCGAGGTCTTCACCTTCATCGAGACCTTCTACAACCGCCGCCGCCTGCGCAAGCACAAGACCTTCGGCTACCTCACCCCAGCCGAGACCAGGCAGCGGCATCAACACGCCCTCGCGGCATAACCGACGAGTGTCCAAGATCACGGGGAAACTTCA
>NZ_JBHVFU010000183.1:0-1300 GCF_042801455.1 Streptomyces sp. NPDC057565 | reverse complement strand
TCGGTAGAGATCTCAGATTGTGGTTGTGACCTGGGGTTTCGTGGATTCCATGTAGTAGTTGGCTTCGTACTCGACGGGCGGGACGTGGCCTGTCTCACCGTGGAGCCTGCGGTGGTTGTACCAGTCGGTCCACTCGGCGGTGGCCAACTCGACATGGGCGAGCGACTTCCAGGGCCGCCGGGGCTTGATCAGCTCGGTCTTGTACAGGCCGATCGTGCTCTCCATCAGGGCATTGTCGTAGGCGTCACCGACCGATCCGGTCGAGGCGGCGATGCCGGCGGCGTCCAGATGCTCGGCAAGCCGGAAACTCGTATATTGCGATCCGGCATCCGAGTGGTGGATCAACTCGCCTGGCCGCACCGGATGTTGGTCTCGGTCACGTTGCCACACGGCCATCTCCAGGGCGTCCAGGACGAAGACCGTTTCCTTCACGGTGGCTGCGGACCAGCCCACGATCCGGCGGGAGAACGTGTCCACGACGAAGGCGACGTAGACGACACCGGACCAGGTCTTGACGTGGGTGATGTCCGCGACCCAGCAGCGGTTCGGGGCAGCGGCGACGAAGTCGCGGTCCAGCAGATCCGGCGCCCGTTCGGCCTGGCCGCCGGGCAGCGTGGTGATCACGTGCTTGCCGCGGACCGCTCCGGCGATGCCGAGTTCACGCATCAGGCGCTCGACGGTGCAGCGGGCCACGCGGTGGCCTTGCCGGTTCAGCTCACGCCAGATCTTCCTCGCCCCGTAGACACGGTAGTTGGCCTGGAAGGCCTCGCTGATCCGTTCCTTCAGTTCGGTATCGCGCACGGTCCTGGCCGACGGCGTGCTCCGGCGTTTGTGGTGGGCGTAGTAGGTGGAAGGGGCGATCTTGCAGTCGTGCTCGGTGAGCGTCCTGCAGATCGGCTCGACGCCGCCGAAGCGGCCCTTGTGCTCGTCGATGAACGCTACGAGCGTGTGTGTGGCCGGTCGAGCTCGGCCGCGAAGAAAGACGCCGCCGCCTTCAGGATCTCGTTGGCCCGCTTCAGCTCGGCGTTCTCCTTCTTCAACGCCTTGAGCTGGGCGGACTCCTCCGTCGTCGTCCCCGGCCGCTGCCCGGCGTCGATCTCGTGCTGCTTGACCCAGTTCCGCAGCGTCTCGCGGGAGCCGATGTCCAGCTTCTCGACCACCGCCTGCAAGGCCGCGGTCTCGGTCGGGTGGTCGCCGCGGACCTCGGCGACCATGCGCACCGCACGTCGGCGCAGCTCAAGCGGGTAACGGGAAGGTCGTGCCATGACTCGATCCCTTCATGAAATCGAGCCTCCATCTG
>NZ_JBHVFU010000182.1:0-1309 GCF_042801455.1 Streptomyces sp. NPDC057565 | reverse complement strand
CTTGGGTTCTAGTGGTCGTCGCAACACCCCAGTTCAAGGGGTGCGATGGATTTCGAGATCCGTAAGGACCGGGCGAAGCCGCAGGGACGGAAGAAACTGACCCGTGAGCGGGCCGCATACTTCCAGCTCATGCAGCAGGGCTACAGCAGCAAAGAAGCCTGCCGGATCGTCGGTATCGACGTCCGGACCGGCAAGAAGTGGCGCAACGGCCGCCACGCCCACAAGGGCCGCGAGAAGGCGGCGCCTCCGATCTACCAGGAGGCGCCGCGTTCATCCGGTCCGTCCCGCTACCTGGGCGAGGCTGACCGCATCCACATAGCCGACCGGCTGCGGGAGAAGGCCACGGTCCGCGCCATCGCTGCCGAACTGGGCCGCAGCCCATCCACCATCAGCCGCGAGATCCGCCGCAACCGGCACCCGGCAAGCGGCCACTACCGTCCGCACGCCGCCCAGGCCCGCGCGGATGCCCGCCGGCCCCGCCCCAAGCCCGGCAAGATCAGCCAGAATCCCGTGCTGCGGGACTTCATCCAGCGCCACCTGGACCTACGGTGGAGCCCGGAACAGATCTGCCAGGCTCTGCGGGCACAGTTTCCCGACCGGCCGGAGATACACGTGGCCCACGAAACGATCTACCAGGCCCTCTACGTCCAGGGCCGGGGTGAGCTACGCCGCGAACTCGCCAAGGCCCTGCGCACCGGCCGCACCCGTCGCAAGCCCCACCGCCAGGCCGCCTGCCGGCAGCCGCGGTTCACCACCCCGATGGTGATGATCAGTGAGCGTCCGGCCGAGGCCGAAGACCGCTCCCTGCCCGGCCACTGGGAGGGCGACCTGATCATAGGCAAGGACGGCAACTCCGCAATCGGCACTCTCGTCGAGCGCGCCACCCGCTACGTGATGCTGCTGCACCTGCCCGACGGACGCACCGCCGAACACGTCCGTGACACCCTGGTCGAAACCGTCCAGACGCTACCCGCTCACCTGATGCGGTCCCTGACCTGGGACCAAGGCGCCGAGATGGCCGCTCACGGCTCCTTCACCCTCGCCACCGACATCCCGGTCTACTTCTGCGACCCGGCCAGTCCCTGGCAGCGCGGCTCCAACGAGAACACCAATGGCCTGCTGCGGCAGTACTTCCCCAAGGGCACCGACCTGGCCGTCCATACCCGCGACCACCTGGACACGGTCGCCGCCGAACTCAACAGCCGCCCACGCAAAACGCTCGACTGGGAAACCCCAGCCGAGCGCCTGCATAAACTGCTCGCGACCTGATCAACACGACCACGTGTTGCGACGACCCCTAGAAACCGCC
>NZ_JBHVFU010000181.1:0-1316 GCF_042801455.1 Streptomyces sp. NPDC057565 | reverse complement strand
ATTAGGCCGCGCGCCGCGCCTTCCGCAGGCTGCACCGACATGTGAAGTACTGACTGGGGAGGGTCTGTTGCTGCTGATCGGTGATGACTGGGCCGAAGACCACCATGATGTCGAGGTCCAGGACGGGACCGGCCGGAAGCTGGCTGCCGCGAAGCTGCCCGAAGGGGTGGAAGGCGTCGCCAAGCTCCACGAGCTCGTTGCCCGGCACGGTGGTGAGGACCTGGACCCCGCCGACGTGGTGGTGGGGATCGAGACGGACCGCGGCCCGTGGGTGCAGGCTCTGATCGCCGCGGGTTACCAGGTCTATGCGATCAACCCAAGGCAGGTAGCCCGGTTCAAGGAACGGTATGGAACCTCCGGCGCGAAGAGCGACAAGGGCGACGCCCACGCACTGGCGGACATGGTCCGCATCGACCGGGACCAGCTGCGGCCGGTGGCTGGTGACAGCGAGGCGGCCCAGGCCGTCAAGGTCGTCGCCCGCGCCCATCAGACCCTCATCTGGGAACGTACCCGCACCTTCCAAAGGCTCCGCAACACACTGCGCGAGTACTTCCCGGCAGCCCTCAGCGCCTACGCGGACCTGACGCTGACCAGCACGGACGCGCTGGAACTCCTCATCAAGGCGCCCACGCCCGCAGCAGCGGCGAAGCTGACCCGCTCCCAGATCACCGCTCCGCTCACCCGGGCCCGCCGGCACAACCGGGCCCAAAAAGCGGGCACGATCCAGGATGCGCTGCGGGAACAGCATCTTGGCCTGCCCGAGCCGGTCACGGCCGCTTACGCGGCCGCGGCTGTGGCTCACGCGCGGCTTCTGATCGCCATGAACGAGCAGATAGCCGAGCTGGAAGGGCAGGTGAGGGCACATTTTCTCGCGCACCCGGACGCTGAGATCTACCTCTCGATGCCCGGCATCGGAGAGATTACCGGCGCCCGGGTGCTCGCCGAGTTCGGAGACGACCCGGCCCGCTACGCCAGCGCGAAGGCCCGCAAGAACTACGCCGGCACCAGCCCGATCACTCGGGCCTCGGGCAAGAGCCACACCGTCCAGGCCCGCTACATCCGCAACAACCGGCTTGCTGACGCTCTGCAGAGCCAGGCGTTCTCCGCGCTCAACACCTCACCCGGAGCCCGCCGCTACTACGACAAGCAACGCGCTCGCGAGGCCGGCTACAACCCGGCCCTGCGACAGGTTGGCAACCGCCTCGTCGGCATCCTCCACGGATGCCTCAAGACCCGCACCCCCTACGACGAAGCGACCGCCTGGTCACACCACGCACACCCCCATGCCACTTGACGTCAAACGGCATGGGATGTCT
>NZ_JBHVFU010000180.1:0-1327 GCF_042801455.1 Streptomyces sp. NPDC057565 | reverse complement strand
AGTGAACCGCCGACTTGTATGGGGAAAGCGGGACGCGGTCGGGTTGGCCGCTCGTAGCGTGCCGTAGGACGCCGGTCCGGGTGACTCGTGAACCGTCTGCCGCTCTTCGGGGCTGGCTCTCCCGGGGTATGTCGCCGGTCCGGTGTCCGTCCGCGGTCTGACTCAACAGAGGCGTGTCCCGGCCAGGTTGGTTCCGGAAGTCGGCGTGTCGACCGTGGCTGTCCCCGTCGTCCGACTGTGAGGAATCAGGTCCCGTGATACTGCTCGGTGTCGACCCACACAAGTCCACCCACACCGCCACCGCCGTCGAGCCGGTCTCGAACCAGCAGGTCGGGTCGATGCGGAT
Organism: Streptomyces sp. NPDC057565; assembly: GCF_042801455.1. Classification (NCBI taxonomy): domain Bacteria; kingdom Bacillati; phylum Actinomycetota; class Actinomycetes; order Kitasatosporales; family Streptomycetaceae; genus Streptomyces; species Streptomyces sp. NPDC057565. The sequence goes on along the minus strand of NZ_JBHVFU010000180.1, from coordinate 981 downwards.
CGAGGCCAGTCTGGCGGACTACCGGCGGCTGCTGGCCTGGGCCAAGCGGTGGCCACAGCGGAAGTGGGCTGTGGAGAACGCCAACGGCCTGGGCCGGCATCTCGCCCAGTGGCTCGTCGCCCGCGGTGAGAGCGTCGTCGACGTGCCTGCCGCGGCGACCAGCCGGGTGCGCGAACTTTCCCGCGGTGGACGGCGTAAGAACGACCAGATAGACGCAGCGGCCGCAGCCACCGTTGCTTATCTGCAGGGAGAAGGGCGGGATCTCGCGCCCGAGGATCACACCACGGCGCTGGCTCTCCTGGACGAACGGCGTGTGAACCTGGCCCAGGCCCGGGTGCGCACGGTCAACCAGCTCCACGCGCTGCTGCGTGACCTGCTGCCCGGCGGCGCCCCGACCCAGCTGTCCGCGGACCTGGCCGCCAAACTGCTGCGATCCGTCCGTCCCGCCGGCGATATCGAGACCGTCCGGAAGGACATCGCCTGGGACCTGGTCGCCGAGATCCGGAAACTGGACAAGCAGCTCACGGACAACGCTGCCCGGATGCAGAGCCTGGTAGAGGCATCAAGCAGCACGCTGATGGACACCCCGGGCATCGGGCCGGTCATGGCCGCTCGGCTGATCGGCCGCACCGGACGGGCTCACCGCTTCCCCACCTCGGCGGCATTCGCGAACTATGCCGGTGCCGCCCCGGTGGAGATCGCCAGCGCGGACAAAGCCCGCCACCGGCTCTCCCGCTCCGGCGACCGCCAGCTCAACTCCGTCCTCCACACCGTCGCGGTCGTGCAGATACGGATGCCGAAATCACCCGGACACGCCTACTACCAGCGCAAACTCTCCGAGGGTAAGACGCCGAAGGAAGCGAAGCGGTGCCTGAAACGCCGCCTGGCCGACCACGTGTGGCGCGTCATGATCGCCGATGAGCGAAAAGCCAAGTCGCTCCCTAATCATGGGACTTGACAAGACACAGAGGCACCCCGGGT
>NZ_JBHVFU010000179.1:0-1330 GCF_042801455.1 Streptomyces sp. NPDC057565 | reverse complement strand
CGCGATCCCTGGCCCGGAGGCGCGGAGCGCCGGAGTTCTCTGCGTTGTCAGTGGCGCCGGCTATGTTGGCCGGACTGACCCAAAAGGGGGGTGGGCTGGATGATTCGTGCGTACAAGTTCCTGATGCGGCCCACCACGGGCCAGCAGATCGCGCTTGGCGAGATGCTGCGGGATCACTGCTCGCTCTACAACGGGGCGTTACAGGAACGACGGGATGCCTACCGGCATGTATCGAGGACCACCGTCCGGTACGGGATGCAGTCCGGGCAGTTGAAGGACATTAGGGCGTTCGATCCTGAGCGTCAGGGGCGCTGGTCGTTCTCCTCGCAGCAGGCGACGCTGCGCCGGCTGGACAAAGCGTTTGCCGCGTTCTTCCGCCGGATCAGGTCCGGTCAGACGCCCGGCTATCCGCGCTTTCGTTCGGTGAGCTGGTTCGACACGGTGGAGTTCCCGAAGGACGGGGACGGCTGCCGGTGGGACTCCACCCCGCACGACCCTGTCACCCGCGTGCGGCTGCAAGGGGTCGGGCATGTCAAGGTTAACCAGCACCGTGCGGTGGTCGGCAGGGTCAAGACGGTCTCGGTCAAGCGTGAGGGCCGCAAGTGGTTCGTCGTGCTGACCGCCGAACAGGAGCAGCCCGAACCGCTCCCGACGACCGGCAGCGTGGTCGGTATCGACCTGGGCATAGCCAACTTCCTTGCCGACTCGGGCGGCGAGTTCGTCTCCAACCCGCGCCACGGCCGCCGCGCTGCTGCGAAACTCGAAGCCGCACAGCAGGCCCTGTCCAGGTTCCCGCGCCGCAAGGCCAAGGACCGCACCAGGAACCACCAGCGCGCAGTGGACCAGGTCGCCCGGCTGCACGGCAAGGTTCGCCGCCAGCGGCTCGACCACGCGCACAAGACCGCGCTCGACCTGGTCCGGGCGCACGATGTCATCGCGCACGAAGACCTCGAGATCCGCAACATGAGCAGGGCCCCCGCACCGAAGCCCGACCCCGAGCAGGCGGGCGCATTCCTGCCCAATGGGGCAGCGGCGAAGGCTGGACTCAACCGCAGCATTGCCGACGCCGGATGGGGGGTGTTCCTGACGATCCTGCATGCCAAGGCTGAAAGCGCCGGACGGGAAGTGATCGCCGTGGACCCCCGCAACACCTCCCGGACCTGCCCCGAATGCGGGCACGTCTCCAAGGAGAACCGGCCCACACAGGAGACCTTCCTCTGCCAGTCGTGCGGACACACGGCGCACGCCGACACAGTGGGAGCACTCAATGTTCTACGGGCCGGGCTGGTCCGTCGCAACGCCCACACGGCATAGCGAGAAGCCCCGTCCC
>NZ_JBHVFU010000178.1:0-1390 GCF_042801455.1 Streptomyces sp. NPDC057565 | reverse complement strand
CTTGGGTTCTAATCAACGTCGCAACACCCGACAGCCGGGTAGGCGATGAAGAACAGCAGCAGTACCGCCGGGGGGCGCCCGAACGGTAGAAGGGTGCCCCCCGAGGTCAAGCAGAGGTTTCTCGAACTGATATACGAGGGCGTGAGTATCAGAGGAGCCAGTCGCATCGTCGGCATCAACCGCCGAACGGGACAAGAGTGGATCAGCGGGCGCGGTGAGCGCGTGAAGACCACGAAGCCGGGCCGGCAAGCGGTGCGAGCAGCGGTGCAGCCGTTGGTCGGCGTTCGGCGCGAGTTCCTGCCGCATCCGCGCAGGAACGAGCGAATCGGACGTCGACCCGCGGTTTCTGCACGCTATCTGTCTGAGGAAGAGCGCATACGCATCGCTGACCTCCGGCGTGAGAAGCGGTCCATCCGCTCGATCGCAACCGAGCTGGGCCGTAGTCCGTCGACCATCAGCCGGGAGATCCGGCGCAACTGCAACCCCGACCTCAGGCCTAGCCATACCGGGTACTACCGCCCCTTCGCCGCCCAGAAGCGAGCGGAGAAACGCAGGTCGCGCCCCAGGCCCAGACGGATCGACGAGCACTCTGAACTGCGGGAATACATCCAGGCACGTCTGGACGAAAGGTGGAGCCCCGAACAGATCGCGAGCATCCTTCGCCGGGAGTTCCCTGACCGTCCGGAGATGCGAGCGGCACACGAGACGATCTACCGAGCTTTGTATGCACAGGCCGAAGGTGGCCTGTGGCGCCAGCTCTTCCGTCGCCTCAGGACCGGCCGAAGCGTGCGTAAGACGCGCCGGCAGCCGGGTCGTAGGACCCCGCGGTTCTCCCACCCGATGGTCCCGATCAGCCAGCGTCCCGCCGAGGCCGCCGACCGTGCCGTCCCGGGCCATTGGGAGGGCGACCTGATCGTCGGGGCGAAGAACGGATCGGCCATCGGCACCCTCGTCGAGCGCAGCACCCGCTTCACGTTGCTCGTCCATCTGCCCAAGGGCCACAGCCCCGGCTTCTTCCGGCAGGCACTCCTGGAGGCCGTCAAGGGCCTTCCCCCGCATCTCAAGCGCTCTCTGACCTGGGACCAAGGAGCGGAGATGGCTCACCACTATGCCTTCTCGGAAGCCTCCGGAGTCCCGGTCTACTTCTGCGACCCTCACAGCCCATGGCAGCGAGGATCGAACGAGAACACGAACGGCCTGCTGCGGCAGTACTTCCCGAAAGGGACGGATCTCTCGAAGTTCACCAGGGAGGACCTGGACGCCGCTGCCGCGGAACTGAACTCGAGACCTCGCAAAACGCTCGGCTGGGAATCCCCAGCCGAGCGCTTCACAGAGCTACTGACGAACGACCCCAACACTCCTCGTGTTGCGACGATTTGTTGAATCCGCC
>NZ_JBHVFU010000177.1:0-1401 GCF_042801455.1 Streptomyces sp. NPDC057565 | reverse complement strand
CCAGGGCCATTGCGTAGTCGCGATCGGTCCGGTTCGCCGGTCTCGTGTGTGACGTGGCGTCATGTCCCGGCTTGGGCTGGCCCGGACCCGGGAAACAGAGCAGGCACGGCGCCGGTGATCATGTGGTTGTCGAGACCCATGAGAACCGAGCGAGACCGTGCCTGCCCGTACATCATCGCCCATGCCCGCCAGGCTGGAACACTTGCCCCTCCAGACGGCCCCGATCACCACAGAGGATGCCGCTGACCTGCGCCGATTCATCGGTCTGGTGCCCGATCCCCGCGGCCTTCGGGGGCGGCGGTATCCCGCCCTGGCGCTGTTGTGCGCGGCCGCTGCCGCGGTGCTCACCGGGGCCCGCTCTCTCATCGCGATCGGTGAATGGATCGCCGATGCCCCGCAGCCCGTCCTGGGTGTCCTCGGCTTCCCGGCCGACCCGCTCACCGGCATCCGGCCGGCGCCGCACGCCGCCACCGTCCGCCGCCTGCTCCAGCGTCTCGACGGCGACGCGCTGGACGCGGCCATCGGCGCATATCTCCAGGCCAGAACGCCACCGCCACAACGGTCCGAGCCGCCACCGAAGCCTGCGTTGCGCGCCGTCGCGGTTGACGGCAAGACGGTGCGCGGCTCCCGAACCGCCACCACCACAGCGATCCAGCTGCTGGCCGCGATGGACCACCACGGCGTGGTCCTGGCCCAGCGGCAGATCGCCTCCAAGAGCAACGAGATCCCTTCCTTCCAGCCGCTGCTGGACAGCATCAACCTCAAGGACACCGTGCTGACCGGCGATGCCTTGCACACCCAGCACGGTCACGGCGCCTACCTCCGCAAGCGCGGCGCCCACTACCTGGCCATCGTCAAGAAGAACCACCCCGGTCTGTATGCGCAGGTCAGAAAGCTTCCCTGGGCCGACATCCCGCTGGACCACCACACCCGCGACCGGGCCCACCACCGCGACGAGATCCGCCGACTCAAGGTCGCCGCCTTCCTCCACCTCGACTATCCCGGCGCCCGCCAGGCCATCCAGGTCGTCCGCCGGCGCCGCGAGTTGAGCACCAGGAAACTGACCATCGAGCGGGTCTACCTGATCACCAGCCTGGACGTCTTCGACGCCACCCCGGCCCAACTCGCCGCCTGGATCAGGGGCCACTGGGGTATCGAAAACCTCCTGCACCACGTCCGCGACCGCACCTTCCACGAGGACGACTCCAAGGTCCGCACCGGCACCCTGCCCCGCACCATGGCCAGTCTGCGCAACCTCGCCATCAGCGTCTTCCGCCAGAACGGCGAGACCAACATCGCCGCCGCTCTCCGCCGCACCAGCCGTGACTACCGCCGACCGCTGTCGGCCCTCGGTCTCACGTGATCAACCCGGACAGATCCCGAACATGCAATGACCCTGGT
>NZ_JBHVFU010000176.1:0-1416 GCF_042801455.1 Streptomyces sp. NPDC057565 | reverse complement strand
GGCTCTTCGGTCGCTTCCGTGGGCGGGATTATGCGGTGTGACGGCCCGGCAGGTGGGGGCGATGGCCGCCGAGGCTGAGCATGGCGAGGGCGATGAGGGCTTCTGGGTCCTTGAAGCCGAAGGCCATGCGGGTGATCAGCCGGATCTTGGTGTTCATGCTCTCGACCAGCCCATTGCTCAGCCCGTGCTCGGCGGCTGCGGTGATGGCGTCCCAGTGCCTGACGACGGCGCGCTGGAGTTTCACGAAGGGTTCCAGGCGGCAACGCCGGGCCCACGTCACCCACTCCCATAGCGCCTCGACGATGTCTTCGCCCTGCTTGAGGGCGACCCGCAGGCCCTCCTTGAGCAAGTAGGCACGGTGCAGGGTCGGATGGGCCTTGGCGATGAACGCGAGTTGGGCCCGCTGGCCGACGGTGAGGTCCTCGGGGTTCTTCCACAGCGCGAAGCGGGCCTTCTTCAGCGACTTTGACCCGCGCGTGGCGCGGCCCATGCCGCCGCGCTCGGCGTTCCACACGGCGCGGCGGACCGCGTCCAGGGCCTCGGTGGCCCACTGCACGACGTGGAACGGGTCCATCACCCGCACCGCGTTCGGACACCGCTCGGCCACGACCGTGGAGATCCACTCGGCGGCATCCGCGGTCACGTGCGTGATCTTCGCCGAGCGCTCCTCGCCCAGCAGGGCGAAGAACGCCCGCAGGATGGCCTTGTCCCGCCCTGGTGCCGCCCACACCAGGCGCCCGGAGTCGTGATCAACCACGATGGTCAGGTACTTGTGGCGCTTCTTGTAGGAGATCTCGTCGATCCCGATCCGGCGCAGGCCGGCCAGCAGGTCCACGCGCTCGGTCACTGAAGCCCACACCCGGGCGCAGATGCTGCCGACCGTGCGCCAGCCGATCCGCATCAGCTGGGTGACCGTGGTCTTCGAACAGTGCGTGGCCAGCCAGGCCACCGTGTCATCGAACGGCAGGGTGTGCCCGGCGCCGTGCCTGGCCCAGGGTACCGAGGCGACCGTTACGCCGTGCTCGGGGCAGAACACCCGCGGCGACTCCGCCTCGATCACCGCTTGCAGGGTGCCCAGGTCCAGGGCCCGCCAGCGCCGCCTGCCCTCGCCGTTGTCGTACCTGGCACACCGCCGCCCGCAGATCCCGCACCGCTGACGGCGGCCCTTGGCCGGGCGGGCGTGCACCACGATCAGCACATCCGCAGAGTCGTTCTCGCCAGCCTCGGACTCCTCTGCCTCCACCAGCTCGATCACGGTCTTTTCGACACCGAGCAGCCGAGTCCATATCCTTGAAGATCGCACGCCGTATCCAGGTTCTTCCGTTTCGTACCTTCGCAAGTCGAAACGTAGCCGGGGTACGGCGTGTTCTGCGTATCAGCCCTGGTCAGCGACCCATGGAAGCGACAGGAGAGCCG
>NZ_JBHVFU010000175.1:0-1487 GCF_042801455.1 Streptomyces sp. NPDC057565 | reverse complement strand
TCGGGCGAATAGACCTTCATCACCATAATCGGTCACCCTCTCCCGACCCCCACCGGGGTCGGCGTCAGAGTGTCCACCACTCAGGGGGAGGTCCCGAGTACGGCATCGACCGGCTCCTTGACGAACTGGCCGCGGAACTCAAGGAAGGCCGCTGGCGGCCGTTGCCCGCGCGCCGGGTGTTCATTCCGAAACCCGGCACAACTGCGGATCAGAGACCGTTGTCGATCCCTTCCGTCCGTGACCGGATCGTGCAGGCCGCGCTGAAGATCGTGCTCGAGCCGGTCTTCGAGGCCGATATGCTCCCGTGCTCGTTCGGGTTCAGGCCCAGGCGCGGGGCACACGATGCCCTCCAAGTCTTGATCGATGAGGCATGGAGGGGCAGGCGCTGGGTGGTGGAGACGGACATCGCCAACTGTTTCGAGGCGATTCCGCACGATAAGTTGATGCAGGCGGTCGAGGAACGCGTCTGCGACCGGTCCGTCCTCAAACTCCTGCGCGCGATGCTGCGTGCCGGGGTGATGGAGGACGGGCAGGTCCGTCGGCCGGTGACCGGAACCCCACAAGGCGGTGTGGTTTCACCGTTGATGGCGAACGTCTATCTGCACCGGCTGGACCGGGCATGGGACGCGCGTCGTCATGGGGTTCTGGTCCGGTATGCCGACGATGCCGTGGTGATGTGCACTACCCGCGAGCAGGCCGAAGCCGCCCTTGGGCAGCTGAAGGTCCTGCTGGCCGAACTCGGACTGGAGCCGAAGGCGGCCAAGACCAGGATCGTGCACCTGCAGGTCGGAGGCGGGGGAGTGGACTTCCTCGGCTTCCACCACCGGTGGGTCACGTCCCGGCCTCGCGGCGGGCGGCGTCCGATCGCCTTCCTCGCTCGCTGGCCCTCGGACAGGGCAGTGCAGCACGCCCGTGACCGGATCCGTGAACTCACGGAACGGCGCAGGATGCTGCGGCCGGTCAAAGTGATCGTGGAGGACGTGAACGCGTTCCTACGCGGATGGGGCGCGTATTTCCGGTTCGGGAACTCGGCCCATCGCTTTGACCAGATCAGCTCGTACGCGCGGATGCGGATCGGCGGGTTCATCGCCAAGAAGCATCGGCGCAGCCGGAAGTTCGGCTGGTCGGTGGTCGCTCACGCGGCCTCCGACTCGTTGGGGCTGGTCGCCCTGCACGGAACCGTTGTTGCACCCAGACCCTTTCGGGACTGGCGGGGCAGGCCGAATGCCGGCGGTGAACGGCGTCGGTGAGCCGTGTGCGGGAGAACCGCACGCACGGTTCGATGCGGCGGGGGCTGGAAACGGGGCGGACGCACTCCGCAACCGCGCCAGCCCCCGACCCTACGGTTGGGGCGATGAGGTGGCGCTGGGGAACAACTGTCGGGTGACCGACGCGATTTCGGTGCTCGGACATGGCGGAATCCCGGCGCGGTGGTCGGGTTCTCCGGGGTCCTTCGGGTCGTGGGCGGGCAGGGTGGTTGCCGGTCA
>NZ_JBHVFU010000174.1:0-1540 GCF_042801455.1 Streptomyces sp. NPDC057565 | reverse complement strand
TACAGCACCTTCGACAGGAACGACTTCGTCCGGTCGTGCTGCGGGTTCGTCAGTACGTCGCGCGGGTGGCCCGATTCGACCACCACCCCGTCGTCCATGAAGACCAGCGCGTCGCCGACCTCCCGGGCGAAGCCCATCTCATGGGTCACGACGATCATCGTCATGCCGTCCTCCGCGAGCCCGCGCATGACGTCCAGGACGTCGCCCACCAGCTCCGGGTCGAGCGCCGACGTCGGCTCGTCGAAGAGCATCAGCTTCGGCTCCATGGCCAGGGCTCGGGCGATCGCCACCCGCTGCTGCTGGCCGCCGGAGAGCTGCGACGGGTAGTTCTTCGCCTTGTCGGCCAGGCCGACCCGGTCCAGCAACCGCTCCGCGCGGGCCCGGGCGACGGCCTTCGCCTCGCCCTTGACCTGTACCGGGGCCTCCATGACGTTCTCGATGGCCGTCATGTGCGGGAAGAGGTTGAACCGCTGGAAGACCATGCCGATGTCCCGCCGCTTCAGGGCGACCTCGGTGTCCTTGAGCTCGTAGAGCTTGTCGCCCTTCTGGCGGTAGCCCACCAGGTCACCGTCGACATAGAGCCGGCCGGCGTTGATCTGCTCCAGGTGGTTGATGCACCGCAGGAACGTCGACTTGCCGGAACCGGACGGGCCGATCAGGCAGAAGACCTCCCGCGGGGCGACCTCCAGGTCGATGCCCTTGAGAATGTGTGCGGCGCCGAAGGACTTGTGTACGCCCTCGGCCTTCACCATGGCGGTCATGCCGTGCCTCCCGACGGACGGCCCAGGGACAGCAGGTTGGCCCGGATCTTCTGCATGGGGGTCGGCGGCAGGCTGCGGCTCGAACCGCGCGCGTAGTACCGCTCCAGATAGAACTGGCCCACGGTCAGCACCGACGTCATGATCAGATACCAGGCCGCGGCGAGGAAGTACATCTCCACCGGGGCTCCGGACGACGATCCGATGTCCTGGGCGTACCGGAACAGTTCGGTGAACTGCACCGCGGACACGAGCGACGTCGTCTTCAGCATGTTGATGACTTCGTTGCCCGTCGGCGGCACGATCACCCGCATCGCCTGCGGGATCACGATGCGCCGCAGCGTCTTGCCGTGGCTCATGCCCAGCGCGTGCGACGCCTCCGTCTGGCCCTCGTCGACCGAGAGCAGACCGGCGCGGCAGATCTCCGCCATGTAGGCGGCCTCGTTGAGGCCCAGGCCGAGCAGCGCCGTCAGCAGCGGCGTCATGAAGCTCGACCAGTAGTCCTTGTAGATCGGCCCGAGGTTGATGTACTCGAAGACCAGACCCAGGTTGAACCAGACGAACAGCTGTACCAGGACCGGGGTGCCGCGGAAGAACCAGATGTAGAACCACGCGATGGACGAGGTCACCGGGTTCTTGGAGAGCCGCATCACCGCGAGCAGGATGCCCCCGACGATGCCGATGACCATCGACAGCGCGGTCAGCAGCAGGGTCTGGCCGACACCCCTGATGATCCGGTCGTCGAAGAAGTAGTCGGGGATGGCGCCCCAGTTGATCTTGCC
>NZ_JBHVFU010000173.1:0-1596 GCF_042801455.1 Streptomyces sp. NPDC057565 | reverse complement strand
AGCTTGATCTTTAAGGCTGCTGCTCAGCCCCGCTGCGTCTAGGCATATCCGTTTTGCGCTGTTTCTTGCCGACTGGGTGGCGGGGTGCGGGTGTGGAGGTGCGACCCTTGGGGCGGCCTGGGCCGGGGTGGGAGGCTTTTGGTGCGCGGGCTGGAGTGCCCACGGTCCGTCGGATGCGGGAATAGCCGCGCCGGACCCGGCCGGGGGTGAGCTGATCCGGTGTCAGGGGCTTCTCCCAGGGCCGCCGGAGGTCCTCGGTCAGGGGCCGGGCGAGACGGAGCTGCGCGTAGGCGGCGAGGATCAGCCACACCCACCGGTCGGCCTGTTCGGGGGTGCGCAAGCGGGGTCGGGTCAGGCCGAGCGTCTGCTTGAAGAAGCGGAAAGTGTGCTCGATGTCGAACCTTCGAAGGAAGATCCGCCAGAGGCGGTCGACGTCGTGCGCGGTGGCGTCGGGGTCGCTGTGCCACAGCCATAGCGGCTTGGGGTCGCGATTGCCGGGCAGGTGCTCGACCGCCAGATGGACCAACGCTCCCTCGACGATGGGGAGTTCGCCTTCGTGCTCAGCCCAGGAGCCACGCCGGTCCAGCTTGGGGTGCAGGCGGCCCCAGCAGCGGGCGAGGACTTGACCGAAGCGGTCGTGGACGCCGGCCGACTCCTGGACCGGCACCGGATAGGTCGTGGCCTGGGCCAGGCGGAACTCCGCTCCGTGTCGGGGCGGGCGCCCGGGGTTCGTTCCGCGGCGCTTGCCGGCCGGGGCACGCATCACCCGGTCGGCGCGGATACGTCCCAGTAGCCGCACCGGCTCCTCGCGCAGCAGCCAGGTCAGGCGCACGATGTCGTAGCCGGAGTCCAGGACGAACAGCACCGGCAAGTCTCCCGGGCGCCACTGCCCAGCCCGCTCCAGGCGGGCGACAAGGTCGCGGATCTGGGCGGCGGTGACCTCTGTGGGATCGTCCTGGGGCCCCAATCGCACCGCGTCCAGCGGCCCGGTCCACGAGGAGCGACCACCGCCGAGGGCCGCCGCGACCTGGTAGGGCCAGCCCGGGATGGTCTGACGCACCCCGTCACAGCGGCACGGACGGTGGCAGTGCAGCCGCTGGGGCGAGCATTCGGCATCCGGACGCGGCCACGCGGTGACGTCCAGCGCGATGGACAGTTGCCCGTCCGTCCCGCGCGGCAGTGGCAGTCCGGCCAGCGCCACCCGAAGCCGGGACACGTTGATGTGCCCCTGGGCCAGCGCGTCATACATCGCTCCGTGCCCGCGCCGATGCACCCCCAATAGCGAGAGTTCCGGCAGGGACGTCACCGGCCCGTCGGCGCACAGCACCGCGTCCATGAGCTCGAACAGAGCATCCGCCCGCAACGTCAGGCACTCGTAGAGCTCACGGCGAAACCGGGACAACCCAGCCAGGGCCTCGACGCGCACGGCGCCGTCTTGCAGACTGTCCATCACGGCCTTTGGTTGATCAACGTGTCTCTTGGCGGAAACACATGATCAAGCAGAGGCCGCCCAGCTGTCAGGCGAACGACAAACCCCACCAAGAAATGATCTTGGTGGGGTTTAAAGCCAAGCTTAGAGCGTGCGCGGATAGGCGG
>NZ_JBHVFU010000172.1:0-1633 GCF_042801455.1 Streptomyces sp. NPDC057565 | reverse complement strand
GGGGGGGTGCCCCTATGTCTTTGGTCAAGGTGGTCGGGTGGCAGTGTGGCTGTCATGAGTGATGACGTGCCTGTTCGAGAGTCGGTAGTCGAGGGCATGCGGCCGTGCGACTTCTGCGGTCATCCGGTCGTGATGGACTCGGTCGACGAGCGGGACTGCCCCGTGTGCGGCGAGGCCGCTGAGGATCAGCCGGCTGAGGCTGGCCGGGGTTCGTAGAAGGTTCCGTCGCGGAGCATGGCGAAGAGGACATCGGCCCGGCGTCTGGCGAGGCAGAGCAGAGCCTGGGTGTGGTGCTTGCCCTGGGCGATCTTCTTGTCGTAGTAGGTCCGCGATGCGGGGTCGGCCAGGGCCGCGAACGCGGAGAGGAAGAAGGCCCGTTTGAGCTGCTTGTTCCCCCTTCTCGAGGGCTGTTCGCCGCGGATCGATGAGCCCGAACTCCGGGTGGCAGGGGCGAGACCGGCATAGGCGGCGAGGTGGCCGGCGGTCGGGAAGGTGCTGCCGTCGCCGACCTCGATCAGGATCCGGGCTCCGGTCCTGACGCCGACTCCCGGCATCGACGTCAGGACCTTCGAAAGAGGGTGGGAGTCCAGGAGTTCCTCGATCCGCCCGGCCAGGAGTTTGCGCTGGTCAAGGACGGCGGCCAGGGATCCGGCCAGGCTTGGGACGATCAGCGCGGCCGCCTCGGTCCCCGGGACGGTCACGGTCTGCTCGTCCAACGCGGCGAAGATGTCCTCGACCAGACGCTCGGCCATCCGCGGCGCCTTCGGCCGCAGCAGCGTGACCAGCCGCCGTCGGCCCGCCTTGCGTATCTGGGCCGGGGAGCCGAACCGTTCCAGCAGCGTGAGGACGGCCGGGTGCTGCAACCGCGGCCCCAGCACCCGTTCCAGCGACGGATGGATCTGGGTCAGCAGGCCATGGAGCCGGTTGGCGACCCGGGTCGCTTCCCCTGCCAGGTCGTCGTCGAACCCCACGATCATCTCCAGCTCGGCGATCGTCTCGTCCTCGCCGTCGATCACCCGCAGAGTGTGGGGCATCGCGCGGGCGGCGTCCGCGATGATGAACGCGTCCCTCGCGTCGGTCTTGGCCTCACCGGGATAGAGATCGGCGATCCGCCGCATCGTCAGACCCGGCAGATAGGCGACTGGGCAGCCCATATCCCTCGCGACCGCCAGCGGCAGAGCACCGATCGAGGCTGGCTGGTCGACCACGACCAGCACCGTTCCGTGCTTGGCCTTCAACTTGGCGAAGAGCTCGCGGAGCTTGGGTTCGGTGTTGGGTAACCGCTTGTCGAAGGCCTTCTTGCCGGCCGGGGTGACGGCGGTGGCGTGGTGTTCGCCCTTGCCGACGTCCAGGCCGAGGAAGACGTCGATGTCGCCGGTATCGATCACGTGCAGGCCCCTCCGCTCACGCTTTCGTCCGGCCTTGCCTCGGCACCGAGCTGCCACATCCACGTTACGGAGAGCTCTTCCGGCCTGGGTGAAGCCGGCGCTCAAGCCCCTCATCAGCGGTCCGTCGATGCCTCCGGGCCCGGTGACACCACCCCCCGGATCATCAACAACAAGGGGGGGAAGTCATGCCGGACCCGAAGGCCGGTAGCCCCGTTGCGGAGCCACGAAAAAGGTAACGGGGGGGG
>NZ_JBHVFU010000171.1:0-1663 GCF_042801455.1 Streptomyces sp. NPDC057565 | reverse complement strand
CCTAATGGGCAGTGACGGGAACCTGGAAGCCTCGACGGCTCCCGGGCTGTGAGCTCCTGTAGGTAGAGCGGCTCCGTGGTTCCCGTCCCCGGAGGCGGGAGGTGTCGGCCGGACTCGTCGTGGGTTCTGGGGGCCTGGACCCCTTGAATGCAGCGCCGAGCCGCCGCTCCTTCCGCCCCGGGCAGTCACGGTGCCGAGTGCCGGCGTCGGCGCGACGTCCTCCCGGGCACCCGGGCACAAGCCCTCAAAGAAGACCGGCGGGTGCCGGCGCCCGCAGTCGGCACCGTGACCGATCACATGATCAGACGGTTGACGCTTGTGGTCCGAGCCGCCCGCAGGGAGCACCTCTTCCGTGTTCGGGAGCCGCCGAGCTCTTCCCGAGACCGAGGACCGTGCGGGTCGCTGGGGTCACGAACGGCTAATCGGATGACGGGCCATCGAGCCCTGCCATTAGGGAGACGCGTGCCCCGCACGGCTGCGACCAGCCAAGATTCGCCACTCGACCGAGAGGACGTGAACCAGATTGAGCGTGTTCTGCGGCATCGACTGGGCCAGCGACCACCACGACGTCGTCATAGTCGACGACACCGGATCGTTACTCGCCAAGGCCCGCATCGACGACACCGCCGAGGGACTTGCTGAGCTGCTGCAGCTCCTGGCCGACCACGGGGACAACGCCGAGGCCCCCCTACCCGTGGCCATCGAAACCTCCCGCGGCCTGCTGGTGGCCTGCCTGCGAGCGACCGGCCGGCCCGTCTACGCGATCAACCCGATGGCCGCCGCTCGCTACCGCGACCGGCACGCGGTCTCCCGCAAGAAGTCCGACCACCTCGACGCCATGGTGCTGGCGAACATCCTGCGCACGGACGCCGCCGCGCACCGCCAGCTTCCCGTCGACTCCGAACTCGCCCAGGCCGTCGCGGTCCTCGCCCGCGCCCAGCAGGACGCGGTCTGGGACCGTACCCAGGCCACGAACAAGCTCACCTCCCACCTGCGCGAGTACTTCCCCGGCTTCCTCGCCGCCGTCGGCATCCGCCGCGAGGGCGTGTGCCACCCCATCGCTCGGGTCCTGCTGGCCGCCGCCCCCACCCCCGAACAGGCTGCCCGGCTCACCCGCCCCCAGCTGCGGTCCCTGCTGAAGAAGGCCGGCCGCAAGAACACCATCGATGTCGAGGCCGCCCGCCTGCACGCCGTGCTCCGCCAGCCCGCGATGCGTCAACTCCCCCTGGTCGAAAAGGCCATGGGACGCCAGACACTCGCACTGCTGCGGCAGCTCGAGGCCACCTGCACCAGCGCCGACGACCTCGCCGAGGCCTCGGTGGAGTCTTTTGAGCAGCACCCGGACGCCGAGATCATCACCAGCTTCCCAGGGCTCGGCTCGCTCACCGGCGCCCGGGTACTCGCCGAGATCGGCGACGACCGATCTCGCTTCACCGACGCCAAGGGCCTCAAGGCCTACGCCGGCTCAGCCCCGATCACCAGGGCCTCCGGAAAGAGCCTGGCCGTGCTGGCCCGCCGGGTCAAGAACCAGCGGCTGGCCGCCGTCGGCTACGTGTGGGCCTTCGCCGCCCTGACCCACTCAGACGGCGCCAGAGCCCACTACAACCGCCGCCGTGAGGCCGGAGACCGCCACACAGCCGCCCAGCGCAACCTCTTCAACCGC
>NZ_JBHVFU010000170.1:0-1686 GCF_042801455.1 Streptomyces sp. NPDC057565 | reverse complement strand
CGCACCCCCTACGACGAAGCGACCGCCTGGTCACACCACGCACACCCCCATGCCACTTGACGTCAAACGGCATGGGATGTCTGATCCGGCACTAGGGTGCCGCGCGGGCAGGCCCGGTTTGCCTGCGGCGCGCTTGCCGCGTTCGCGCTGGTGACTGTCGCGGCCGGGCTGGCAGCGTGGCACAAGTACCAACTGTTGGCGGGACCGCTGGTGCCGAAACCGTACGTCGACAACCCATTGGTCGAGGTCGACACATATTTCAGAAACTTGATGGGCTGGCGGACGGGGCTGCTCCTCGCGGCCCTGTTCCAGTTCAGTATCTGGCTCGCCAACATGCGCGACCTCGCGGATGTGCTCTGGCGCCAGGGACAGCGTCGGCACAGGGCGTGGCTGGTCTTCGGCTGGGTGATACCGCTGGGGCAGCTCTTCATACCCAAGATGTTTGTCAACGACCTGTGGGCTGCCAGCCGGCCGGAATCTCAGCGTCGTCGCGGACATCCCCTGCTCACGGCATGGTGGCTGTCCGTCCTCGTCGCGGCGAACGCATACAACGATGCCCCCAAGGCATTGAAGAAGGCGGTCACCGCTAGCCAGGCTCGCGATGCCCTGCGCCAGATCATGTTCAGCGATGGTCTGGACATCTGTGCCGCTGCGCTATCGATCGTCGTCGTGTGGCAGCTCATTCGCAGGTTGGAGCGCGCCACACTGACTGCGATGGCGCCTGCTGAGGTCTGCCCGACGGGCCAAACGAGATCCTGATGAGGATCCTTGGGCATTTGCATGCCCACGCGGTCGCTAGAGCGGCTTTGGGCTGGAGCTGCCCCCCGACGAGCGATCACAGCCTCTCGACCCACCACTCACCCCGGCTCCCATCCCGTCCGCTGTCGACCCACGCACCGTGGAGCGGGCGTGGTTCAGGGCGTCAAGGTGGAGCGCGCCACTGTACGAACGACCTTGACGCCCTGGGCCGCGACTGCTCGGCTCTGCCTGGGACGAAGGCGGACGGGATGGGAGCCCCACGACGCACGCCACGCTCCGGCCGGCACTCGCGAGCGGCGCCCCCTCCATCCCGGAGTCTGAGCGCCCCCGCCGGAGGCATCATCTTGAAGCCGCGGGCTTGGTTCTCGACTCATGCCCTTCCGGGCTTATCTCTCGTGGGCGCGCGTCGGCGGCGGCAGCGCCGAGCGGGCCGAAGGCAGGAGCGCGGGCGCAGCCAGAGCCGGGAAGCGCGCCCGGCGGAGCGGAGCGCAGCCGGGTGCTTGATGAAGTAGAGAAACTCTTACCGCGCTCGCCCAGTGACGGCTTTCAAGACCGCTTTGCCAAGTCAATCCTCAGCCCCATGACCTCGGACTATGCTCCAAAACGGTCCGATCGACCGCAGGCTTGGCCACAGGTTGGCCGCGAGCCCCTTCTCCGCGGCCAAGGCGGCACCTTGGGCGGCGCACGCTTTCCAAGCTGTCGGATCTTGTTCCGTGACCGTCCGAGGCTGTCCGCCGAATGCTCATCTCCGCAGCTCATCAGGCATGGCGGACAGAACGACACCACCGCGGACATCCACGGATCGAGTACAAATGAGACTGCAACTGAGACTCGTGTCAAGCCCCGGGTTTGATGGAGAGTGGATTAGCTGTTTTTCAGGGTGAGTTCTGGGGTGGTCGTTGGGGTGTGGCGGGCTTCGAACTCGGC
>NZ_JBHVFU010000169.1:0-1780 GCF_042801455.1 Streptomyces sp. NPDC057565 | reverse complement strand
CAATGCCACGAAGTTAGCGTCGCAGCCGCCAAGTCAAGGGCGGCTGTCGGTGGGCGAAGCTTGAGGCGGTAGGCATTCGGGGGCGAGCTTGTAGGTCGCGTTCGCGATCTTTTCGAGGAGACCTTCCCGTGTCCAGCGGCCCAGCTGGACGCAGAAGCTGTCGTAGTGGGTGAAGCCGAGGGCCGTGGCCAGCTCGCGCGCGTGCCAGGACCGATGAGGTGAGGTTCGCATGTGCTGGAGGACTTGGTTGCGTTGACCGCTGCGTCCGTGTGCTGCGGATGATGGGGGCTGGGTGTGGATCTCGACGGCGAGGCTGGTGACGTTCTGGCTGGTCAAGGGATGCTCGCTAGTCGGGTTCGCCGGATAGCGCGAGGTCGGACACTTGACCTTGCGGGCGCTGGTGCGTGGGCGTCTGGGCGGCAGCAGAGCAGACAGGACCGCAGTGGAAAAGGGGGTGCGGTTCGACGAGGTCGGCAGGACGTAGTCGGCACGGACCACCTGGTCGCGGGCAGCTTGAAGGGCTACGGTGAAGCTTGCCCGGTCCGGGTCGACCCCGGGAACGGACTCGACGGCCTCGACCATTGCCGTGCGGAGCACCTGGTAGAGAGTGAGCAGAGCCCACACTTCCTGCTCGAGTCCGCGCGGCTCTTGGGAACGCAGGACCCGTCCGGTCAGCAGGGTGTGCCGCAGCGAGTAGAAGGCGGACTCGATCTCCCAGCGTTCGTGGTAGAGGCGGATTAGGGCCTCGGCAGGGTCTTGGCGGTGGTTCAAGAGACTTGTCGCGAGCCGGTAGCGGCCCGTGATGCGTTGTCCGCTGCTGGTGGTGAGGGTGATGTCGGCTTCGATGACGCGGACGCGCAGACCGTGGAAGCGGGTGAGGTAGGAGCCGTCGGGGAGGACTGCCAGCACCGCGGGGCGCCGGTGGGCACACAGCCGGACCAGGAACTGAGAACCGGTGCCGGCGACGGCGCGAAGGAAGTCATCGCCGTCGAAGGCTCGGTCGGCCAGCAGGAGCATCTGTGGTGTCAGCCGGGGCAGCAGTTCGCTCGCCTGGGCGGTCTCGCCGTTCTCGGACGGGCCGAAGACCGCGCCGAGCAGGCCCCGGGTCCCGGTCTCGCACAGCACGGTCAGCCTCAAAGACGGGTAGCCGGACATGCCCCAGTGGTGCCGGACTTTGCCCAGCAGGACCCGGATACGTGGCAGGTCAGGGGCCTTGAGGGAACTACAGCCGTCGAACGCTACGGTCCGCCAGCGCCGGTAGCGGACGCCGGGAGTCGATGGCCGCGCCAGCGGCACCGCCAGAACGTCGAACAGAGTCTTCAGCGGCTCCGGCCCCAGACGTCGGCGTAGCTGCCGCAGGGCGGCTTCCGAAGGAATGCACAGGTCGATGCCCGACAAGCCGGCCACGAGCTTGTCCCACACACGTCTGTATCCCAGGGTCGGGAACAGGCCCAGGGCCAGGACGAAGTAGATACCGACCCGGGACGGGAGCGTACGCACGCGGACCTGAACGGTCTTGGTCTCTTCGAGGACATCATCGACGAGCTCGAAGGGTATGTGCTGCGTCAGCCCACCAAGATGGCCCGGCGCGAAGGCGCCCGCGGCGACGGTGGTAGTGCGCGTCATGGTGTAAGTGGAAAGCTGGCTCGACAACGGATCCCCTGGTCAGGAACATCTTGGTCGACTTCCTCTTACCAAGGGATCCCGCCCTGCACCGCCAGAACCACTCATCTCGGACCGCCCTTGACTTGGCGGCTGCGACGCTAACTTCGTGGCATTG
>NZ_JBHVFU010000168.1:0-1791 GCF_042801455.1 Streptomyces sp. NPDC057565 | reverse complement strand
GCCTTCAGGACTCTGCTGAGGAATGCGTGATTCGAGCAGGACTGGGTCGTTGTTCCTCCGTGACTGTTGTGGTTATGGGCGGGAGGGCCGAGAGGGATGTCGTTGGAGTCGCGGGCTGATCATGGGGTGCCGGAGCTGACGGCCCGGGTGGTGCGGGCGGCCTTTCCCAAGGGGACGCTGGCGGTGCGGATCCGGGAGGCACTGGGCCCTCTGTTTGAGGACGGGGCGTTCGCCGGGGCGTTCGCCGTCCGGGGACGTCCGGCTGTTTCGCCGGGGGCGTTGGCGTTGGTATCGGTGTTGCAGTATGCGGAGGGGCTGACCGACCGACAGGCCGCTGACCAGGTACGGGCCCGGATGGACTGGAAGTTTCTGCTCGGCCTGGAGCTAGATGATTCCGGGTTCGATGCCTCCGTGCTGAGCCTGTTCCGTTCCCGTCTCATCGAGCACGGACTGGAACAGACGACGCTGGAGCTGGTACTGGAACGCCTGCGCGGGCTGGGCCTGCTGAAGGCTGGTGGCCGGCAGCGGACCGATTCCACGCACGTGCTGGCGGCGGTGCGGACGCTGAACCGGATGGAGTTCGTCGGCGAGACGTTGCGGGCCGTGCTGGAAGCGCTGGCGGTCGCGGCCCCGACATGGCTGTCCGGCCTGGTCACGACAGAATGGGCCGAGCGCTACGGGCCACGCGTGGACGATTACCGCTTTCCCAAGGGCGAAGAGGTCCGTGAACAATGGTCCGGGCAGGTCGGACGAGACGGGTTCTTCCTGTTGGACGCGGTCTACGCCCCCGCCGCTCCGGGCTGGCTGCGCGAGATCGAGGCGGTGCAGGTCCTGCGGGTCTCCTGGGTCCAGCAGTACCACCGTGACGAGAAGGGGGTGCGCTGGCGGGAGGGCAAGGATCTCCCGCCGGTTCATCACCGTTTGTGCTCGCCCTATGACACCGATGCCCGTTACGGGATCAAGCGTGGCTCGGGCTGGACCGGCTACAAGGCACACCTGACCGAGACCTGTGAGCCAGACGCACCGCATGTGATCACGCAGGTGGCCACCACGGACGCTGTGGTGGCCGACACCGAGATGACCAAACCAGTCCACCAGGCGCTCGCGGCACGGGAGTTGCTGCCGGACGTGCATGTCGTGGACGCCGGCTACACCACCGCCGCCCTGTTCCTGGCCGCGACCGAGCAGGGTATGGAACTGCTCGGTCCGGCCCCGCACGACAGCAGCCCGCAGTCGCGGCAGAATCAGGGCTTCTCCCGCGCCGACTTCACCATCGGCTGGGACGATGAAAGCGCCATCTGTCCGGCAGGGCACCGCAGCTTCGAGTGGTGGGAACAGAAACACCACCGCAACGGCACCCCCGTGCTCAAAGTGTTCTTCTCCGCCGAACACTGCCGCCCCTGCCCACAACAGGCCCTGTGCACCAAGCCACCGTCCGGGCGTCGGGGCAGAGGCATCACCTTCCTGCCCCGCGAACGCCACGAAGCCCTCGAAGCCGTCCGCCAGGCCCAGGACACCGACGATTGGAAGGCCCGCTATGCGATCCGGGCCGGGGTCGAAGGCACGATCTCCCAGGCCGTACGCGTCACCGGACTCCGCCGCACCCGCTACCGCGACCTGCCCACGACCCGGCTCGGCCACGTCTTCGCCGCCACGGCGCTCAACATTATCCGCATCGACCGATGGCTAACCGGCACTCCACTCGGCGGCACCCACATCTCCCGCCTCGAAGCCCTCATGCTCGCGGCCTGACAACCCGTTTTGCGGATTCCTCAGCAGAGTCCTTCAGGC
>NZ_JBHVFU010000167.1:0-1799 GCF_042801455.1 Streptomyces sp. NPDC057565 | reverse complement strand
ATCGATCATCCTGGCGTACGCATCCGGCGCTCCTCAGCCGTATCAGAATACATGCAGGTCACACGCTATGGATGGGGTTTTCGGCACCCACAGGGACAAGGGCTCTTGCAGCAACAACCGTGCAAACGTGTACAACTGCCTCTACGAGTGGTACACGGACAACACCTGGCGACAGAAGACGTGTTCGCCGGTCAAGGAGCTCGCACCGGGCGGCGGCAGCAGCAATCGGACGACGGCGCGCAGAGACTGCGACAACACGCTGTACACGTCGTGGCGCAATCACGTGGATGTCGACGTGATTGGGGAGGCCGACACGGCCGAATGGCCCTATAACCAGGCAAACGTCTATTGCCGGATAAACTAGGAAAGGAAAGTCGCTACTGAAGGGCCGCCAACGTGGAATGGAAGACAGGGACACAGCCCAGCCTGGGCTGGCTCCCGGGGCACGTCAGACCGCTGGAACCATGTTTGCCGCCCTTTACGGGGAGCTGGTCCCGCATGACTGGCGTGGTCCTGAGCCAGAAGGTGACGCGTACTCGCTTTTCTACCAGCGTTCGATCGCCATGGGGTGGCTCGACGACAGGTCGGCCGGGGGTGGCTTCGAGGACCGCATGCTCCGCGCGCCCGGGCTGTGGGGCATGAACGACGCCGGGTGGAACCACCCGCTCGCCGCTGCCGGAGCGGGACTGATCTCGTGGTTCCAGGTCGAGGCCAGCGTGGTGGCCGACGACCGACCACTACCGGTGCAGCCGTTCCTGCGGTGCGCCGAGGACGCGACAGCGCGGGCCGGCACCCCGAACCTGTCTGCGGTACAGGTCCTCCTGCCGGTACAGGGGCTCGACCCCGCGACGCGGGCGCCATACGCGCCCGTGCCGGCGATGCAGACCAAGGAGTGGTTCGCCGAGTGCGACCCGGAAGCGAGAACTCCGGTCGAGGTCAGCGTCAACAGTGGCCGGGACCCGTCGGTCCCCGCCGTCGCCCAGCAGCTCACGGATCACCTCGGTCACTTGAGCCAGGACGTCTTCGTATGCACGTCGTACGACGTCGGCAGTCCAGAAACTGTCCTTGCTCCTCTATTTGATGACAGTTTCTGGAACGGCCCACCCCTACATGGGGTGACTCTGCGAGGGGAACTCTCCGAGTGGTCGTTGGATGCGATCGGTTGGCTGAGCGAGGTGATCGCTGACTCCAGCGCCCACCTCGGGGTCCGTTCGCCGCTCCTGCTCACCGTCACACGCTCACCTCGACAACGCTGAGGTCCTCGAGGAGCTCGCCTCGACCCTCAGCTGTAGACGGCCCTCGGCCAACGTCCGTTGGGCCACCAGCCGACGCGGCAGCACCGCTGCCGCGGACTTCCGTTCGCTGTTCCGCACCAGAAAGCAGATCTCGCCCGTGTTCCAGGAGACCCCGATCTACACCCGTCTTGTCGCTGAGCAGGGCGATGTCCCCGCCCAGGTCCGCGGCGAGGCTCAGCGGGTACTACGCGACCTGGAGCGGGTCATGCCGCCCGGGCGCCGCCTGCCCTCGCTGTGCAGTCGCAGACCGGCCCTTCCTTCCGGCCAGGCGACTTGAGTTCATGAGCGCGCAGACGGGCGTTCCTACCTCGCACGGACGGTCCAGGTGGAGGGCGGGTACGTGCTGCCCGCCGACTGGTTAGTGCTGTGACCGGGATGGTCCACCGTGATCGGAAGGCGGCTCGTGGGTCGAGCGCACGCGCAACGGCTGGTATTACTGGGGCATGCAGGAAGAGACGGCACGCTCCGCGATCGACACGTTCATCTCCGCGTTTAACGCCTCGG
>NZ_JBHVFU010000166.1:0-1833 GCF_042801455.1 Streptomyces sp. NPDC057565 | reverse complement strand
AACCCCAGGCCCTTCGTCTGGACGAAGACCGCCGACGAGATCTTCGAACGCCTCACCGGATATCTAAACCGAATCAAAGACTCAGGACACTAGGGCCTGTTGCGAAAGTCGATCAAGGTCCTAGATGATCAAGAGCCGTGGGGCGTGGAGATCTGACAAACGGCCAGTGGGCCCGGCTTGAACCCTTGCTACCGCGAGGCAAGAAGCCTGGCCGACCGCCGACGTGGACGCGTCGACAGCTGATCGACGGCATACGCTGGCGGACCAGGGCCGGTGCACCCTGGCGGGATGTCCCGGAGCGGTACGGGCCGTGGGACCGGGCCTACGACCTGTTCCGCCGCTGGCAGCGCGACGGCACCTGGAAGCGGATCTTCGAGCAACTGCAGTCCGAAGCTGACGCGCAGGGCCTGATCACGTGGGAGGTCAGCGTGGACTCCACCATCGCCCGAGCCCACCAGCACGCGGCCGGGGCGCGGAAAAAGGGGCACTCCAGAAGGAGACGCCCGGTGGTGTCGACACCGAGCCCGAGGATCACGGCCTCGGACGTTCGCGTGGCGGGCTGACCACCAAACTGCACCTTGCCGTCGAGCAGGGACAGAAACCGCTGTCGCTGCGCATCACAGCCGGCCAGCGGCACGACAGCCCGCAATTCCAGCCAGTCCTGGAAGCTATCCGGGTGCCTCGTCCTGGCCCGGGCCGGCCACGGACCCGGCCGGACAAGGTCCGAGCCGATAAGGCCTACGGCTCTCGCGAGAATCGCGAGTACCTGCGTAAGCGCGGCATCCCCTGCACGATTCCAGAGAAGGCCGACCAGATCCGCAACCGCAAGAAGCGCGGCTCGGCCGGTGGCCGGCCACCGAAGTTCGACAAGATCGACTACCGCGAGCGCCACGCGGTCGAGTGCGGGATCAACCGGCTCAAGAGGCATCGAGCCGTGGCCACGAGATACGACAAGTTGGCTGTCCGGTACGAAGCGACGGTGCTGGTCGCGGCCATCAACGAGTGGCTGTGACCAGCGATCTCGGGATAGCCCCTACTGGTCAGCCGGTCGTGGCTCACCGGAGTAAGGGTCCAACCCCGCCTTCCAGCGGCGTTGTTCCTCGAACCAGTGCACGTAGCGTGGGGAGGCCTCGCGCAGGTCGATGCTGAGTGGGTAGGGGTCAAACTCGTCCAGGAGCAGTTTGCGGAGGAATTCGACCATGCCGCAGGTGAACAGGGTGAAGTCATCGCGGGTGTGTCGGCCGCAAACGAGGACAGGCCACTTGTCGGGGTCTGGGTCAGTCGTCAGCCAGCAGAGGATGTCAGGGCCGGAAGTGACCCCCCAGGCGAGGATGTGGTCCGGGTCGATGTCGAGGCCTTCCTGGCCGTCCAGCATCTCCCAGGTGTAGCGGGCGTTCTCCGTCTCCTCCTCGAAGGTTCCGGGGTCCCACTGGATGTACTCCTTCGGCAGGGGCATCAGGATGCACACTTCATCGAACGAGCCGGCTCCGTAGACCGACATGAAGGTCATGTAGTCACGCGGGAATCGCGTGCCCCAACGTGCCTCGGCTGCTGTCCAGTCGATCTCCTCGTCCGCGCCCTGATCCGGAGGCAGGATCTTGGCCAATGCTGCGATACCCGTCGGGTCTTCCACGACAATCCCTTCGATCAAGTCGCCGAGAGCCTACGAGGCCGCACTGACAACCACCGCGGCGGGGGCAGCCGCGCTTACTCGCTGTGACCAGCACTTTCGCAACAGGCCCTAGCTTGATCTTTAACCTCGGAGGTCGAACGGCTCCTCGTACTTGATCACTCGGACTGGCAACCGCCTTACACGAGGGCGGCCTTCGGCCG
>NZ_JBHVFU010000165.1:0-1941 GCF_042801455.1 Streptomyces sp. NPDC057565 | reverse complement strand
CTGCCGAGTAGCCGAGGGGGATCTCACCCCTCGGCTCTCACAGAACCGTGCGTAAAAGTCGCCCCTTACACGGCTCTTGTCGTCCTGGTCATCAGACCGTTACGGCACCTGCGGTCAGCCGCCAGTGGGCGAACATGCGGGGGTATCGCTGGGCGATCTCCTGCATCTTCCCGATGGCTTTCCGCTTGGCCGCGAGCCGTTTGTACTTCTGGCGGATCCAGCGCACCAGGTAGGCGTTGATGCGCATCATGAAGGGGATCAGCTCCCACGGCCTGAAACGTCCGTAGTAGTTGAGCCAGCCCGCCACCACCGGGTTCATCCTGCGGGCGAGCTCTTGGAAGGACAGATCCGAGCGGGTGTGCAGGTGCCATGACCGAACCTCCCGTCCCATCTTCTTCAGGGCGTCCTTGCTGACCGCCGGGTCGAACGACAGGAACAGGTTCCCGTGTCGACTCCGGTTCCTCCTGGCGCGGAACGTGTACCCGAGGAAGGTGAACGCCGTGTGCTCGTGAGAGCCGCGGCGGTGGCCGTCCTTGCAGTAGACGATCCGGGTCTTGTCCGGGTGCAGCTGCAACCCGACTTCGACCATCCTGTCCGCGAGCGCGGCCAGGACCTGGCGGGCCTGGCGCTCGGTGACGCAGTGCAGCACCGCATCGTCCGCATAACGTTCGAACCAGACGGACGGGAACTCCCGGTCCATCCAGGTGTCGAGCGCGTAGTGCAGGAACAGGTTCGCCAGGACGGGAGATACCGGGGCTCCTTGTGGGGTCCCGCGCTCCCGCTCCAGCAGGGAGCCGTCGGGCATGACGAGCAGGGCAGCGAGCCACCTCCGCACGTACAACTTCACCCAGACGGCGTCGGTGTGCGCTTCCACCGCCTTGACCAGCAGGTCCCAGGGCACGCTGTCAAAGAACTTGGCGATGTCGAATTCCACCACCCAGTCCCTTTTCCAGCAGCGCTCCCTGCATTTTTCTACCGCGTCCAAGGCGGACCGCCCAGGCCGGTATCCGAAGCTGTCCGGGTGGAAAATAGGTTCCACCCTGCGCATCAGATGCCGGGCCACAACGGTCTGTGCCACGCGATCGGCGACAGCGGGAATACCCAGCATTCTTTCGCCGCCATGTGGCTTCGGAATGGCCACCGCGCGCACCGGCGGCGGAAAGTATGAGCCCGACGACATGCGGTTCCAGACCCTATACAGATTGTTCTTCAGGTCTTTCTCGAAGTCGGCGACGCTCTGACCGTCCACACCGGGCGCACCCTTGTTAGCCCTGACCTCCTCCCATGCCTCCTTGACTTCCCACTTCGAAATCTCAAACGGCTTGACCGATGACTTCAACTGGCCCATCGAACTCCTCCCGGACACGGTCCGGTTGATGCGATCAACTCAGTCACGAACGACCCGGCCCCTTCGCTCCACCCCCGTTACAGGAGCTTCGTCACTACTACGAGCCGGTCCGCCAGCAGGCCCCGCGTCGGTACTCGACCCCTTGCAGTGTCCGCTGCTTGGGGCACTCCCTCTCCCCCACCGTCACACGATGGGGGAGCATCGGGTCCTGCCTTCTCCTGTTCCATGCGGAAGCCGCAGACCGGACTCACGTCGCCTACATGCCGGACACCACCTGGCCAATAAGCGGGCACCCGCCAGGCTCATCCCGGAATTCTGGTCACACCCCGGTTTCGATGTCATCTGTTTGTTTTTCGACACGTCAGCAGCGATTCACTTGCGTTCGTCTTCCCGGTCCCCACCTGACACCTCTCACGACGCCTTTTCCTCATCGCTCACCACGACAGTCATTAGCTAACGCAGCATGAGGCGGTTTAGAGCCTCCCCCCACAGGGCGGCTCTGAAGGGCCACAAAACCTTCATCTTCCGCACAGCATCAATTCCAGAAGTTGCCTACGACCAACTCCCATTCATGTTCAGGACACAAGACCAGC
>NZ_JBHVFU010000164.1:0-1944 GCF_042801455.1 Streptomyces sp. NPDC057565 | reverse complement strand
TATCGGGTAGGCGAGCCGGTTCTCCCGGCCCGCCCCCCACACCACCGGACATGCGGGCCCGCATCCGGCGGTTCGTCTAGCTGATCTCAAGCGGGTTGGCGGCGGGACCACGAGCCCTTGAAGGACTTGTAGCCCTGGGTTTCCCAGTAGGCGTT
Source organism: Streptomyces sp. NPDC057565 (assembly GCF_042801455.1). Classification (NCBI taxonomy): domain Bacteria; kingdom Bacillati; phylum Actinomycetota; class Actinomycetes; order Kitasatosporales; family Streptomycetaceae; genus Streptomyces; species Streptomyces sp. NPDC057565. Next base: position 1,789 of record NZ_JBHVFU010000164.1, on the reverse strand, counting down.
GTTCATGGCGATTTCCAGGGGTTTCAGGTGGGAGGCCCGCCAGTACCGCTTGCGTTGCACTGCAACGCCTTGCTCCTGTTCCCCGAACTCGTAACCGAGCTTCTGGAGCATGGAGTTCTTGCGCTGGCTGGTCTTCCACTGCACCCACTGGACCTGCCGTAGCCTGCGGCGGACCCAGTGATCGATCTCCGCGAACACCCGGGGGGTGCCTGACAGACCGAAGTAGGCCACCCAGCCGACCGAGAACCGGTTCAGCTTGTCCAGCCTGTGGGCCATCGAGACTCCCCATGTTCGGGAGGTGATTCTCCGGACAGTGCCCTTGAGCCGTTTCACGGCTTTCCGGTCCACCCGGATCTTCACCTGCCCCTTGATGAGGTAGTACCCGAAGCCCAGCAGGGACGCCTTGAACGCGGGCGTCACCCTGGACTTGTCCCGGTTCACTCTCAGCTTCAGCCGGCGTTCGATGAACGTCGCGACCGAGGCGAGGGTGCGGCTGGCCGCTCGTTCGGACCGGACGAAGATCATCACATCGTCCGCGTACCTCACGAACCGGTGCCCGCGCTTGAAGAGTTCGCGGTCGAAGTCGTCCAACATGATGTTGGAGAGCAACGGAGAAAGCGGGGAACCCTGCGGCGTCCCCTCGTCCGATGCCACGACCACCCCTTCGGCCATGATTCCGGCTTCCAGGTATCGGCGAATCAGCTTCAGGACCTTCTTGTCCTCCACCCTGCGGGCCACCCGCGCCATAAGCGCGTCGTGGTTCACGCGGTCGAAGAATTTATCGAGGTCCAGGTCCACGGCCCAGCGGTTTCCATCTTGGACTGCGCGGCGACCAACCCTTACGGCCTGGTGTGCCGAGCGTCCCGGCCGGAAACCGAACGATGCCCCAGAGAAATGGGGGTCGAAGACGGGTACAAGGGCCTGCGCAATAGCCTGCTGGATCAGTCGATCCAGCACCCGAGGAACACCTAGCATCCGCTTCCCGCCGCTCGGCTTAGGGATGGTCACCCGGCGAACGGGAGCAGGCTTATATGTCCCCGCGTCAAGCTCGGCCCACATCTTGGACCAGTTCTGGGCAATCCACGGCCGCAGTTCCTCCGTGGTCATCCCATCAACACCGGGGGCACCCCGGTTCGCTTCGACGCGCTTAAGCGCCGCGAGCAGGTTCTCCTTCGAGAACACCGCCTCCCACAGGGAAGCGGTCTCGCGGTGATTGACGTCCTGGTGATGCGCCGTCTGGTCACTGTGCTCCCCGGGCGGTTCGGCCGTATGCACCGGCCCTGCCGTCCGGGGATCTGCCGAAGCAGGCTTGCAGCGGTCATCGTGACCTGATCGAGCAGACACCCTTCTTCCAATCCACTAAACGTTCGGTCCTTCCCGAGTCCTTGTCGGCTTACTGCCTGCCCATCTCGGTACTATGACCTCTGCTGACTTCTGCCCGGCAAATCAGAGGGATTGCTCCCGCCGATCGTCACGATCGCGGCCATCACACCGTTACATGTGACACCCGGACAGACCTCCCCGAATAAGAACAGCAACTTTCCCCGGATCGCCGCCGCATATACTTTGCGTCCCTCTTGGTGAGAGCGGGTTTCGGTACAGTCAGCCACCTTGCCCAGAACGCCTAGCCTCAGATGCGGTTCTTGTACATCGGTACCCGGTTTCGCCTCCGGCTTCCTTCAGACCCCACCTCGCGATGACGCCCTTGCCGTTCGGCTAACGAGTTAGTCTCACCTCTCCTCGTCGGGACTTTCACCCTTTAGCTGCTGCCCATGTCGGGCGTACTGAC
>NZ_JBHVFU010000163.1:0-2065 GCF_042801455.1 Streptomyces sp. NPDC057565 | reverse complement strand
GTCGAGTAGGGTCGGGGACTGGCGCGGTGGATAAATCTCCGTTTCCAGTCCCCGCCGCTTCAAACCGGACATGCGGTTCTCCCGCATCCGGCTTTCCGACATCGTTCACCGCTGGGCATGCGCCGCCGCCCCGTGCCAGTTTCCGGCAAGGCGGAAGACCCCGAGCCGACTGATCCACCCGTAGTTGTAGCGGGCGGCCCAATTCCGGCCCGACAGGCCATGTTTGCTGCTGGTGAAAATCGCCAGCCGCTCGTGGACGTACTGGTCCACCGCTATGAACTTCCGCGCGGAATTTCCATTGCGGAAGTACCCAGCCCATCCCCGGAGTACGGGATTGAGCTCGGCCACCACGGCAGCCACTGGCCGCTCGGTCCGAGAGCGGGAGGTAGCAGCGCGGACCTTGTCCCGCAGTACCCCCAACGCCCGTTGCGAGGGCCACCGGTACAGGTAGAACCTGCCCCGCCACTTCCACGATTCCACTTTCCGGTGGTGGAAGCCGAGAAACTCGAAGCCCTGCCCGCCCCGGGTGAGGCAGGTGATGCCGGACTTCTCAGGGTGCAGTCGCATCCCGAGCCGTCCCAGCACCCTGGCCGCCAGCTGCTGGGCCTGCTCGGCCCGTTGTCTGGTCGGCGACAGGACCACGAAGTCATCGCAATACCTCACCAGCACTCCCAGCCGGCGGCCCTCGTCCTGCCATGCCTCATCGAGGAGGTGCAGAGCAACGTTGGCGAGCAAAGGGGATATTGGTGAGCCCTGTGGGGTTCCCGCCCCGGTCGGGGAGGTCACCCCACCCTCCAGTACCCCCAGCCGCAGCCACGCCCGGATCAGCTTCAGCATCGAGCGATCGACCACACGCCTCGCCATCTGGGCGACGAGTGCGTCATGCCCGATCGTCCCGAAGCAGTCCCGGATATCGGCCTCGAACACCCATTCCCGCCCTTGGTTCGCCGCCACGCGTACAGCATCGCACGCGTCGATCGCGGACCGTTTCGGACGGAATCCGTAGCTCGCCGTGGTGAACCCGGCCTCGAAGACCGGTTCGAGAACCATCTTCGCGGCCGTCATCACCACCCGATCCGCCACGGTGGGAATCGACAGCGGCCGGGCCTCCCCCGGCCGCCCCGGCTTGGGGATCATGACCCGCCGCAGCACCGACGGACGATACGTATACGTCCGCAGTCGCTCCGCCAGATCCTGGAGGAATACATCCACCCCCGAGGCCGCCACCGCGTCGACGGTCACGCCGTCCACGCCGGGGGCTCCCCGGTTCGCGCACACGACCGACCATGCCCGCCACAAGACGTCCATGCGGTGGACGTGGCCATACAGGGCATGGAACCGCCGATCGGGTTCTTGCTTGGCACAGCGGTAGAGCGTCCACTGCAAGGCTCGGACCTTGTCCAGAGGACGGCCACCCGGTCCTGCGGCACCGTCCTCCCGACGGATGGACCTAGCCGATACGGCACTCATCCGGGCCCCTCCCTGTTCGCGAATCGCATCGATGAAGCAGGGGCCCTTCGCTCCCAGCGGGTTGTGTTGTCCCGCCGATCGGCACTACTACGGCCCCCTCCGACTGCCTCTCGGCAGCCCGCCACTTCCCGGTTCCGCCGGTTATAAGCGGGCCACGCTCCCGGGCCGCATACCCGGGGCCGAGTAGGCCCTCTCCAGTTCCCAGGACAACCTTCCGACCGTTCCACGCCCCTTACGCCGGGAGGTTCCTCGGCGCCCGCTCCAGGTTCCCGGACGCCTTCCATGGCCTTCGCCCTACGCATACGGGCTCGGCACCTCCTTGGCCCACCCCATCGGGCGGGGTCTGCATGTCGACGCTGCAGGCTTCACTTCATGTTGCGGACCGGCCGGTCGCACGCCCCCGAAGGACGCTTGTCACCCCACTTCGACGCCGCCCTCTCGAACGACGCCGGGAGTCAGCTACCGAGGACCCTGGCATCTCCCCGGACCGGACTTGCACCGGCTGGCTGCCCTGAACTTGTCGCCCGGTTACATCCCTTCCACCTCTTTCAAGCTGGGACGATGCCCGAACTCCTGGACGTACACGCGTAGTGCA
>NZ_JBHVFU010000162.1:0-2140 GCF_042801455.1 Streptomyces sp. NPDC057565 | reverse complement strand
GGCTGGCTGCCCTGAACTTGTCGCCCGGTTACATCCCTTCCACCTCTTTCAAGCTGGGACGATGCCCGAACTCCTGGACGTACACGCGTAGTGCAGGAACAGGTTCGCCAGAACGGGAGAAACCGGGGCCCCTTGCGGCGTCCCACACTCCCGTTCCAGCAGGGTGCCGTCGGGCATCTTGAGCGGGGCAGCAAGCCACCGCCGCACATACAACTTCACCCAAACGGCGTCGGTGTGTGCTTCCACCGCCTTGACCAGGAGGTCCCAGGACACGCTGTCGAAGAACTGGGAGATGTCGAACTCGACTACCCAGTCCCGTTTCCAGCTGCGTTCCCGACACTTCTCCACGGCATCCAAGGCGGACCGTCCGGGCCGGTATCCGAAGCTGTCCGGATGAAAAATAGGATCCACCCGCCGCACCAAATGCCGGGCCACGACCGTCTGAGCCACACGATCAGCGACGGCAGGAATCCCAAGAATTCTCTCGCCGCCGCCATGTGGCTTGGGAATGGCCACCGCACGCACCGGTGGAGGAAAGTAGGAGCCCGACGACATCCGGTTCCAGACCTTGTAAAGGTTGTTCTTCAGGTCCTTCTCGAAGTCGGCGATGCTCTGTCCGTCCACACCCGGTGCCCCCTTGTTAGCCCTCACTTCCTCCCATGCTTCCTTGACTTCCCACTTTGATATCTCAAACGGCTTGGCCTGCGACTTCAACTGGTCCACCGAACTCCTCCCGGACACCGCCCGGTTGATGCGATCAACACAGTCACGAACGACCCGGCCCCTTCGCTCCACCCCCGTTACAGGGGCTTCTTCACTACTACGAGCCGGTCCGCCAGCGCGTTCCGCATCGGTACTCAGCCCCTTCACGGCACAACCGCTCGGGGTGCTCCCTCTCGCCCGCCCCTACCAGGACGGGCTGTATCGGTACGCGCCTTCTCCTGTTCCACATGACCGCGGCAGATCAGGTTCACGTCGTCTCCATGCCGGACACCGCCTGGCCAGTCGGCGGGCTCCCGCCAGGCTTATCCCGGGACGGTTCCAAGCTTCCCGGTTTTGATGTCGTCGGAATCTTTTCGACACGTCAGCAACGATTCACTTGCGTTCGTCTCCCTGATCCCCACCTGACGCCTCTTGGCGCCTTTTCCTCATCGCTCACCACGACAGTCTTCGGCTAACGCAGCATGAGGCGGTTTGAAGCCTCCCCCCGCAGGGCGACTTCGAAGGGCCAATCCTTCATCGGTCACGCAGCACTACTTCAAGAAACTCTTCCTACATCGAATTCCCCTCTGCATTCAGGACACACTGGAACAAAATAGAGCACCGGCTGTTCTCACAGATCAGCATCAACTGGCGTGGCAGGCCCCTGACCAGCCACGAAGTCGTCGTCAGCACCATCGGAGCGACCACGACACGCAGCGGGCTGTCCGTCCACGCCGAGCTCGACCCCGGCGCCTACCCCACCGGCGTCACCGTCCCCGACACCGTCATGGAGCGCCTGCCCCTGACGCCGCACGAGTGGCACGGCACGTGGAACTACACGTTGCGCCCCGAACCGCTCGCTCCCGAACCGCCCCCGCCCAGCGCCGAGTTCGGGCGCTTTCCGACCGGGGACAAGCTCCCCGCCTGGTTGCGGCACCCCAGCCTCACCGGACTCGAGCCCGCCGCCTTTGACGATCTCGCCGTCCGCTACCGAGCCTGGCGTGCCGAGCACCCGCCGATCTTCCTGCCCGGGAAACGCCCCGACGGCGGCCCCGGCGCCGGCGGCAGACGGCTCTCCGTCTCCGACCAGCTTGTCGTCTTCCTCCTCAAGAGGCGCTGGTCCATGACGAACGCCGTTCTCGCCGAGGCGACCAGCCTGGCCAAGAGCAGAATCGGCGCGACCCTCCAGGAGGTCACCCCCGTGCTCACCGCGCTCGGGCACAAGGTCCCGGCCGGCGCCCTCACCGTGACCACGACACAACAACTCGCCGCGATCGCCGGGCACGACCCCACCCTCCCGTAATCCCTACCAAGATCGACGAGTTATTGATCGGCAAGCCCCTGGGCTTCGGCGTAGTCGGCGGGCGTCCGTTTCGTGATCACTTGAGCCCGAGCAGGGCGAGCGGGCGGTCCGCGTTGCGGGCGTTGTGTCGCAGAG
>NZ_JBHVFU010000161.1:0-2192 GCF_042801455.1 Streptomyces sp. NPDC057565 | reverse complement strand
CTCTGCGTCGCCTCATCCGCCGCGCGTGGATCCTCTACCGCTGGGACGCACGCCCCGGGAGGCGCCCCTGAACACCGCCTATCCGCGCACGCTCTTAGCCTGGGCCGACGAGAAGGCCACAGGCCTGATTTGCTGGCGGTGCGGCTACGTACACCTGTTCGTCAACAGGGACATCCAGCTCTACCGAGCGGATAAATGATTGAGATGCGCCCCTTTTGTGTCGGTTCGGCCAACTTCCATCCTCACCTCCACCCACCACTCTCCCCAGCTCCCATCCCGTCCGCCGCCGACCCACAAACCGTGGAGCGGGCGTGGTTCATGGCGTCCAGGTGGAGCGCGCCACTGTACGAACGACCTGGACGCCATGGGCCGCGTCTGCTCGGCTCTGCCTGGGTCGGCGGTGGACGGGATGGGAGCTCCCTGCGCACGCCACGATGGACCCGCAGTCGGAAGCGGCCGCGCGGCAACCGGGTCAACTCGCCGGGCTGGCCAGGACGCAGTTCGGATAATCGTTGTCCGGATCGCCGACGGCGACCCAGAGCTTCAGGACCTTGCCTTGCCTCAAGGCGGCGTAGGAGTCGGGCTCCCGCTCACCCTCTTCGGGGTGATAGGTGTCGACGAGGTGAGCGGCGTCGAAGGTCACACCGACGAAGCTTTGCTTCTTATTGGAGCCTTGCTCCCAGGTGCCTGTTCCGGACCAGGTCAAACCCTCGTACCAGCTGACCGCGACGCAGACTTTATCGGCGATGAACGTCCCGTCCTGCTTCAGCGTGAGGGTGCCGCCTTCGGCATCGGTCCACGTGGTCGCAAGTTCGGCTGGTTTCAAAACGACCGGTTCGCCTTCGGGCGGCGGCATGACGGTGAACCTGCCGCAGGCCGTCAGGGCGAGGGCCATGGCGAGCAAGATCAGCGCAGTACGACGGTAACGCAACACACTCCACCCCTAGCGGGTTCTGCAGGCCGCGTGTGCGACCGGTGGACTCAAGAACCCGCGCGTACCCTGACACGGAGTTTGAACATGTTCAAGTCCCAGTCGTCGGTGGCCACTCCTCACGAGGCGTGAGGCGGTACGGCAGCGAAGTACCGCAACCACAGCGGCCGATCCCGGTCGGGCGGCAAACAGTCCATGGAGCACCTTCACGAACCGCTTCCTGGCCCGGCGCACGCAATGGTCCATGCCATCACCACTTGACGCGACAGGCCCCGCGACAGGTTGCCGACCATCCCGGGCCGAGAACAGCTGCCCACCGCTGCACCACACCAGGGGACATGGCCTCTGGCACGGCTGCCACGAGATGGGCACCAGCTCCCCCTGGTCGTCAGTCCTCTCCGGGAGGAATCAGGCGGTCGGCGTCCTCGGCGTCGTCCTCCATGTCGCCGTCTGGCCGGCCGCTTGTAGAAGCCACCTCGGCGACACCCGCTTTAGGAGTTCGATCGCGGCTGTCGGCGACCTGGGCAATCTCAAGGTCTCAGAGGGAGCTGAGGACTTCGATGGCCAGCCGGGTCCGCGGCCGACCGCCGCCGTTGATGTCAGCAAGTGATGTCAGTGGCCTGTCCCCCGCGAGCTGCGAGCCGCCGCAACCGCCGGCGTCGCTGTCCGCCCGCACGCTGTTGTGCACGGGCGACCGCGACGGATCGGGGATCACTGATGTCGTCGTACAGGGCAAGCAACAGCGAGTCCTCATCCTCGGAGATGAGACGCTGCAGAACCTGGATGTCCGTATGGGGGTGGATCATCAGACGCTTCGACTCAAGCCACAATGCAAGGTCATGCATATCCTCGTCCACGACCACAGAGTAGGGGTGGAACTGTGGCACTGCGATAGCTGGAGCACCGTGTTACTGAGGGTTTCAAGGCGGGGTCGGTGGGCTGATGGCCAGTTTTGTGGCGGTAAGACAGCCGTCGATGAGACGGGGCCTGAGCTGAATCCTGCGTAACTCGCTGCGGAGCTTGCGGTCGAGGTCGTCGGGCGTGGTGAAAGGGGCGTTGGCCATTGCTCTGCGCACGAGTGACCAGACAGCCTCGACGGGATTCAGGTCGGGTGCATATGGCGGAAGCCGGACGGTGGTGAGCCAGTCGTGTTCGGCCTCGTACCGCTGAATCGCCCTGGGTTTGATGGAGACATCGAAGACCCGGAAGGATCCCCGTCATGGCTGCCCCCCGGAAATACTCCGACGAACTGCGTGAGCGT
>NZ_JBHVFU010000160.1:0-2268 GCF_042801455.1 Streptomyces sp. NPDC057565 | reverse complement strand
CAGGACTTCGGGCTCTACGCTCCCTGCATGCGCCTGCGGCTTACCTGTTGCACCTCGGCCGACCTCCATGCCCGGACCGGTCTGACCGGGCCGCACATGCAGCATCTCGTCGGGCAGCTGTGGGAAATCAAGGCAAACACCAGCCGAGGCCGGCCCCGGGGCACTGCCGCTCGCCGACCGGGTCCTGCTGGTCGTCCTCGCCTACAGGACCAACCTCACCATGCAGCAACTCGGCTCCCTGTTCGGTATCTCCCACGCCGCCGCCCACCGCGTCATTACCCCGCTGGCCGAGCCGCTCGCGCAGCTCCTCGGACCACCGCCCACCGACCGTCGTGAACTGTGGGTGGTAGACGGCACACTGATCCCGGTCCACGACCAGCGGCGCACCGCGAAGAGCAAAAACTATCGGCGCAGCGTCAACGTGCAGGTCGTCTGCAGGGCCCGCGACCGGAGGGTTGTCGCCGTCGGAGACGCCTGGCCCGGCAACCGCAACGATGTAGTCGTTTTCCGCGAAACCCTCGAGCGGGCTGTCCGTCAGGGCTCTGTCTCGGGGCCTCGGCGTAAGGGATTCCGGCGAACCGAGTGGTGAACACGGCGTCCGGGACGACGAGCACGGCGTTTTGATCCGTCGGTGCGGAGCGCAGCTGTTGAAGTGCCTCCTCGGTGTGCGGCGAGCCGAGCGCGGCGATGTAGCGGGCGAGCGCCTGTCTGGCCTCCGCCTCGGAGGGGTAAGCCTCGCCGGTGCTCAGCGGTGCGGAGAACGGGTTGTCGTCGCTGTAGTGCGCCCAGGTCCATTCTGTGGAGACTCGATTCCATGTAAGGATCGGAGTCATGGCACGTACCGCCGCCGTGCTCGCCACGCTCAAGCGGCGCTGTCAGGAACTGGCCGAGCAGCACCCCGGCTTGCGAACCATCAAGTTCACCCCGCATGACTTCCGCAGGATCTTTGTTACGAGCTGGTCAACAGCGGCGTGCCGATCCACATCGGCGCAGCCCTGCTCGGCCACCTGAATCTCCAGTCCACACGTGGCTATGTCGCGGTCTTCGACGAGGACGTCGTACGCCACTACATGACCTTCCTCACTGAACGCCGGCAGGTCAGGCCCGCTGAGGAGTACCGCGAGACCACAACCGAGGAGTGGGAGGAGTGGGGGAGGAGTTCGAGGAGCACTTCGACTAGCGCAAGGTCGAATTCGGCTCCTGCGCCCGCCCCTACGGCACGCCCTGCCAACACGAGCACGCCTGCGTCTCTGAACCAATCAGCCTGAGATTGCGGAACCGGCTCATACCTCCGCCTGTTCAGTGATTGGACCTGTGGGAGCAACCGCAAGCCGCGGCCTATGTGAGCCTGACCCCGTTCTGCAGCGCAGGACGACCGGCCGCCGCCTCGTTATCCGGCGCGGTCGAGGCGGGGGCGTTGTCGTACGACTCCCGGGCGTCAAGCAGTTCGTCCAAGTGTTTCTCCGCCCAGGCGCAAGCGACCGCTATCGGTTGGAGCATGGTGCGGCCCAGCGGCGTCAGTTCGTACTCGACATGCGGTGTGGCCTCGGCGTAGACGGTGCGCTTGACCAGACCATCTCGTTCGAGGGACCGCAGCGACTGAGTCAGGACCTTGGGGGTGACGCGGCTCAGCGGCACGCGCAGCTCGGAGAATCGGCGCGGCCCCTGCTCGAGACAGCGGATGATGAGCGCTGACCACTTGTCGCCGAATCGGATCGGATTGAGCGAGGACGGGCACAGTTCGTCGAACATGTCGGCGGGCAGCGGTTCCCTCATAGCCTCACCCTAACTTGACTCTGTCGGGGATCTTGGAGTGGTCGGGATCAGGTGCCGAGGGTCCGCCAGGACTTTGGCCGGGGAATCCTCTGTTGGTCCAGGTAGGTCTGGAAGGTGGTCGGCGGTCTTGGTGGCGAGCCCTCTTCGGTCACCGACCACCTGCTGAGGCGTTCGATGTTCACGGCGATGGCAGTGAGTACGTGTTGCAGGTGGGCTTTCGAGCGTCCTCGGTAGCGGCATTGGCGCATGCCGTGTCCGTGGGCGAATTCGTTGATGGTGCCCTCGACTCCGGAGCGGGCCGCGTAGCGGGCCTTCCATTCGGGTGTCTGCTGCTCGGCCCGGACGCGGAGTTGCAGGTCGCGGAGTTCCTGCGGGGGAAATCCCACGGTTCGGGCGCTGTCGGCGGTGGTCGTGCAGCGGGTGCGGACCGGGCAGGGACGGCACTGGCTCTTGGTGAACCGTGCCACGATCAGAGGTGCCGCGGTGGGTGAG
>NZ_JBHVFU010000159.1:0-2378 GCF_042801455.1 Streptomyces sp. NPDC057565 | reverse complement strand
GCAGCACCACGCACCAACGGATGCCCCACCAGCGCGACCTCGACCTCACCCAACTCAATACGAAAACCACGAACCTTCACCTGATCATCGACCCGGCCCAGGAACTCGACGTTCCCGTCGGGCAGGAAGCGCGCGCGGTCACCGGTCCGGTAGAGCCGGCCGCCCGCCTCCTCGTCAAAGGGGTTCGCGATGAACGCCTCGGCGGTCAGCTCGGGACGCCCCAGATAGCCGCGCGCCAGACCCGCCCCACCGATGTACAGCTCACCGGCGACACCCACCGGCTGGAGCTGGAGACGGGAGTCGAGAACGTACAGCCGCGCGCCGTCGATGGGACGGCCGATGTGGACGCGTTCCAGTTCGGGCCCGAAGCGGGCCACGCTCACCGCGATGGTGGCCTCCGAAGGGCCGTAGCCGTTGAAGAACGACCGGCCGGGAGACCAGGTGCGGACGAGATCGAGAGGACACGTCTCACCGCCGACGGAGACACAGCGCAGGAAGGGCAGCGATTCCTCGGGAAGCGTGGCGAGCGCCGCCGGTGTCAGGTTGATGTTCTCGACGGCCTGCTCGACGAGAAGATCGGCGAGATCGGAACCGATCATCTTCAGCCCGGCGGGCGGCAGCACCAGGGTGCCGCCCGACAGCAGCGCCGCCGTGAACTCCCACACCGAGATGTCGAAGCTCAGCGATGTTCCCTGCAGTACCCGCTGCGGTGTGTCCAGGCCATAGTTCTCGTGCTGCCACCGGGCGATGCCGCGGATGCCGCGATGGGTGATCTGCACGCCCTTCGGCCGGCCCGTGGAACCGGAGGTGTAGATCACGTACGCCAGGTCGTCGCAGGTTCCGCCCGTCTCCAGGGGCGTGTCGGGCCACCGGTCGAGCTCCGGCCAGACGTCCTCGACGGTCAGAACCAGCGCATCGGACTCGGGCAGCACCCCGGCCGCCGACCGCTCGGCCAACACCACCCGCAGCCCCGCGTCCTCGGCCATGTACGCCAGACGCTCCCGCGGATACGCCGGATCCAGCGGCACATACGCCCCGCCCGCCTTCAGCACCGCCAGCAGACCGACCACCATCTCCACCGAACGCGGCACACACAGACCGACCAGACTCTCCCGCCCGACACCACGATCCCGCAGCAGACGCGCAAGCCGGTTCGACCACCGGTCCAGACCCGCGTAACTGAGCTGGTAGTCGCCGAAGGTCACGGCGATCCGGTCGGGACATCGGCGGACCTGGGCCGCGAACAGCTCGTGAAAGGGCGCCGGACGCGCTGACTGCTGCTTGATCTGCTGAAGCCTCAGGCGCAGCATCGCCTGCTGCTCCGCAGTCAGGTTCTCCAGGCGAGGAAGCAGTTCACTCATGATCGTCACTCGTCTCGATAGCCGGTGAAGCACTCGGAGTCCGGTCCTGGAAATCGCTCGGCGACATTCCCTGAACCTCGGCGACGAGTTGCTCAAGGAGTTCGCGCTCTTCCGCGTTCCTGATCCCCGCCGCGTAGGCCGACAGGTCGAAGTCGGCGTCGGTCGCTGCCTGCTCGGTCGTGGAGTTGCCCTGGCGGAGGATCTGCTGCCGCTCCTCCTCCGTGAGGACGGTGATCCCGCTCAGCCTCACCTCCGGCTCCCGGGCGATCCGGGAGCAGACGCTGCGGAGATGGCCGAGCATCCGCTCGATCGCGTCCCGCTCGAAGCGCCCGGTGTCGTACTGCACGGTGATCAGGAGCCGGTCCTGCGCAACGGTCGCCACCAGGCCGATGGCGTAGTCGATCCGTTCCTCGGAGCGGGTGAGGTCGATGCGCAGAGCTGCGAAGTCGTCCTTCGCCACCGGGTAGTTCTCGAAGACGAAGAGGGTCTCGAAGAGGGGGACGCCGGTGGGGAGCCCGCTCCACCGCTGGACCTTCCCCAGCGGGCTGTACTCGTACTGCCGCATCCGCAGGTTCTGTTCCTGCAGGTCCTGGAGCCAGGCGAGCGCGGTGCTCTGCCCGGGCAGCCCCACCCGGACGGGGAGCGTGTTGATGAAGAGGCCGACGGTGCGTTCGATGCCCTCCACGTCGGCCGGGCGCCCGGAGACCACCGTTCCGAAGACCACGTCGTCGGCGCCGGTGTAGCGGCCGAGCAGGAGCGCCCAGCAACCCTGGAGGACGGTGTTGAGGGTCAGCCGGTTGGTCTTGGCCAGCGCGTGCAGCCGGCGGGTGTCCTCGGCGTCGAAGAGCACGTCGAGTTCTTCCTGGTCGCTCGCGCCGGACGGCGTCGTCCCCGTGGCCGCGTACCGTTCGATGCTCAGCGGGGTGGCCTCCTCGACGCCGTGCAGGGTCTCGCGCCAGTACTCCTCGGCCTCGCGCAGGTCCTGCCGCTGGAGCCAGGACACGTAGTCCCGGTAGG
>NZ_JBHVFU010000158.1:0-2381 GCF_042801455.1 Streptomyces sp. NPDC057565 | reverse complement strand
CCTACAAGCTCGCCCCCGAATGCCTACCGCCTCAAGCTTCGCCCACCGACAGCCGCCCTTGACTTGGCGGCTGCGACGCTAACTTCGTGGCATTGCTTCAACCGCATGCTCGGCTGCCTCCACCACTGCCTCACACGCCGCGTCCACTACAGCGAAACCGTGGCCTTCCCCGCCCCGTCAGACTCTCAACTCGCAGAGGTCGCTTGACAGTTCTTCCGCATCGGATGTCTTCTTCCCGCCGTCGTAGCCGCGTGAGGTGGCCGGCACCGTCGCGGCGGCCCGCACCGACTACGCGTCGATGATCCCCGCGGTGGAATCGGACTCACGGCCTTCGTGTTCCCTCACCCGTGCCCGCAGCCGGTCGTGGAACTCGGTGATCAGCCCGTGCTCGCGCCAGCGGCGGAAGAAAGTACTTCGCAACCAGCCAGTCCCCCTCAAACAGTGCACGGCGCCGGATCCGGCGTCTGCCACGCCGCCATCTGGTCTCGGAACTTCGGGCATCTGACGATGTCCTCTTCGCTGCATTTGAGGGCATGGGTCAGGAGCTGATGGGCGTGGTCGAGATCGACCATGCGCTGCTCGATCTCGCTGATCTTGGCGCGGATCATCGCCTTTCTGCGTGGCTGCTCCTGCTGGAACTCGTTGATCTCGACCAGGGTCAGCCCGGCCTGCTGGCACTTGCGAAGTACCGTGATCCGCTCGGCGGCCTCCGGCGGATAGCGCCGCTGGCCGCTCTCACGCTCGGGCGCGGGCAGCAGGCCATGGCGCTCCCAGTACCGGATGGCCGAAGCGGGCACTCCGGTGATCTCGGCGAGTCGGCCGATCGTCATGCGCACGTTCCGCTCCTCCTGCTCCTCGCCGGTTCCGGCATTTGACTTAAACCTTAGTTCAAGTTGAAGAGTGGTCGGCACGTGGACAGCGGCGAACGAGCGGCCGCTGGCAGCGCACTTGGAGATACCGCTATGAGCGACACGTACGTACGGAAAGAGCGGGCCGACCAGCTGGTGGAAGCCACTGAGAAGCTTTTCGCGGCCGGGGTGATGTCCCACTCAGGGCACGCCAACCTGAGCGCCAGGCTTGACGGTGAGCGCCTTCTGCTGACGCCGGGGTTCGTCCGCGGCCTGCGGCCCGAACAGCTGGCGACCGTCGGTTTCGACGGGCAGGTCCTGGAAGGCGAGCTGCAGTCCGTCAGCGCCGAGATCATCGCCATGCACAGCGCCGTGTACAAGGCCCGCCCCCACGTGGGCGCGATCATCCACACCCACTCGCCGTCCGCGACCGCCTTCGCCGTGGCCCACCGGCCGTTGCCCTGCCGCACCGAGCCGATGCTGCGCTTCGGACAGGCCGAGGACGTCCCCGTCGTTCCCTGGGGACCTCGCGGATCGGACGTGTCGGTGCGCGGTATCGCCGACGTGCTGGAACGGTGCCCGACGACGGCCTCGGTCCTGCTGGCCAACCACGGCCTCTTGGTGTTCGGCCCGGATTCGGCGGCCACCGCCCACCTCGTGGTGGCGATCGAGGAGAGCGCCGAAGCCGAGATCGCCGCCGCGGCGATCGGCGGGGCCGTGGACTTCCCCCCGGGCGCCCAGGAGGCCGTGCGCGCCGCGATCGCGCGGGCCAGGTCATGACGGACGACACCCTCGCCTCCCGTACGGAGGCCATACGCGACCGTTACCGCTCCACCCTCGGAACCGTTCCCGGCGGGGTGCAGGAGAGGCTGCGCCTGGCCCACAAGTTCGGCCGACTGCCGACCGAAGAGGCTATCGCGGCACTGCGCCACATCGTGCTGACCGACAATCCGCTGGGAGCGCGGGTGCAACAGCTCGTCCACTTCGGGCAGCTGCTGTCCCTTGGCCGGGCACACCCCGCCCGGATCCACGCCCAAGGCGCACTCCACGCCGGAGCTGGCATCGCCGACCTCATCGGCGTCGCCGAGACCGCGCTCATCACCGCGGGCGTGCCGGCGTACGCACTCGGCACCGAGATCATCGCCGAACTCCTGCCGCACGGAGACGACGGCGAAGAGAAACCATCGGATCGTGCGGGCGGCCCGATCCGGCTCTGAGACAGAAGTCCAACTCAGGGCATTGCCAACTTGTTGGTGCGCGGTTACTTGAGGGGGTGCGGGGGTGTGCTGGGCTTGGTTCCGCCTCTGGTTCAGGCCTCGGTGGGCAGGGCGGTAGTGCCGGTGATCTCGTTCCACATTCCGAAGCGGTGGCGCATCTCGGTGCGGTAGCCGGTGGCGGTCATCCGGTGGCGGCGGGGCCGGAAGTGCGGCATCTGGCTGAACGCGGAAGGGGGCACTGTCGCGTTGACTGACCGGGTGGGATGATCTTCTGGTTGGTCATGCTGGGAAGGGGACGTCCGTGGACAGCGCGCCG
>NZ_JBHVFU010000157.1:0-2496 GCF_042801455.1 Streptomyces sp. NPDC057565 | reverse complement strand
GCCGACCCAGCGCGCCCCCGGCGAGCACCCAGCCACTTCCACGCCCTGTGCACCGCCGTCACCTGACCCCCACAAGATCACCAACAGAGTCACGGTATTGAGGCTAAGGCTCAGCCTCCGAACAGTGCGTCAATCCAGGCGTCGCCGGGTGGCGGCACGAAAAAGTACCCTCCTCCGGTAGTGAGGATGTACCTGGCCATGGCCTCACTCTCCAGCCGCTTCTGAACGGCCTCGAAGCCCTGTTCCAGGTCTCGCTGGAAGCAAGAGAAGATCAGCCCCTTGTCGCCGTCGCCTCGGTCGTAGTTGTAGCTGCGGCGCACGATGGGCGGCGGGTAGCGCCGATCGGGGGCGGCGAGCCGCACATGCGAATCCAGTGGCGTGGTCTTGCCGTTGGGATCGGCAGCGAAGTTCGGCTGCTCGTCGGTCGGGGTGCCGTCGAGCCATCGGCCGTCGCGCCGACGCCCAATGATGCGCTCCTGCTCCCGGACCGAGTCTTTGTCCCACAACTCGGTAGCGAACCGCACGATCCTCACCACTTGATAGCTGCCACCCACGGCCCAGTCAGGCTCGCCCTGCCCACCGCGCACAACAGCCCTATCAGCCATCTCAAGCTCGCTGCCCGGATTCCCAAATCCTTCCGTGAAATGGAACGGGTTGCGGGCAAGCCCCTTGCCGACCTCGACGCGGTTCTCGGCGCGGAACCCGTCAACCTGCCATCTCACATGCCACCCGGCAGCCGACTTCGCCACCTGCTCGGTAGCCCCTCGCACTGCCGTCGGATCAGGCCCAGCCACTTGCACAAGCACGTCCCCGTGCGACTGGGCGGGGTCCAGCAGATCCCCAGCGAAGGCGGGCATCTCCCGCAGCCTGCGCGGCAGTTGCGCACCTTTTTGGGCGAGGCTACTCCCCAACGCCAGCCAAGCGACAACCCGCCCGCGGTCAGCCGCCACCACGGCCTGTTGCAGCCGGGCCACCGCTGTCGCCCTGCGCGCGGCTCGGCCGCCAGGCAGGTCAAGGGCCATCACGCGCACACAAGCGGCAGGCAACACGCCTCGCAGCGGAGCAAACGAACGCGCGGTATCCCCAGTTGTTGATTGGGAGGGTGCGGCATACATCGCAATAGCCCCAGCCCCACCTGTGGCCATCACTGTCGCCCCCAGCAATATGCCCCGTCTGCTTCTCATGCCCACATCCCCCATGCCATGCCGGGTTGGGTTGCCGAGGCTGTTGCACTGGTGAGTCCTGAGTATCTCATCACCACCTCGCACCGTGAGCAACGCATGCTGCCCTCCCCTCCGGCCTTGAGCTGTTTTGTTGGACTGCCATTTGGGAGCCGCCGGCCAGGAGGCTTGCTTGTTGCAGCGTCGGTAGCAACGAAGAAACCTCGACAGCTACCTCTGCGGAATTCACCACCATGCACCGACTCGTTACACCTCGCCGAATAATCAGCCATAGTTCATGGTCATCAAAACAAGGAAGTGTTCTTCAGATTCCCATCGAACAATTCAGCAGATCGACCTTGACGCTCTCGACGAAATCACTCACGACTCTCTAAATTCAGTTGAGAAGATTGCAATTACGACCCATTTGGTGATAGGGCCATGGTTTTCATTTACACCTCTTCTCATATCTGCAAACGCAGGCTGGTCACGCCACCCTGTGTGCACACGGGGTGCGTGCCGACGACCACCGTTCCTAGGAAAATTTCGTAGGGCCATTCATCTCTGCTTTCAGGTTTTGCCCCGGTACCGCTGACGACACCCCTCAGCATCCAACCTGGACCATCGCATCCAAGAATCCTCACGTCTCTGACTGCCGATTGACCAGATTCCGTTACCACGGGGACAACCGCCCTGATCTCCAAACCTGCCCTACCACCCCATTCCTTCACTACGCCTCCTTGAGTGCGCATCTTGTTCGTCATATCCACGCGAATGATGTTCCAAGATGTCTCTGGAGTAGCAAGGAAAGCTTGAAGTTGTATAGCGGTCCCATCTTTCATCAGGGTGACAGCCACAGTATCGCCATCGACTTCCATTCGACGCACTTCCATACCAACGGAGGCGGGGACCCTTATGCCTCCCATATCAACCAAGCCAAGGGTTGGCGCAGAACTTTCACTAACGTCCCAGGGGCCGCATTCGATACCTCGTCTCAAAACATCATCCTGCAGGGACTCAAGGCAAACTCGCTCCGCCGCATGAAGCAGGCTTTTTGTACTTTCATCAGAAATGGATTCCTCCTTGATTAGAGCCGATAGGAGGACTACCAAATTCAGCAGCGAAAACAGCTCTTCTGACTGGGCCTTGCTGGCAGACGAAACATCTCCAAGAGACGCTTCAATCATTGTCAGAAGATCCTGCCGGGAGAGAGACGAAACAGACCCCGGCAACATCTCGACTGACGAAACCCCGTCCTCCCAGCGAGACCGGAGAATAATCTGAATTGCTGCCATAATGATCCGTGTCGGCGTCACACGGTCCCATACCTCAGATT
>NZ_JBHVFU010000156.1:0-2725 GCF_042801455.1 Streptomyces sp. NPDC057565 | reverse complement strand
CGCCAAGGGCGCAGGCGCCGGCATCTCCAAAATCGGCGACATCACCAAGGGCCTCAAAGGCATCGGCAACATCGAGATCCCCAAGCTGCCCGACGGCTCGTTCCAGCTGCCCGACGGGCACCTTCTGGACCCCAACGGCAACCTGATCCCCCCGAGCAGCACGATCCCGCACACCACCGTGCCGGGAACGTCGGGCCTGCCGACGTCCTGGCAGATTCAGCCGACGGCAGGGCCAGGAGTCCATGCGGGCGGCTTCAACAATGTGCCGGGCGCCGCGGACAGCCACGTCCCGAGTACGGGCAGCCACGTGCCGGGCGGAGCACCCGCACACGTACCGAACGGCTCGTTCGGCCCCGCCCCGGCATCCTTCGACCCCGCAGGCCACATACCCGGCGGACCCGCGGGGCACGTACCGAACGGCTCGTTCGGGCCCGCCCCGGCGTCCTTCGACCCCGCAGGCCACGTACCCGGCGGAGCACCCGCACACGTACCGAACGGCTCCTTCGGCCCCGCCCCGGCATCCTTCGACCCCGCAGGCCACATACCCGGCGGACCTGCAGGCCACATCCCCGGCAGCGCACCCGGCCACGTGCCGAGCGGTTCGTTCGGGCCCGCCCCGGCAGCGTTCGACCCCGCAGGCCACATCCCCGGCGGACCGGCAGCGCATGTACCCGGTGACCACCTCCCGGCGGGCGCAGGGCACGACGTGCCGGGCACGAACCCGCACGGCCCGGGACACGACATGCCGGGCACGCACGGGCACGACGCCCCGCACAGCGGCGCGCACGCCGACGACGCGGCCGCACACGCCGACGACGCCGCGCACGCCGGTGACACCGGCGGGCATGTCGACCCGCACGGCGCCGCCGGAGACGCGCTGCACGGCGCCGATGATGCGGCGACGGGCAGCCACCCCGGTACCGGCGGTCCGGGTGTCGGAAGTGCGGCAGGCGACTTCAAGTACACCCCGCATGTGTCGGAAGCCGACTTCGACGCCCTCACCACTGCCGAGAAGCACCAGGTCGCCGCGGCCGAACTGTCCGACGGCACTGTTCCGTTCGCCGATGACATGGATGCGATCGACTACGGCCGGGAGTACTGGAACGACTACGTGAGGGACCTGGACCCGTCCGCGCAGCAGGCGCTCCGGGACTACACGGGCGACTCGTTCCCCTCGTACAAGGACATGAACGGCTACCTGCGTGGCGACCCCTACTACGGCCCGAGGCCCGAGGTGCTGCACGACATCAGCGAGATGGACCGCGTGATGTCGACCCGTCCCGTTCCCGAGGACGTCATGGTCGTGCGTGGCACGGGTATCGACCACCTCGACCTCGACTCGCCCCTGGACATGCAGGGCGGCACCTTCACCGACGAGGGCTACTTCTCCACGTCGCTCGGCAACCACCCCGTTCCGAGCTTCAAGGGCAAGCCCGCCATCTTCCACCTGCGGGTCCCGAAGGGGACGCCCGCGCTGTGGCTGGAGAAGGTCAGCAAGTACGGCGTGGACGAGCGTGAGATCCTTCTCGGACGCGGCTCCGAGTACCGGGTGACCCGGGTCTTCCTGGACGAAGCCGGCAAGGTCCAGGTATACGGCGAAGTCCTGCCGAAGTGACAGAGGAAACACTCATGACCAGCGAGAACCAACCCAATCCGCGCTTCGAAGAGGACATGCAGCTCAAGCGGATCGCCGGGCCGCCCCGCTACAACCGCGTCGCGCAGGGACCTGTGCAGTACGTGCGGGTGGCCGCCGACAGCGGCAAGGTGCTCGGGTACGTGTGGGCCAACGACGAGGGCGACGCCGCCGGCTGGGTGACGCCGCCGGCGCTCGGGCCGAACGAGATCAACGCCGGTGCCGCGTGGCTCAGGAAACTGCGGGACGCGAAGTCCCGCGGGCTCGCGCCCACCGCCCTGCTCGCCGAACTGGTCCGGGACACGAGCGACATCAAGGGCAGCGGTGTCGTACCGGGCTCGCTGACCGAGGCTCCGACGCTCGACGCTCTCAAGGAACTGGTGAGCAAGGGCTGACCTCTCCACGGATGAGCAGGGACCAGCGGCCCAATCCGCGCTTGAACGAGGATCTGTTGTTCAACGAGGCGCCCGGAGGGCCGCCGCGCTACAGCCCACTGACCGACAAGCCCGTTCAGTACCTCACGGTCTCGGACAGGGACGGTCGGGTGATCGGCTACGTATGGGCGAACGACGAGGACGACGCCGCCGGGTGGGAAGTCCGCACGGCGGGCGGCGACGAGGCATTCAACAAGGGCGCACGGTGGGCGAGGAAGCTCCACGACGCGAAAGCCCGGGGCATTGCGCCTACCGCCGCCCTGGCGGAGATGACTCAGGAGTCGGACCCCACGAGGAGCAGCCACGTCGTGCCCGGGTCACTGACCGAGGCGCCGAACGCCGACGTGATCAGGCGACTGGCCAACCCGACCTGAGGCCCTGGGCTCCCGTGGGTACCAAGACCACGCGATTGCACCCGCCGCCCTGCTCGGCGAGCTCGCACGGGACACACGCGATCGATGTCGCCCAGCTCTGTCATGTGTTGGTCACAGCGGGGGGCCGCTGGTTGAACCGATGAGCCGTAACAGTAAGGATATTGTCGTACCAGATCATTTAGCTCGACAGGGGGAAGCGAATGAAGTTCGACATGGGGGCGCAGGTCCTGTCGACTCTGACGTCGAAGTCGCGTGGTTCGAGTGATGACTTGGGCACGTTGATC
>NZ_JBHVFU010000155.1:0-2735 GCF_042801455.1 Streptomyces sp. NPDC057565 | reverse complement strand
GCCGGACGGTCAGGTGAAGACTGTCACCGACAACGCCGGGGCGGTAACGGAGTACACGTACAACAACGGCGACCTGGTCTCGGTCAAGGACGCCGAGGGACGCACCTCGGGGCAGTTCGTCGATGCCGCCGGGCGGCCGTCCGTCCTGACGGACACAGCAGGCTCGGCAACCACCATCGCCTTCGACAAGCTGAACCAGCCCCGCACGGTCACCGACCCCCTCGGTCAGAGCACCGGCTTCGACTACGACGACAACGGCAACCTCACCACCCTCACCGATGCCCGCAACAACACAAGCAGCTGGGCATACGACAACGCGGACCGCCCCAAGTCGGCCACCGACGCCATGGGTGCACAGGCCACCTTCGAGTACGACGCGGCCGGGCTGCTGAAGAAGGCGACCAGCCGCTCCGGGAAGATCGCAACTGCCAGCTACGACCTTCTGGGCCGGGCCAAGACCGCCCAGTACGGCGTCGACGTGGCCGGCCAGGCCGAATTCAGTGTCAGCTACGACTACGACGGCCACGACCTGCTCAAGCAGATCACCGACAGCCAGGCCGGCAACCAGTCGTTCACCTACGACACCTACGACCGGCCCAAGACAGTGACCGGCCCCAACGGCACCGTCAGCTACGACTACGACGCCGCCGACCGCCGCAAGACCATGACCGCAGGCGGTCAGACGACCAGCTACGGCTTCGACAAGTCCAGCATCCTCACCTCCGTCACGTCAGGCACCCAACAAGTCGGGTTCGGACTGGACGCGGTGGGCCGGGAAAAGACCGCCACGATGCCCGGCGGCATCACCCGCACCACCGGCTACGACAAGACCGGCACCATCAAGGCCATCACCTACGCCCAGGGCGCCAGCAGCATCGGCGACCTCAACTACACCCGCGACGAACGCGGCCTGCAGACCGGCCTGACCGGCTCCCTGGCGAACGTGGCGCTGCCCGCGGCGGAGGACGGTACGGTCTTCGGCAAGGACAACCGCATCACCACCTACAGCGGCCGCTCCTTCACCTACGACGCCGACGGCCAGCTCAAGACCGACGGCATCCGCGACTACACCTGGAACGCACGCGGCCAGCTCACCGGCCTGGCCAAGGCCGGACAGAACAGCAGCTTCGGATACGACGCCCTGGGCACCCGCAGCACCAGAACCGTCGGCGGGACAACGAACAAATTCCTCACCGACGGAAGCAACCCGCTGCTCGAACAGAACAGTTCAGGCGACACCACCGCGACCGTGGCCACCTCCGGGCTGGACGAATTCCTCACCCGCACCGAGAACGGCACCACCCAGATCTACCTGACCGACGCACTCGGCTCAGTAATCGGCCTCGCCAACAGCGACGGCACCATCGCCACGAAATACACCTACGACCCCAACGGCCAGCCCACCGTCTCCGGAGCCGCCTCCTCCAACCCGTACACCTTCACCGGCCGCGAGAACGACGGCACCGGCCTCCTCTACTACCGCGACCGCTACTACGACCCCGAAACCGGCCGCTTCATCTCCCAAGACCCCATCGGCCAGGCCGGCGGCACCAACCTCTACCAATACGCCCTGTCCTCACCCACCACCTACACCGACCCCACCGGCGACAACCCCATGATCGCCGCCTGCGCCGTCGGCGGACTCCTGGACGGCGGCCTCGATTGGGCATTCCAGCGACTGTCCGGCCGCAAGGTCAACTGGGGACAGGTCGGCAACGCCGCCCTGACCGGCTGCATGATGGGCATGGCCGGCGAAGCCCTGGGCGCTTTCCTGGCCGTTAGAGGTTCTCTGCGCGCCGGGAGCTGCCTGGCGCCCAACAGCTTCACCGCCGACACACCAGTGCTCATGGCAGACGGTACTCGTAAGCCGATCAAGGACATCAAGATCGGCGACAAGGTTCAGGCCACCGATCCGCAGACCGGTGAAACCGGACCCCGCACCGTCACCGCCCTCATCGAGGGCAACGGGGACAAACAACTCGTCGACCTCACCATCGATACCGGTCAGGCACAGAGCGCGAAGACCAGCAGCATCACTGCCACCGACGGCCACCCCTTCTGGGTCCCCGACCTCAAGAAGTGGGTCACCGCAGGCGAGCTCACAGTCGGCCAATGGCTCCAGACCAGCACCGGCACCTGGATCCAGATTTCGGCCATTTCGCATCGCACCGAGTCAACGACCGTCCATAACCTGACCGTTGACGGGCTGCACACCTATTACGTTGCTTCGGGCGACGCCACCGCACTCGTCCATAACAGTGGCGGCAGGCCCTGTGGCCCGTCTGATCTGCCAGACTTCATTGATCCGAGTAATGGGGGCGCAGCTCGCCCCCGTTCTGGAGGGGCAGCAGCTGACGAGGCTGGAAAGACGCAGAGAGCTACTGAAGAAGCAATAGAAGAAGCCGACAAACGCAAAGACACGGTATCGTCGTCTCCCGGAACTGTTCAGAAGGTCGTGGATGGTCCCCAGGCACCCGGAGCTCACGGCCCCGCAGAGGCGATCGTTGCCGTGGCTATAGTCGGAGCGAGAGGATGGCAGCGTGTCAAAATGTGGTGGCGACGCTAAGGCTGTCGCGGGTGAAATACTTAAGAAGTTTACTGAAGACGGAACAATCACTCCAGAGTTTTCGGCATCGGCTGAATCTGAGGTATGGGACCGTGTGACGCCGACACGGATCATTATGGCAGCAATTCAGATTATTCTCCGGTCTCGCTGGGAGGACGGGGTTTCGTCA
>NZ_JBHVFU010000154.1:0-2816 GCF_042801455.1 Streptomyces sp. NPDC057565 | reverse complement strand
ACTCACCCTCGCGGGCTTTCCTCCGGGCTTTCCCTTCGGTCTTGCGTTTCCGACTCTATCAGACTCTTTCGTGTCCGATTCCCGGTCGAAGCGGGCCCCCTGCGAAGCAGAAGATTTATTTCTGTGCCTTTCAGGTTTTCGCTTTCGCTTTTCCCTTTCCGGCGAGTCCGACTCTATCAGGCCTTTTCCGTTTCCTTGACCAGCTGCCTGCAGGCATGCAGGCATGCAGGTGCCGAATCCGGGTTAAGGTCTGGGCTTGATAGACGCCGCCGACCCCCGACTCAAAGTCGCGTTGGGGCCAGGCAGGAGTACGACACTACAGGTCACAGGTAGTCGAGGCAAATCGTTTGCGGTGCACCCCTAGGTCCGTGAAGCCGCAGGACTCGGGCGGAACCGGGACTTCTTATGACTTACGCTGCTGAACAGTACGCCGCCCTCTACAGGCCGCGGCGGCGCCAAATGAAGCTTCACCCTGGGAGGCTCCCTATGACCACTGTGACGTCCCCTCTTGCCGGACGCGCCATCGGACTCGCGGCGGTACCCGACCCGGTCTTCTCCGGCGCGATGGTGGGGCCCGGAACTGCCGTTGATCCTGTGCGCGAGCCGTCGGAGGCCGTTTCGCCCGTGGACGGAATCATTGTCTCCCTGCACCCGCACGCGTTCGTCGTCGTGGACGAGCAGGGGCATGGGGTGCTGACCCACCTGGGCATCGACACCGTGCAGCTCAATGGCGAGGGCTTCGAACTGCTCGTCAACAAGGGCGACACCGTCACGCGCGGTCAGGGCATCGTGCGCTGGAACCCGGTCGCGGTGGAAGAGGCCGGCAAGTCCCCGATCTGCCCCGTCGTGGCGCTGGAGGCCACTGTCGAGTCGCTCTCCGACGTCCGTGAGGACGGGGATGTGAAGGTCGGCGAGGCGCTGTTCGGTTGGCAGTGACGCACTCGGCGCAGTGACAGGCAGTCGGTACACATCGCGGTGGCACGGGATCGCCGCACAATCGGAGACGGTGAAATGGAGACAACGCTGCGAGGCGTCGGCGTGAGCCACGGTGTGGCGATCGGCGAGGTTCGGCACATGGGTACGGCCGTGCTGGAGCCGCCGGCCAAACAGATCCCGGCGGAGGAGGCCGAGCGCGAGCAGGGACGTGCTCGTCAGGCTGTCGACGCTGTCGCGGCCGACCTGATTGCGCGCGGCAATCTGGCCGGCGGCGAGGCGCAGGCCGTGCTCGAGGCGCAGGCCCTGATGGCTCAGGACCCCGAGCTGATGGCCGATGTGGACCGTCGGATCGCCGTCGGGAGCAGTGCCGAGCGTGCGGTGTACGACGCCTTCGCCGCCTACCGGGCTCTGCTCGCCGGTGCCGGGGAGTACCTGGCGGGGCGGGTCGCGGACCTCGACGACGTGCGCAACCGGATCGTGGCGCGGTTGCTCGGTGTGCCGATGCCGGGTGTACCGGACAGCGACGAGCCGTATGTACTGATCGCACGGGATCTGGCGCCTGCCGATACGGCGCTGCTCGACCCCACGCTGGTGCTCGGCTTCGTCACCGAGGAGGGCGGACCGACCAGTCACAGTGCGATTCTCGCGCGGGCGCTCGGTGTGCCGGCCGTAGTGGCTCTCCCCGGGGCCTGTGAGCTGGCCGAGGGCACCGTGATCGCGGTGGACGGCAGCACCGGCGAGATCTTCGTCGAGCCGAGCGACGAGAAGCGTGCCGAGATGGAGAGCGCTGCGGCTGCACGCAAGGCTGCGCTGTCCGCGTCGACCGGTCCGGGTGCGACGTCCGACGGTCACAAGGTGCCGCTGCTCGCCAATGTGGGCGGGCCCGGCGACGTGCCGGCGGCGGTCGAGGCCGGTGCCGAGGGTGTGGGGCTGTTCCGTACGGAGTTCCTGTTCCTGGACGACAGCAAGCAGGCACCGTCCGAGGAGAAGCAGGTCGCGGCGTACCGGGCGGTGCTGGAGGCGTTCCCCGAGGGGCGTGTCGTGGTGCGGGTGCTGGATGCCGGCGCGGACAAGCCGCTCGACTTCCTGACGCCCGCGGACGAGCCGAACCCGGCGCTGGGTGTGCGGGGGCTCCGCACTCTGCTGGACCACCCGGAGGTGCTGCGGAGCCAGCTGACCTCGCTGGCGAAGGCGGCCGAGGGGCTTCCCGTCCATCTGGAGGTCATGGCGCCCATGGTGGCGGACCGTACGGATGCGAAGGCGTTCGCCGACGCGTGCCGGGCGGCCGGGCTGCAGGCGAAGTTCGGCGCGATGGTGGAGATTCCGTCCGCCGCTCTTCGGGCCCGCTCGATCCTGCAGGAGGTGGAGTTCCTGTCGCTGGGCACCAATGACCTGGCGCAGTACACCTTCGCCGCCGACCGTCAGGTGGGTGCGGTGTCCCGGCTGCAGGATCCGTGGCAGCCCGCGCTGCTGGACCTCGTGGCACTGTCGGCCGATGCGGCCAAGGCCGAGGGCAAGAGCTGCGGCGTCTGTGGTGAGGCCGCCGCCGATCCGCTGCTCGCCTGTGTGCTGACCGGTCTGGGTGTCACCTCCCTGTCGATGGGTGCCGCGTCCATTCCTTATGTCCGGGCCACGCTGGCGAAGCACACGCTCGCGCAGTGCGAGCGTGCCGCTGCTGCCGCGCGCGCCACGGATTCCGCCGATGAGGCGCGGCTCGCGGCTCAGGCGGTGCTGTCGGGCGAGTAGGTCCCGCGCAGCCGGTCGCGAAGGGGCTCCCCGCCACAGGGCGGTTTCTAGGGGTCGTCGCAACACGTGGTCGTGTTGATCAGGTCGCGAGCAGTTTATGCAGGCGCTCGGCTGGGGTTTCCCAGTCGAGCGTT
>NZ_JBHVFU010000153.1:0-2868 GCF_042801455.1 Streptomyces sp. NPDC057565 | reverse complement strand
CAACTCCGCCTCGCCCGCCCCTTGGCCGAGGACCTGCGCAGGCCATGGGAGAAGCCACTGACACCGGATCAGCTCACCCCCGGCCGGGTCCGCCGGGGCTATCGCCGCATTCGGCGGATCCTGGGCACTCCGGCCAGCACGCCGAAAGCCACCCACCCAGGCCCCGGCCGCCCCAAGGGCCGCACCTCCACCCCCGCACCCCGCCACCCAGTCGGCAGGAAACAATGCAAAGTGGACAGACCTCGACGCAGCGGAGCCGAGGAGGAGGCTTAAAGATCAAGCTAAGAACAGCGGTCAGCCGCCATCACACTCGCCGTATATCGATCAACTGTCCACCGTGGACATGGAGTTGGGCGGACGGTGCGGTGGCGGTCCTGTGCCTTCGCTCCAGGGGCCGAGCCTCACGCTTCCTCAGGCAGGTAGGTGGCCAGCGCCCGCAGACCCGCCAGCACCTCGTCGGCGGTGGGTGCGGACTCGGGGTCGGTGAGATGCTGCATCATCAGGCCGCTGACGAGGGCGAGCTGCACCGAGCCGACGGTGCGGATCGTCGCTTCGGGGAGCTCGGTCTCGGCGGTTCCGGTGACCTCTCGCGCCATGCCACTGCGTCCCTGCCGCAGCCCGGCGGCCACCTGCTCACGTAGCTCCGGATCGCGCTGCGCGCGCAGGACGGTCTCCAGATTGGCGATCCAGAAGGTCTTGTTGACCGAGAACGCCTCGATCAGGCGACGCCAGAGTGCGTCGAGGTCGGTGCCGTCCGACGATGGCCCGAAGGCCTGGTCCCCCGAGTCGAGCGCCTCGAAGAGTGCCTGGTTCAGCAGTGCCTCCTTTGAGCCGAAGTGATAGCCGATCGCCGCCATGCTCACGCCCGCCGCGGAGGCGAGGTCGCGAACCGTCGTGCGCTCGTAGCCCTTCGTGAAAAGGCACTGCCTGGCGGCCTCCAGCAGCTTCTCCCGGTTTCCCATGGCGCGGACCCTAGCAACAGTCTGCACGTTTGCGCCAGACGAACGCGTTAGGCAATCGCATTAGGCAAACGTCTTGTGCATTTGCCCAAATCCTGGCTACCGTTCCACGCATCAAAGATCACGCCGATCCGGGGAGCCCAGATGAGCACCATGAAGTCCCGCGTCGCCGCCCTTACCGCGGCCACCGTCTCCGCAACGCTCGCCGCCACGGTGATCACGGCCGGCCCGGCCTCCGCGCGTCCCGGTGCCCAAGATCTCCCCGCCCGGGTGATGACCGCCGAGGGCCCGGTCCAGGGCGCGGTCGCTGGTGCGGTGCGCACGTTCCAGGGCATCCCTTACGCGGCCTTGCCGACCGGAGAGCGCAGGTGGAAGGAGCCGCAGCCGGTGCGCCATTGGTCGTCGCCGCTGGATGCCCGCGCCCCGAAGAGCGCCTGTGCGCAGCCGACCGACCAGCCCATCTCGATCGAGGGCGGAGGCAGTGAGGACTGCCTCTATCTGAACGTCACGACTCCGGCCGGGCGGACGGCGGGCCGGCTGCCGGTCATCGTCTGGATTCACGGCGGCAGCTTCACCTACGGCGACGGCGCCACCTATCGCGCGGCCAAGCTGGCCGCCGCGCGGCAGGGCGCGATGGTCGTGACGATCAATTACCGGCTCGGCCCCTTCGGCTTCCTCTCCGCGCCCGGGCTGCGCGCACCGGCCAACCTTGGCCTTCTTGACCAGCAGGCCGCACTGAAATGGGTCAACCGCAATGCCGGTGCCTTCGGCGGCGACCCCCGCAATGTCACGATCATGGGGCAGTCGGGCGGCGGCTACAGTGTCTGTGCCCAGCTGGTGTCGCCCGGAGCCCGCGGGCTCTTCAGCAAGGCGATCGTGCAGAGTGCGGGCTGCGTCGGACCGGACGGCTCGTTCACCCGCACGCAGGCGGAGACCAATGGCCTTGCCGTCGCCAAGGCCGCGGGCTGCGACGATCCGCGCACCGTCGACTCCTGCCTGCGGCGCAGGTCCACCGCCGAGCTCGTCAAGGCGTCCCTCTCCGGGCACGACGGCTACCGGCCCGTGGTGGACGGTCAAGTGCTACCCGAGGCACCGTCACGGGCGATCGCTGCCGGGCGGTTCGCCCGGGTGCCGGTGCTGCACGGCTCCACTCACGACGAGATGAGCGGGCTGGCCGGGCTCGATGAAATCATGACAGGGAGGCCGCTGACCGCCGAGGAGTATGTCAAGAAGGTCACCGAGCAGTTCGGGAAGGACGCTCCCGCAGTCCTGGCCGAGTACCCGGTCGCGAACTACCCGGCGCCCGGGGCGGCACTGTCGGCCGTGCTGACCGACTCGGAGTGGTCGACCGCGGCGCTCGACACCCAGCGCGCGCTGGCCCGCTACACCCCCGTCTACGCCTATGACTTTGCCGAGGCCACGTCCCCGTACTTCAAGGGTGTGCCGCGGCCGGCGAGTTTTTCGCTCGGTACCGGCCACATGGTCGACCTGGCCTACCTGTTCGACAACGACCTGTTCGAGCCGCTCGACGCCGCGCAAGCCGGGCTGTCGGACACGGTGGTCGCCTACTGGAGCCGGTTTGCGAGCACTGGGCAGGTAAACGGTTATGGCATGCCCACGTGGAAGGGGTTCACGACCCGCAGCCAGTACGTGCAGCGGCTCGCGTCCGGCCGCATCGGGCAGACCGACTTCGCGGCCGACCACCACCACGCCTTCTGGAAGGCACTCGCCCCCTCACGGTGAAGTGAAGGGCTCCTGACGGAGTACGCGACAGCCAGAACGCCGCCGTTTGCGGCTGGTGACGATCCTGCTGGCTTAGCTTGATCTTTAAGCCTCCTCCTCGGTTCCACCGCGTCGAGGCCTGTCCACTTTGCGTTGTTTCTTGCCGACTGGGTGGCGGGGCGCGGGG
>NZ_JBHVFU010000152.1:0-3505 GCF_042801455.1 Streptomyces sp. NPDC057565 | reverse complement strand
TTGCCGCACTCCACAACCTCAAGCTCGACATCCGGTAAACGAGGCACCCGCCGCAGCAGGGCACGTTCTCACCGGCATTACGTGATAGCTCTTAGGCCACCTTCTATCGGGAAACCGTCTCCATGGGGCTGGCTCCCGACCTGACGCTGGCCGGGTTCCTCGTCGCCGAGCACCGGCAGGTGGAGGACCTGTGGTTGCACTGGACCGCCAAGAACATCAGCTTCGACACGGCCCTCGGCTACCACCTCTACCACCTGCTCACGGGAGGCATCGCAGCCACCGTTGAGGTGGTACGGGCCAGCGCCCACCCTGAGCGTAATCGCATTCTCAAGGAGATCGCCTCGTCCCGCCATACCGATGCCGCCGTCGAGGAATGGCTGGAAGAGCAACGCAGGATATTTCCCCCCGGCCCGGCTGAGGAGAGCCTGAAGACCTGGGCCTACCACGCCGCGCGCCTCGGCGAGCGCGAGGCATCGCGCCTGTTCATGACCGAATGGGCGGCCGATGAGCCACGCACCGACGACACGCTCAACACGCTGCAGTTCCACCTGGCCCATCTCGGCTACCTCACGGAAGCAGTGGCGGTCCAGAAGGAGGCCGTGGCGATCTGCCAGAGCCCACCGGAGTCGAGCCTGAAGGCCAGCAAGCTGTTGAGGCTGGTCCAACTGCAACGCCAGGTCGGCGACTTCGCAGGCGCTCTGCAATCCCTGGAGGCAGCCGGACAAGCCCCCTCGACGGTCCCGGACTGGCCGTGGATGGGCATGTGGAACGCCGTCGTCAAGGAGTACTTCCTCCTCGTTCCAGTTACGCCCGACGAGCACACCAGCCGACTGCTACTCGCGGAGGCTGACGAGCAACTTCAACGCGTGCCGCAGAAGTGGCTGGCTGGAGTACTCGACCCGGCGATCGCCGGGTCGAGCACCTCAACGACACCGCCAAGCGCAGCCGCTACCAGTCGCTCCAGGCCGCAGGCCGTCATCGGCAAGAGCAGCAGCGCTCACCGGGACCGGCGGGACCTCATGAGGTGCCGACCCGCGCCCGTGACGCTCAACCGTTCAAGCGAACTGCTCTCCCAACCGCGCCGACTACCGTCTCGTCACGATAACGATCAAGCCGGTCTCAGAGAACCGGTGATCACCACAACCTGTCCGTCGAGCACATCGTCCGCAACGCAACAGTCCGTTTCAGGGCTTCGGCGATTGATGCGACTGAAGATAATCCAGCACCAGGTCGGCCACGACTACGCCTCCGCGACCGCGATCTACACCTGCGTCTCCTCCGACTTCCGCACCTGCACGCTACGTCGCGCCCTGGACGCCACGATCGAGGCCGCCCTGCGGCCGGGAAGGACCTTGTGATGCCACGCCAGATCAACTACCGGTGGCGACTGCGTGAACTCATGGCCGCCTGCGGCATGTTCACCGTCGCCGAGCTGATGCCGCACCTGACCGAACGCGGCATCACCCTCTCCTCCTCCCAGGTCCACCGCCTGGTCTCCGGCACCCCCGAACGGCTGTCCCTACCGGTGCCGGCCACCCTCTGCGACATCCTCGACTGCACACCAGCCGACCTGATCGCCACCTCGGCACAGAACCTCCCGGCCCGCCGGGCAGCCGGCGAAGAGGCCCCGATCGACCTGTCCGCCCGACGGCCCAAGCTCGTCTGCCTCACCCCGGAGTCATGAGCCCCGCCTACAGCAACCGCGAGCAATACCGGCCTCGGGACTGGTAGACCCACATGTTCAGGTGTCGCGTATTCGCGGCCGAGTCCAATGGGGCTCGCGCTGAGTGATTAGCGGGAGCCTGGCTGAGGGCTAACGCTGTCTGGCGCGGACGTCGTGCGAAGGCGCCCGACCATGCCAGAAGGAACCGAAGCAGCTCTTGCTGTCAGGGGAAGTCCGGGCACTCCTCGGCAAAGCCCTGCGAGACGGGCTGCCAAGCCCCGTGATCTTCACGCACACTCAGCCGGTCCGCCTCCTCGGCGGTGTCGATCAGCTGAGCGGTGGTCAACGGGACAGCAGCAGCGAAGAGCCGCCCGAGGTGGCGGCAGTGCAGCACCGGGCGAAACTCCTGCGAGTACGGCTCATCGGCGACCGCGAAGAGATCGGGCAGGGCCCAGCCCAGCGGACCGGCTATGGCACACAGCTGCTGCCGCCGGTGCGGACTCGGCTCCCAGCGCCACACCATCCCGTGCAGCGTGCTGAGGGACAGTCCCATGAACGGCAGTTCGTGAATGCCGAAGCCGCGATTGCGGATCAACTCGCCGAGCAGGGCGGCGAACCTGGTCTCGGCGGGGCGTCGGGACGGCCAGGCGGGCTGTACGAAGGCTCCTGGAGCGTCCACGCGGGGCAACGAACGAACGAAGGTCTCCAGCGCGGCCAGGTGCGAGTGGTCGCAGTGACTGACGCGGTAGGCGAACTGCCTCAAGACCTTGGCGTCGCGCTCCGGGGGAAGGAGGTCCGCCGGCACCGGGTGGCCCGCAACGACAAGAAGGTCGGCGGCCGGGATGTCGAGTTCGGCGGCAAGTTCGGTGAGTCGCTGCGGGGCGGTGTCGGTTCCGCGCGCGGCAAGGCTGCTCAGGATGGTGGCCCGTTCCATGTGAGGAAGGTAGCGGGTGGGCTGCCAGGACAGCCCGGTCCGCATGAGTTCATGGCTGGGGCTCAGTTTCGGTGATCGCCCGCGGCGTATCGGCTCCAGGTTCCACCGGCTTCAACGACCAGGTGGGTGGTGGTCTTGTCGTGGTAGTCGAGGGCTCGGGCGATCACGGGTGCGGGGGCTTGGAGCACCAGTTGACGGATTGCTGAGGCCCGGCCGTGCTGGACGGGAAATCCGGCGGCTCGGAGCTGGTCGAGCAGGCTCGTCGGGTCCATCGGATGCCCGGGCTGCCGGCCGGGGATCAGCCAGGCGGTGCTGCGGCTGCTGGCCCGGGCGAGGCGGGGCTGCCGCGCACCACGGGGGCTGCTCCCCGGGTCGAGGTGGCATCACAGCTTCCGCCGGAGCAGGGCCGTGACGAGTCCGGGCAGCGCCCGGAGTACGGCGACGACATCGGCCCGGTGTGCGCGGCAGATCGCGACGACGCAGACAACGGTGGAGCAGGGCGAGAGCGAGCACGAGAGCTGCGGCAAGGGTGAGTGCGTCCATGAGGGATCTCCGGTTTCAGGGCGTGCGGAACCAAGGCAGGGGTGTGGCAGGGAGTACGAAAGCCCCGGCGGAAGTGCCGGGGCCGAACCGCTCTCAGCTCATCAGGCAGTCGAGCCCAAATGCGATTCGGCCGACTACAAATGGTGAGAGGCGTGAGCTGGTGGCAGAACAGCAGCTTCGGGTGCCGCATTCAATAGACAGCGGCGACGGGTAAGCCGCGCAAGCTCTGTCGATTCTGGAGCGCAGGGACTTCCCGGGCGCCCCCTCTCTATCTAGTGTCTTGAGTCTTTATTTCATTGCAGAAGTAGGCTGGGTTCATGGCGCGTATGGGTCGGCCGACGGTCGAGGTGGTTCTGGCGGATGAG
>NZ_JBHVFU010000151.1:0-3841 GCF_042801455.1 Streptomyces sp. NPDC057565 | reverse complement strand
TCATAGGCTTTGTCCGCGTGCAGGCGCCGGGGTTTGAAGTACCGGCCGCGGTGGGGGTCGTGTCTCGTTTGGTGGCCCTCGATCATGGGCTTCAGCGCGAGGCTGTCGTGGGTGTTCGCCGCGGAGAGGCCGACGAGGAGGGGCAGTCCGTGCGCGTCCGACAGGACGTGCATCTTGGAACCCGGCCTGCCCCGGTCCACGGGGCTCGGACCTGTGAGTTCGCCCCTTTTTTAGCCCTGACGTGGGCGGAGTCGAGGACTGCGCGGGAGAGGTCGAGCAGGTCGGCGTCGTCCAGGCGGTGCAGGATCTTCTCGTGGAGCCGGCCCCAGACACCGGCTCTGGACCAGATCAGGAACCTGCGGTGGGCCGTCGACTTCGATATCCCGAAGCACGGCGGCAAGGCCCGCCAGGCGCATCCGCTGACCAGGACGTAGATGATCGCGGCAAACAGCGTCTCATCAGGCGTGTCCTGCGTCCCGCCGCCCTGCGGCCGCACCTTCGACGGAGGGATCAGCGTGCTCCGCGATCTCCCACAACCCGTCCGGAACAATCCAACTCCACGTACCCCGCCCCATGACCAGCCCAACGAGCCAAGACCACATAGGACACGGTCTTAGTCGCGATACCGCGCAGCTGACCGCACCGCTTCCACCCCGACCGCCACAGGGGTCCAGAACTGGCGACCTCGCGTAATCGACTGACGCCTATTCGTTGGCCCTTGAGGTGCTGGTGTCACCGTGTGTGGTCGCCGGGGGCATAGTGGCCGTTTCCGTACGCGAGGGCACCATCTCCTCCTCCACACTGCTCAAGCGGCTGCGGTCGGGGTCGAGGAAGAACGCAACCTACGCCGCCTTCCGCGAGGTCGGCCGTGTCATCCGCACCGTCCAGCTGTTGCGCTACCTCTCCGACGCGCTGCTTCGCCGGCGGGTGACCGCGGCAACCAACAAGGTGGAGTCGTTCAACCGATTCTCCCAGGGGATCGGTTTCGGCAACCGCGGCGTCATCGCCGACAACGACCCCATCGAGCAGGAGAAGGCAATGAAGTTCAACGCGCTGCTCACGAACGCGGTGATCTTCCACAACGCCCTGGACATCGCGGAGATCGTCCGTCAGCTGCTGGAGGAAAGGTGGGAGATCGACCCCGAGGACCTGGCCCACATCTCGCCATACCTGACCGAACACATCAACCGGTTCGGCGAGTACAGCACCCACGAACTCGGCATCCAGCCCGACGCCTACGACCCGAAACTCGACGTCGACTTCACCCCGCTGCGCGAACACGACCTCAGCACTGCCGTCCTTGGACAGGCCGCCTGAGCCCGCTGACAAGCAGACCTGGCACACCTACCCGAACGGGCACGCCTTCCCTGGGCGCATCCCGTACGCCTTCCCCGATTCCGAGACCACGGCTCGTGCTGCCGACGGCACGCCGATCGAGTGCAGGGCGCCAGGAAACGTAACGGCGGTCGGGAACTGATCGGTGTACGACCGCCGCCGGCTACCCCAGCGCCAGGTGGTAGACCTGTTGGCCGTCAAGGTCAAAGTGCGGGACGGTCCTGGGGAGATGCGCCCAAGGGGCAATGAGATGATCCTGAGGGCTTGCGCGACTTCTGGTCAGGCTACTGCGCTATGCCTGTTCGAGAGCATTTCGCAAGGTGCTATCAGCATGGTCGTCGAGGGTTGTAGCGATCTTGCGCAGCTCGGCACGTCGTTCCGTGCTGCCTCTTTCGGTCAGAGTGTTAGCCCACGCTGTCTTTTGCGCGTCGGTGATTCCGACCGTCTCGTTGAACAGCGCATACAAGGCATACCAGCGCACTGAGTCGTTCTCGTCCTCGGACAGCGTCAGGAGAGCCTCGACAACTCTGGCCTCGGTGTGTTCCTCGTCGGCCAGCGCAGGAAGCGCGGCAGCTACCGCGAACCGGACGGGCTGTGCTGTGTGCGCCTGGTAGCTGAGTACCAGATCGAGGGCCTCCCGGGCATAGTGGTAATCCAGTACGGAGATCATCCATCCCAGAACCCAAGGGTCCGGCTCGTCGGGCATCTCCGCCAGGATGGCCTTGATGGTCTTCGTGGTGAACGGCCGGTGACCCGTTCCATCGTCGTGGCCCAACTCGCGCAGAATCCGTGCTCCCAGCTCTCGCTCATCCGGCGATTCGTGTGCCAGCAGACGAACCGCGCGTTCAAAAACATGGGAGGTCGGCCGGTGATGCAACGCCACCAGCGCCGGAAGGGGGTCGTCGTCTGTCTCCTCCGTGCTGACCTCGAACAGCGCTCTCTGGAACAGCTCGTCGTCCGTCGCTGCCTCGGCGTCATCGACTCCCATGCTGCACTTCCTTAGACGGTGTCTCGCGTGGCGATCTTGTGCGCTGCAGGGCCATAGGCGCTCAGTGTGGGGTCAGCCTGTCAGGCTGGCCAGCTGAGCCGGCCGTCCACGATGGCCGGGAGAGACGCGGGCATCTCGTCGGTGACCCAGGCGAACTCCAGGGCTGCGAGCGTGGCTCCCCGGTCCGTCCACACGAGGATCTCGCCGACGTAGGCGCCGGACGGGTCGTGGACTTGCGCGTCTATGGGAACGAGCGCTTCCGGCAGTGCTGCATGCTCGCAAGGTTCCCGGACCTGCAGGTCGACGCTCACGGAATCGGGCCCCCAGACGGCGATCACCTCGGTGCGGTCCAGCTGACTCCGCAGTTGCGACGCGCCAACGAACTCCGCCGACAGGATGTGTTCAAGCACTGCGCGCTCGTCGGCGTTCAACGGGCGCGGGTCGTTGGAAAGAGGAGCCATGCGCCCATTCTGAGGTGGAGGGGGCAATCAGCCCAACGCCTACACCGACCGTCGCCGGGGGCCACCCGGCAGCGGCATCATGATCGTTCATGGGTGGGGATCTGTCGCAGCGGCTCGTGCCGGATGATCTATGGACAATAGTCGAGCCGGTACTGCCGTCCTTCCGCTCGCGCCCGCAGGGCGGTGGCACCGCGCCGATTGACCAACGTGCCGTGTTCACGGCCGTCGTGTACGTGCTGACCAGCGGGTGCGCGTGGCGGTATCTGCCACCGACGTTCGGAGTATCACCGGCGACGGCTCACCGGAGGTTCTCCGTCTGGACCGCATCCGGAGTGTGGCGTCAGCCGCACCGCGTGGTTCTGGACGAGATCGGAGCCCGTGGCGGACTCGACTGGAGCTCCGTGATCGTCGATGCCGCCTCAGTGCGCGCGAAAAGGGGGGTCCGCTGACGGGGCCGAATCCGGTCGACCGAGGCAAAGCGGGCAGCAAACTGCATGTTCTGACCGACGCGCAGGGACTGCCTGTGGTCGTCGGGGTGTCCGCCGCGAACGTCAACGACGTCCAAGCGCTTCGCCCGCTCATCCTCGGGATCCCGGCCGTCCGCTCACGCCGCGGCCCCCGTCGGCGACACCCGGACAAGGTCCGGGCCGACAGGGCGTACCACTCGGCCGGCAACCTGGCGTGGCTACGCGAACGCAACATCACTCCGCGGATCGCCCGGCCGGGCGTGGAGTCCTCCGAACGTCTCGGAAGGCACCGGTGGAAGATCGAGAGGTCGATCTCCTGGCTCTTCGGATACCGCCGCCTGACCGTCCGCTATGAACGCAAGGGCGGTCACTTCCTCGCCTTCCTCGGGCTCGCCGCAGTCATGACCTGCTACAAGAAGCTCGCCAAGATCGCCACGTGAGACACCCTCTAAGCAAATGCGCTTACTCCTCTGGAGAGAAGATCGCATTGCGCATCGTCACCGCCCCGTTGTCAATGTCTGGAAGCGCCAGATCAACCGCTGAATTCAGCTCATCCTCAGACAAGACATGAAAACCACGGGCCGTCAGCA
>NZ_JBHVFU010000150.1:0-3876 GCF_042801455.1 Streptomyces sp. NPDC057565 | reverse complement strand
GACAGCCCCCAGTTCACCGCCGTCCTGGCCGGCATCAAGGTCCGCGGCCCGGTCGGCCGCCCCCGCACCCGCCCGGACGCCGTCGCCGGCGACAAAGCATATTCTTCCCGCGCCAACCGCGCCCACCTGCGTAAACGCAACATCAAGGCCGTCATCCCGGAGAAGAAGGACCAGGCCGCGAACCGCAAGAAGAAGGGACGCCGGGGCGGACGGCCCGTCAGCCACGACGCCGATCTTTACAAGGAACGCAACAGCGTGGAGCGTTGCATCAACAAGATCAAGGACTGGCGCGGCCTCGCCACCCGCTTCGACAAGACCTCCGCCAGCTACCTCGCAGGGCTCCACCTACGTGGCTCCCTCATCTGGATGCGCAGCCTCCACCCCACCAGCTGATCTCAACCCGGAACAGGCCCTAGTCAGCCTGATCTTCACCTATGTGGGTGGCACGCCATGTTGCGCCATTCGGGTGACAGTGCTGTCGGGTGCGGGGTCGGTGACGCGACCCGTCGGACAGGCCCTAGTAGGGCTTTGTTAGGTGCGGTGGTGTGGTTTTGGTGTCGGTGCGGGTTGGCCGCATATCGAGCAGGCGCCGGTCCAGGTGGCCAGGAGGGCCTGGAGTTCGCGGAGCACCGCGTAGAGGGTCAGGCCGGCGCAGGGGCTTTTGGGTCGAGCCTGAGCAGGGTGCAGAAGGCCTGGGCGAGGGAGGCGAGGGTGACGTGGCGGTGCCAGCCTGCGTAGTTGCGGCCCTCGAAGTGGTCCAGGCCGAGGCCGTCCTTGAGCTCGCGGTAGTCGTGCTCAACTCGCCATCGGATCTTGGCGATTCGTACCAGATCGCGCAGTGAGGTGTCGGTGGGCAGCGTGGAGAGCCAGTAGTCGGTCGGCTCGGCGGAGTCGGGTGGCCACTCGACGAGCAGCCAGCATTGGGGCAGCGCGCCGTCGGCGGCCCGGCGGATGGATCGGTTGGCCGGGCGGACCCGCAGGGCCAGGAACTGCGAGCGCATCTCGGCGTTCGGGTTGTGCCTGGCGGCCCTGCTGCCCTGGCGCCAGGTGACGGTGCGGGTGGCCGGTTGTCCGGCGGCCAGGGCCAGGGCGCGCAGGGTGGTGTGCGGATTCGGGTAGGCGGACACGGGAGGGCGGCCCTGCCCGGAGTACGGCGGGCGCTCGGGCGTCGCGTCGCCCGGGTGCGCGGTTGTGGTGGCCTTGACCGCGACCGCGTAGGTCAGGCCGCGCTCGGTCAGGCCCTCGCGAAAGCCGGTGGCGTCGCCGTATCCGGCGTCGGCGACGACCGGCAGGTCGGGCAGTTCCCAGTCCCCGCGCACCTCGTCGAGCATGTCCAGGGCCAGGCGCCACTTCTCCCGGTGCCGTGCGGTGTCCGGGATGCCCGCCTTGGTGCGGCGGCGCCGGATGGCCTCGGCCAGCAGCAGGTCCTCGCCCTGCTTGGCGTCGTCCCAGCTCTCCGGCAGGAACAGGCGCCAGTCGACGGCGGAAGACGCGCGGTCGCTGACCAGGTCGCTGACCCCGATCTGGCAGTTGCCGCGCTTGCCCAGCGCGCCGCAGTACATCCGCGCCACCCCCGGCGAGTCGTAGCCGTCCTTGGGAAAGCCCACATCGTCGATGGCATACGCCTCGGGCGAGATGTGTGCTGCGGCCCAACGGCCCAGCCGTTCCCGGACCTTGGAGTAGTCCCAGGTCGAGGAGGAGACGAACTGCTGCAGCTGCTGGTGGTCCACGCCCAGGCGCTCGGCCATCGGCTGCATCGACTTGCGCTTGCCGTCCAGCATCAGCCCGCGCAGGTACAGCTCGCCCTTGGCCCGCTGATCCCGCCGGGCCAGCGGGCCAAGCATCTCGGCGGCGAAGGCCTCCAGACGCGGCCGGACCTCTTCCATCTCCTCAGGTGTCACACCTGAAAGAAGATCACAACCTATCCGATGAGAATCACTTGGGGCACCTAACAAAGCCCTACTAGTGTCCTGCGCCAGTAGTTGATCGTTAGTAGTTGTGTGACTTCTGCTGCTGGTGCGTCAGTTCCTCGTCGGGGCCCGAAGCTGGAACCATTGCTGCTGTCTGATGACGAGCGGGCGGTGTTGGAGCGGTGGACGCGTCGGGCGACATCGGCCCAGGCGCTGGCCCTGCGGGCGCGGATTGTGCTGGCGTGCGCGGGGCCGGAGGTGCCGCCGATTGTCGCGGTCGCCCGGGATCTGCGGGTGACCGCGGACACGGTCCGCAAGTGGCGGCGGCGCTTCCTCGCCGAGCGGCTGGACGGCCTGGCCGACGAGCCCCGGCCGGGCCGGCCGCCCACCATCAGCGTCGATCAGGTGGAAGCGGTGGTGGTCACCACGCTGGAACAGCTGCCGAAGAACGCCACCCACTGGTCGCGGGCATCGATGGCACAGCACAGTGGTCTGTCGAAGTCGACCGTCGGCCGGATCTGGCGCCAGTTCCAGCTCAAGCCACATCTGGCGGACACCTTCAAGCTGTCGACCGACCCGTTGTTCGTGGAGAAGGTCTACGACGTCGTGGGCTTGTACTTCAACCCACCCGAGGGAGCGGTGGTGCTCTCGGTGGACGAGAAGTCGCAGATCGTGTGCCACGAACGCTGAAGGAGGCGTTGATGTAGGAGCTTCTGGAAGCGGTGCTGTGCAGGAGATGGAGGTAGGTCCTCCGGGGTCGCCCTGCAGGGGGAGGCTCCAAACCACCGCAGGCTGCGTCGGTTAAGTGCCGGTCGTGGTGAGCGCTGCGGCAAAAGGCGCGGCAGTGATCGCGTCAGGTAGGGGTCGGGAAGGCGAGCGTGAGCGAACCGCTGATGACGTGTCGTAACTTTCTTCAATGGCGTCGAAACCGGGGCATGATCTGGGTTCCGGGACAAGTCTGGGGGGAGCCTGCTGACTGCCCAGACGGCGTCCGGCATGGAGGCGGCGCGAGCCTGGCCCGGGCTCTTGCACGGAACGTGGGAACCTGTCGCCCCGATGCTGCGGCCGGCCCGGTGGGCCGGCGGCGAGAGGGAGAACCCCAAGCGGACAAAACCGCAAGGGGTCGAGTACCGACGCGGGGCACGGGGGCGGACCGTCTCGTAGTAGCGGTGAAATCCGGTAATGCGGATGGAGCGAAGGGGACGGATCGTCCGGGTCTGCTTGGTGGCCAACCGGAGTGCCCGGGATGAACCAGACGAGCGGATCGAAGTCGTTTCAGATCTCGAAACACCTGGTGTTCGAGGCGTACTTGAGGGTCAAGGCCAACAGGGGCGCGGCGGGCGTCGACGGTGAGTCGATCGAGCAGTTCGAGGCTGACCTGAAGGGCAACCTCTACAAGCTGTGGAATCGCATGTCGTCAGGCTGCTACTTCCCGCCGCCGGTCAGGATGGTGGAGATCGACAAGCCGGGAGGACGCGGGATCAGGATCCTCGGAGTACCCACGGTCGCGGACAGAATCGCGCAGACGGTGGTGGCCATGGTGCTGGAGCCGCTGGTGGAGCCTGTGTTCCACCCGGACTCCTACGGCTACCGGCCCCGCCGCAGTGCGCTGGACGCGGTCGCAGTGTGCCGGGAGAGGTGCTGGAAGACGGACTGGGTGATCGATCTGGACATCCGGGGCTTCTTCGACAACCTCGATCACGATCTCGTCCTCAAGGCGGTCGCCCACCACACCGACTTGCGGTGGGTCCTGCTGTATGTGGAGCGGTGGCTCAAAGCCCCGCTGCAGCGGCCGGATGGCAGCCTGCAAGCCCGGGACCGCGGCAGCCCGCAGGGCTCGGCGGTTTCGCCCGTGTTGTCCAACCTGTTCATGCACTACGCGTGTACGTCCAGGAGTTCGGGCATCGTCCCAGCTTGAAAGAGGTGGAAGGGATGTAACCGGGCGACAAGTTCAGGGCAGCCAGCC
>NZ_JBHVFU010000149.1:0-3935 GCF_042801455.1 Streptomyces sp. NPDC057565 | reverse complement strand
TGTGCGCGCGCGAGCAGCGGCGCCACCAGCTCGATACCGTGGACCGGTTCCAGAGCGGCGGCCACAAGCCCGCCGCCGTCGGCGATCAGGACCACATCCGGCGCCATGACATCCATCAGCTCCTGCACCTGCCCGTGACGACGCGGTTCGGCGTGACAGCTCGGCACGCTGCCGGACTGCTCATGCCACGGGAAGCATTCATCTCGGGCATATCGTGTCGTCATGGCACATGCCGGTAGCCCCCAGGCCGATCGACCGGATGGGCCTGCGGCTTCGGGTCGGCTCCTGGCACCGCTTCTCGCGGTCTGCGCGGGCTACTTCATGGTCATCCTGGATGTGACCGTCATCAATGTCGCCGTTCCGGTGGTGGGACGGGAACTGTCGGCCTCGCTCACCGGGATCCAATGGATCACGGACGGCTACACCCTGATCTTCGCCGGCCTGCTGCTCACCGGCGGCGCGCTGGGGGACCGGCTCGGCAACCGCCGGATCTTCTGTACCGGGGTGGTGGTGTTCACCGCCGCCTCGGCCGGCTGCGGGCTGGCACAGAGCACCGGGACCCTGGTTGCCGCCCGGCTGGCGGAAGGACTCGGCGCGGCACTGATCGTGCCCGGCTCCCTCGCCCTTCTTCAGCAGGCCTATCCCTCACCCGCCGAGCGCTCCCGGGCCTTCGGCCTATGGGGCTCCATGGCGGGCGTCGCCGCTTCCGCCGGGCCCCTCCTGGGTGGGCTCCTGGTCACCACCGTGGGCTGGCGCTGGGTGTTCTTCATCAACCTGCCCGTCGGTTGCGCCTGCCTGTTGCTGACGCTGCGCCACGTACCGGCTTCGGCCCGTCGCACGGACCGCGCCGTGGACTGGCCTGCCCAGTGCGCGCTGATCGCGACGGTGGCCCTGCTGATCGCTGTCCTCAACGAAGCCGGGCGGCGTGGCTGGGCGGACCCTCTGATCCTCACCGGCGCCGGCCTGTGCCTGCTTGCAGCCGTCGCGTTCGTCCTTCGCGAGCGCCTGGCCCGCAACCCTGTATTGCCCTTGCGGCTGCTGCGCTCACGCCCGATGAGCGGTGGAGCGGCCGTCGGCCTGCTGTTCAACTTCGCCTTCTACGGCATGATCTTCACAGCCAGCCTGTACTTCCAGCACCAGCGCGGCCTGAGCGCACTGCGCACCGGGGTCGCCCTCTTCCCGGCGGTGGCGATGACCATGTTCGCCTCCGTCCTGTCCGGGCGACTGGCACGCCGCACCGGACACCGCCCGCTTGTGGTCTCGGGCATGCTCCTGGGAGCGGCAGGTCTGGCCGGCTGGGCCGCCGCTGGACCGAACCCGGACTACCTACTGCTCGTGGCACCGATGATGGCTGCGGGCTTCGGCACATCCTTCGCCCTCACCGGATCAACCGCCACCGTGATGTCAGCCGCCCCGGACGCGTACTCCGGCACCGCCTCAGCCCTGTTCAACACCACTCGCCAGATCGGCAGCGCCGCGGGGGTCGCGCTGGGAGGCTCGCTGCTGGCCGCCGCAGCCAGTTTCACCACCGGGCTGCGGACCAGCATGGCCATCGGCGCGGCCGCGTACCTGACGGCCGCCACCCTCGCGCTCTTCTGCATCCCGCGCAAGACACCTCGCGACGTCGCCGGCTGAATGACGGGGCTCGGATCCGCACCCGTCAGGCGGCGCGGCAAGGTACCGACTCTGCCTCCCCTGCTGATCGAACCGCGCACGTATCCCCCAGATCGCGTTCTCTCCGTACGGGCCCCGGCACCGAATGCAGAACACTGGATGTCGCTTCGAACTGAGTGTGGGAGTCACTCGCCGTGCGTCTTCATGACCCATATCAGCGAGAATTGAGGTCACTCAACAGCTGCGCAATCAGTCCCCCTCCGTGCCCGATCCCGATGGGATCGAGCTTGATCGGCCCGGCGCCTGGTGGGGAGAACTGGCCCACGGATTGGCGCTCCGGCGTTTCTCAGTCCCTGCACATGGAAAAGGGGCCCCACAGCCGACTGACGCGCCGATGGCCGCCGATGCTTACAGGCGACGAAGCCAGAACGGCGGCCATCACGTGCCGGTATGTCAGGAATCAGCCCCGGAGAGGACGGGACGTTCGGCATCATCCAATCGTGCAATGAGTGCGATCCGGGCACGGGCGACCCGTGAACGCACTGTTCCCACCGAACAGTCGCTGACGAGAGCCGCCTCCGCATAGGGCAGACCGAGGAGTTGTGTGAGGACGAAGGCCTCGCGCCGCTCGTGCGGAAGACCTGCGAGCAGGTCCGACAAGGCGATCCCGTCGTCGAAGCCGGGCAGACCCCGTGGCTGAGCGCGTTCGACGGCGCGCTCCCAGTCATCGGTGCGCGAAAGGCGAGGCCGTGAAGCGCTGTAGCGGATGCTGTCGACCACTGCCCGGCGGGCGATGGACAGCAGCCATGTACGTGCTGAGGACCGGCCTTCGAAGCGATGCAGACTACCGAGGGCTCGCAGGAACGTGTCCTGGGTCAAGTCGTCGACCGCTTGTGGATCGGCACCGAGGTAGGCGATGTAGCGGCGTACATCTCGGTGCAAGGCATGGACGAAACGCTCGATGGCGACAGGGTCGCCGCCACGGGCGGCGAGCGCCCAGGCTGTTATCGCTTCGTCGCGCGACCGGGGCAGGGCAGGAGTGCTCACCTGGTGTCCTTCGCAGGATGCTGGTCCGGGCCGCGCGTGAAGTCGCCGGGCCCGGTGATGGAGGTACGGCCGTGCGCACACGGCCGATGCCCGCGACCGGTGAACGCCGAGGAGACATCCTTCAACGGTGCGGGAATACAGCTGTCGTCAGAGGACAGCGATCCCGCAGGGCGGCCCCCGTGAGGTGATCGCGTGTACGAGCAGGAACTCACGTGGTGTGCGCGCCGAACTGTCCCGGGCTGTGCGCATACGCGGGCGATGCGGTGGACGGGGCACCACGAACGGGAGCCGCAGAGGTACAACGAGCCACCCAGGGGCCGCACGCAGGATGCGGAAGACGGCCCGCTCGCCGTGAGCGAGCCACAGGGCGCCGAGCAAAGCTGCCAACAGATGGGCGGCGACCATGCCGCCCGGCGACATGACACTGCTGCCGTGCCCGAGGAGTGCCGTGTGACTCATCGAGTGCATGGCAGCCATGTCGTGGCTCATGTACTCCGAGGGTGGAGGAGCTTGCACCGAGCCTGTCGGCGGTGTGCGGAGAAAGCGACCCAGTGCCATGTTCACGAGTCCGGCTCGGGCAACTGGCTCCGACGGCGGGTTGCGACACAGGACGTGGTCGGCCCACCGCTGCAGAATCGAGGCGCCATTCGGGAGCGCGGGCTGCACGGCTGCCTGGGCGAGGGAGAACGCAGAATGAAGGACGGCTTGGGCCGCGATCGAGGCGCCCAGGACGGGAAGGAGTCCGTGCTCTCGGGCGGTGAAGAGCCATGCGGTTGCGCCGGTCACGGCGGCCCCCAGCACCACGGCCCACCACGGCACGTGGGTGCCGGACATCAGGACATGCCCCAGGGAGGTGAGCAGCACACAGACGGATGCGAACATCGCAGCCCGCAATGCTCGGCAACACCGCCCAGCAATCATGGCAGGCCTCATCCTTGCACTGGCGTCCTGGTTTCACCGGTCGATACGGATAGTGCCTAGGTGTACAGCTCAACACACATCATGTGACCCACGTCACTTCTCGAATGAGGATAGTCGGCGCAAGCCCCAACGACCTCTTTCAAGGCCGGAGGTGTCCGCGGCAAGCGCCGCAGCGTGAAGGGACACAGGTAAACGCGGCTCCGCGAGCGAGGCATTCCGAAGCGAAACCGCGGCGCTCCGCGCCGCAGGGTTCAGGACCGGATTCCCTCCCCGCCTGAAGGACTCTGCTGAGGAATCCGCAAAACGGGTTGTCAGGCCGCGAGCATGAGGGCTTCGAGGCGGGAGATGTGGGT
>NZ_JBHVFU010000148.1:0-4027 GCF_042801455.1 Streptomyces sp. NPDC057565 | reverse complement strand
TGCTGCGTACCGGGCGCATCCCGAACGGTGTTGGATGCGCTGGGTTCCCGCGTTCGCGTCCCGTTCGGTGACGGCCCTCCGGGCGGCCGGTCCGTGGCGGGTGGGCGGGTTCCCTCACGCCCCCGGTCACCTGGTCCGGCCTGGGCGGTCCGATGCCCCGCACGATCGCTCCGGTCGTGCGGGGGCGGTGCCGTCCGACGCCGGACCGGGTGCCCGAGGGCGCGTCGTCCGATCGCGATGCCCGCGGCATCGTGACGGGACATGGTGCGGTGGGAGGTGGTCAGTGGCTTCTGCCAGTGCTGGGCACCCCACAAAGTGGTGTAGGCGGGATCGACCGCGACCATGCTCAGGCCCTGTTCGGCGGCCATCGACACCAGCCGGGCCTTCAGTTTCCCGGTCGGAATACCGGAAATGAGCTGCCGGAACCGCTTCCTGCGGCCGTGCTTCTCCCGGGTCTTCTCGGTGCTGAAGTCGAGGTCTTCGATGCCGATCGCTGCGACCCCGGCCTGCACCGCCCAGTGGATCAGGCGGGTCAGCGCGTGGCGGAGCTGCGCGTCGCGGTGACCGACGGTCCCGGACAGGTCGAAGCCGAACCGCCGGGGCCCGCCGACCGGGTTGCCGTGCCGGTCGAGGCGGTAGGCGGCGAAGTGGTCGGCGTTGGTGTCGACACCGATCATGCCCCGGGCGCGGGCGGCCTCCAGCGGGATGGTCTTCACGACGGGGCGTTGCCAGGACGCGGTGAGATACCAGCGGCCGCGCTCCGTATCGAGGTGGATGCGGTAGGCGACGGCCCGGTTCGCGG
Organism: Streptomyces sp. NPDC057565; assembly: GCF_042801455.1. Taxonomy (NCBI): domain Bacteria; kingdom Bacillati; phylum Actinomycetota; class Actinomycetes; order Kitasatosporales; family Streptomycetaceae; genus Streptomyces; species Streptomyces sp. NPDC057565. Next base: position 3,225 of record NZ_JBHVFU010000148.1, on the reverse strand, counting down.
CGATGCGGTCGACCCACTCCACACCCCGATGCGCGAAGCCGATCCGGGAGGCGAGGACGTACCGGCCGTGCCCGGCGTTGGCCAGGTGCGCGAGCTTGGCAGGCAGCTTGATGCTGACCTCACCGTCCGGGGTGACGCGGATCGTCTCGTTCCCGAACCGCTTCCCCGACTCACCATCGGCCCCGATGAACCAGCGCTCCGCCTCCCAGCGTTCCCGCCACTGCTCCTCGGTGAGCCCGGCCTCGGCGAGGTGGTGGCGGGTGTTGAGCAGACGCTTGCCGCCCCGCACCACCCGCACCCGCCCGGCCTGCCACTCGGCGACAACGGCCGCATGCCGCGCCTCCAGGGCCGCGAGGCGGCGGGACTTGTGGAACCACTCAGTCCGGGAGTGGTAGCCTCCTGCGGCCCGCTTCGTTCCGGGTGCACCGACCGGGAGGGACAGGCGGTGCCGCAGCATCTTGATCCCGGCTGCCAGCGTCTGAATGTGCGCGGCCTGGCAACGGCGCGCGAGCGCCCATTGATCGTGTGTGGCCTTGGTGATCGCACCCGCGATCCGCGACGACGACTCCTTCGTCAGGTCCCGCTTACGCGCTGCCCAGGTGTCCGCACTGTGCTCCAGACCATCCGCACAGCGGGCCTTGAGATCACGGGAAGCAAGCGCACCCTGATGCTCACCGACCGCACGCAGCACCATCTCGTCCCGGGGAGTGAGGTGCTTGAGACGGTCCCGGACCGCCACCCCGCAAGGCCCCGGCACCACGAAGGGCACGGCCAACTCCCGCACACCACCCACCACATCACCCCCTCCCACCAGGCCGGACACCCATCACCCAGCCCAACGAGCAGCAGCCGCCAAGGTCACCCATTCGACCACAGAACCCCCGTTCCCACCCCCACAAACCCACCGACAGGACTCACTCCCACACACCACCACTCACTTCAGCTCAGCAAACCGACAGCAGCTCACAACCCCTAAACCGGCGCGCAGGAGGCGCGCCGGAAACCGGTACATCGGAGGCGAGCGCGGCGTCAGTCAGTTCTGTGCTCACCTCTGACGTCCTTTTCTGCTCATGCTCGTCAACGTGACCTGTCCGCACCGAGGCCGGTACGGCAACCAACGCCAAAGCTACAAGACCCCACTGACAACGCTCCGCGCGATGGCAGAACTTCGAGCTCTACGATTACGTTCATGCGCCTGCGTCTTGCCTGTTGTACCTCGGCCGACCTCCGTGCCTGGACCGGCCTGACCAGGCCGCAGATGCACCATCTTGTCGGGCAGCTGTGGGAAATCAAGCCGGATATCGGCCGCGGCCGGCCCTGGGCACTGCCCTTCGCCGACAGGGTCCTGCTGATGGTGCTCGCCTACCGGACCGACCTCACCATGCAGCAACTCGGCTCCCTCTTCGATATCTCCCACGCCGCCGCTCACCGCGTCATCGCCCGGCTTGCCAAGCCGCTTACGCAGCTTCTCGGACCACCGCCCACCGACCGGCGCGAACTATGGCTCGTCGACGGCACACTCATCCCCGTCCACGACCAGCAGCGCACCGCGAAAAGCAAAAACTACCGGCGCAGCGTGAATGTCCAGGTCGTCTGCCGGGCCCGCGACCGGCGCGTCGTCGCCGTGGGGGACGCGTGGCCAGGCAACCGCAACGACATCGTCGTTTTCCGCGAAACCGTCGGCATCACATTGCCCGACCATCCACGCCTGTCCGGTGACGGCGGCTACCGCGGTAGCGACCGCATCCGAACACCCCGCCGCAGCCCGGACGGGCGCATCATCAAAGACCGGAACTACCGCCGGTTCCGTAAACGCAGGGCCGTCGCCGAGCACACTATCGCCCGCCTCAAAGACCATCAGATCCTGCGCCAATACCGGCGCCGCGGCGAGGCGATCAACCACGCCGTTGCCGGGGTTGCAGCACTCCACAACCTCAAGCTCGACATCCAGTAAACAAGGCACCCATCGCGGTGAGGCACGTCCCGACCCGTATTACGTGATAGCTCTTAGCCAGAGCGCATCCGGCCTTGGGGACCAACGGAACAGCCAGTATCGACGAGATTGATCTTGAACGGTGAGAGGATCCTGGCGACGAGAGGATCGCCGAGGTCCGGGTGTCATTCACGAACGTGTCACCAGCCGCGAACGGTCATGGCGAGTACCGGGCAGTCCGCTCGATAGTGAGGCCAAAGACCGGCAGAGTTCCGGTGCTGCACCGGATACCACTCACCACGCCCCATGGCCGACGAGGCACCAGCAGACGAGCCGGCTGCGGGCCGGCCAGGTGACGAACACGCCGCCCGCTCGCGCGTCACAGCCCTGGCACCCCACCGGGCACGGAGGGTGAGTCAGCAGCGCCCAGGCCGACCTTGAATGGCGCCAGCGTCCTGAAGCTTCCGGGCCGGTGCCGTGTCACCGCCCTCCCGGAAGTCACGGCACCCACGACCGGCAGGCGGGCGACCCGGGCCAGAACCCAGCAGTGACGTCACTTGTCGATGGGTTTGGGAGGCACGGTGGCTCCTGTGAGCGTGGGGGGCGTGTCACTACTGTTCTCCGGCAGGCTTCTGCCCTCACACTCTGCCGGTCGTGGTTCTTCTGGATCTTGCCTGTCCGTGCCAGCCTGAGGCGTCTGGGGACTTGGTCGGCCGGCAGATGGGGGCAGGGTGGGGGACATTGCGGTGCAGGTGAATAGCGGCTTCGACGGCCGGTTGAAATGGCGCTCTCGCTATCTGATCCACAGAGCCCGCCGCCGAGGCCAGACCGGGCTGCTGTTGCAGGTGGACCTGCGTGACGGGCCCCGCAGCATGTCACTCAAGTGGTGCCTGGTGTCGGTCACCGAAAGTGGGCGCGATCTCTGCAGCGTGGATCGGACCAGCATCAGAAAGGTTCGTTTCATCCCTTTGCCCCCAGGTCCGCATCCGCTGCACCTTGAGGTCATGCGGTATCGCAAACGTCGCTCCACACAGGTCCAGCGGAATGTTGTGCTCGGCCAGGGAGACATTCTCCTGGTGACGTGCGACCCGGTACAGCCGAACGTCTTCTACCGACGTAGTCCCGTGGTGGACACCTGGAGTGCGCAGATCCTCCAGCAGCACCAAGCGGATCCGAACGCCTGCTGAGCTGGAGCTCGCTAGTGCCGTATCAGGCAACGTTTGCCCTGTTGACGAGGGCTTGTAGGCGTTGGTCCTCGGCATGGCGGTTTCGCCAGATGATGTAGCGGCGGA
>NZ_JBHVFU010000147.1:0-4203 GCF_042801455.1 Streptomyces sp. NPDC057565 | reverse complement strand
CCTCTCGGCCCTCCCGCCCATAACCACAACAGTCACGGAGGAACAACGACCCAGTCCTGCTCGAATCACGCATTCCTCAGCAGAGTCCTGAAGGCCAGAGCATCCTGGGAGAAATCAGGTGAAGCTGAATCAGCCGCCCAGCCGGGACAAGCACTGGGAGGGCTACGAGCTCGCCTCCGACGACACCCACGGTACGTATGGATTCGGCATGGCAACATCTGCCTGATGGCCATCCCGAAGGATGAGGGCACCGCTCGGCAGTCTGCGGGGAGCCCGGCGGTACCCCGGTGAAGGCGATCTCAGCCAGCCGGAGGCTGGGGTGAGAATTCGGTGCCACTGGAGGATTCGCGTCGAAGTTGCCCTGGAGGCGGATCGGGCAGGGGCGACGGCAAAACATTCACGACGATCGGAGGTGGGTGATTCGAAGGTGTGGGCACCTGAATGAGGAAGGGGAGGAACGTAATTTGGCCGCCCCTGTTCAGGGCCCGCTTCGAAACCCGATAGCACACGATTGCGTCTGGATTGCTGATGGTCGTGTAGCACTTAAGTTCCGACGGTGAAACTTGGGAATTCTGCGGTGAGGCAACGGAGCCACTCGCTGATGTGAGCAATATGCCAGCCTCCAAGCAGAAGTAGGCTGCCGCGGCGAAACTGATGTTCCGCAAGGTTGTCTTCATGTTCATCAGTCCAATGGCGTAGGAGAAGTGGAATGTCCCATAAGCGGCGCAGCTGGGGCTTCAGAGGCCCACGCCCGTTATGAATCGACGGGGACGATTCACGTAGGACTACATGGGCGTTGGCAACTATCGTCTCGTTCGGCCCGGTCCGCGGCTGGCCCGTCTCGTTCAGCTGGGTCTCTGGCGACGACCCCAGTTCGAACCAACATACTTCGGGCAGCGTCTCCCGTACGGCACAGGCCCCAGATCCTGCAGCGACTTCGCGTATATTTTCTCATGCTTCGGCTGCTCTTCCCGTGTTTTCCATTCGAGCAGCTTCCCGCAGACATCCGCCAGATCGTCGCCGACAAGACCGGCGCCGTGCACCAGGTGGTGACCGTGCGCGGCGGCATGAACTCCGGCATCGCCTCCGTCCTGGAGACGGAGAGCGGCAGCGTCTTCGTAAAGCGGCATCCCGGCCGACCATCCCCAGGTCGGTGCGTAGCGCCGTGAGGCGGCGGTGGCCCCGCACCTGCCCGCGTCTGTACTGGCACCTGGAGCTGGACGGATGGAGTCTCCTCGGCTACGAGGGGGTCGACGACCGTCACGCCGACTACGCGCCCGGCTCGCCGGACCTGCCACTGGTAGCGGCGGCGCTCACCGAGCTTCAGGGCATCTCCGCACCGGCCGACGTCGAGATCAAACAGGCTGAGGAGCGGTGGACTCCGTACGCGCCGGAGGGCACCGCGCGGTACTTCGCAGGCGACACCCTGCTGCATACGGACTTTGCCCCCGACAACGTCCTCATCACAGGGGGACGGGCCCGGCTCGTTGACTGGGCGTGGCCGACGCGGGGCGCCGCGTGGATCGACCCGGGCGCTCTAGCGCTGCGCCTTATGGATGCCGGGCACTCCGTCGAGGAGGCGGTCGCCTTCGCTCGTCGCTTCCCCTCCAGGGAGGACGAGATGCCCTGGCCGCGCCGTGGCCTCGGTCCGCCGCAGATGCGACGATCAATGGTGTGGACCCCGCCCGCGGAACAGTGGAGTATCACGATGGGTGAGAGGAACGCCTTCAAGGCACTGATCATCGGTGGATCCGTCGGAGGTTTGGCGGCAGCGCACGAACTGGGATCCGCTGGTGCGGACGTCGCTGTCTACGAACGGTCAGCCGGCCGGACCGAGCCCCGCGGGGCCGGGATCGTCATGCAGCCTGAGGTCGAGATGCTGCTGGAGCGGCTGGGATCGTCCGCGCGATCCGTGAGCGTCCCCCTGCACGAACGCCAGCAACTCCACATCCACGGCAAGGCCGAGCGCTACGAAGCCCCGCAGCTGATGACTTCCTGGGACACCCTCTACCGCGCGCTTCGCGATCCGCTCACCGAGGTGTGCTACCGCCTGGACAGCTCGCTCGCCCGTGTGCGGGTGGAAGGCCATGACGTCACGGCTGAGTTCTCCGACGGGTACACCGTGCGTGGCAACTTCCTCGTCGGTGCCGACGGAATCGGATCGACCACGCGAAGACTTATCGACCCCGCTGCTTGTCCCGCGTACGCGGGCTACGTGGCCTGGCGTGGACTGGAGTCCGAATCCCGGGTGCCGGACGACTTGCTGGAGCTTCTTTCGGGTCGATTCACATTCTTCGGTTCGCATGGCATGCAGATGCTTTGCTATCTGGTTCCAGGGCCCAACGGTGAGCTGGAGGAAGGGCTGCAGCGGGTCAATTGGGTGTGGTATGTGAATGTTGCCGAGCGTAATCTTTCGAGGCTCATGACGGGGCGCTCCGGAAAGCACTTCGCGCATTTCCTGCCGTCAGGGGAGCTGATGCCTGGGACGGTTGAGGAGGTCGATGCCCAGGCGGATTCCTCCTTGCCACCACAGTTCGCCAGACTTGTTCGGCTGTCGGAGGTCTTCATGCAACCGGTATTCGACCTCCCTCCCTACCGCATGGTGGCCGATCATGCGGCCTTGATAGGGGATGCTGCGGGAACGGTCCGGCCGCACACTGCTTCAGGAACATCCAAAGCGTTCGGTGACGCTGCCGGCCTCGCCGCAGCGATGAACGGGTGGACGCCCTCGAAGGCGCTTCCCGCCCGGGGCCTCGAAGAATGGGAGGTCCGGCGGCTGGCACACTTGGCCAGGCTGTCGGAGATCGGAATCGAGTTGGCGGTGACATCCTCGCTCGGAGTGGCGAACGGCCGTCAGTTCTTCGACTCGGAATGACCATGTCCCGAGGCCGGGCAGGAGCACGCACACCGTGAGGATAAGGACCAGTACGGCGCATGCGGCAAATGCGGGGCCTGGTAGAAGCGGTTCGCTCCAAGGCACGGGCGACGGTGTGGAGGCGCAGTCCCGGACGGCGGGAGCTGGTCGTCCGGTACGCAGGCCGGCACGGCCTGGACGTTGACGGTGAACGCGACGTCGTCGGAGATGAAGCCCTGGTAGGCGGTGACGCCGAAGTCGCTGCGCTTGAGGCGGCCGGTGGCGGTGGCTCCGGCGCGCAGCACGCCGAAGGCGTCCTTGACGGGGCCGGCGGTGTCGGTGACCAGGTCGACGGTGCGGGTGTGGCCGTGCAGTGTGAGCTCCACCGTCATCAGGTACTGGTCGGCGACGTCCTTGACCAGCGACACCACGCGGACGGTCGCCCCGGGGTGGGTGGCGGTGTCGAGGAAGTCGGGACCCTTGATGTGCTGGTTGCGTAGGGAGTTGCCGGAGCCGAAGCTGCCGGCATCGAACGTGGCTTCGAAGCCGAGGAGTTCGGGCTTCTCGCCCTCCATGGCATCGCTGAGGGCGACCGGGCCGCGCAGGCCGGTGAAGCGGGCGTGGACGGTGGAGACGAGGCAGCGGACGGAGAATTCCACAGAGGAGTGGGCGGGGTCGATCTTCCAGTCCACGACCGGGGTCCCTTCGGTTCGTGTCGTACGAGAGGTGGTGCCAGGCGCCGAGCGAGTCGCGGGCCTGCTCGGGGGTGAGGTGCGATACCTGGGCGGTGGTCCGGGACGTGCCCAGGAGGTAGTTCGCGAAGATCGAGACGCACGTCTCCGGTATGTGGGTCTCGCGGGCGGAAGCGGTCGTCAGCTCCACCCAGCGGGCCCGCTGCGCCTCGGTGATGTCCAGCCCGACGTGCCGCTTGAGCAGGGTGCGCAGGTCGCCGCGGTCACGCAGGTAGTCGTCAGGGCCGCCGAAGTTCATGGCCGGGCGAGCAGCAGCCGGGTGGCGTTCTGCTCGGGGAACTCGCGTACCAGACCGTCGAGGAGCTGGGCCGTGGTGATGTAGTCCCTGGCCTCAAAGAGGAGGCCGGCGCGCTCCCAGCGCTCGGCCGGGGTGCCAGGGGTGTCGAACACCGGGTTCAGCTTCATGTCTTCCTCACCCCTCCTCGCTGCGCGAGGCACGGTAAGGGCGCCGGGGCAGGGGCTGGGGATTCCGGCCCCTGCCCCGACGGATGGCGTCAGCCCTGGGGGGGTGCCCCTATGTCTTTGGTCAAGGTGGTCGGGTGGCAGTGTGGCTGTCATGAGTGATGACGTGCCTGTTCGAGAGTCGGTAGTCGAGGG
>NZ_JBHVFU010000146.1:0-4394 GCF_042801455.1 Streptomyces sp. NPDC057565 | reverse complement strand
ACGCTCACGCAGTTCGTCGGAGTATTTCCGGGGGGCAGCCATGACGGGGATCCTTCCGGGTCTTCGATGTCTCCATCAAACCCAGGGCGATTCACTGCTCGACCCGGTGGGCAGGCAGGTCGGCCCCGCCGGTTCCCTTGGCACAAAGGGTGGGGACTGGGATGTCAGAGACCTACCGATGATTGGACAGTATTCGCTTGTCCTTGACCCCGGGTCCGCAAATATCGGGGCTGTCACCGTGACCGCGTCTCACGCTGTGCGTCACAAACTCGATCTTGTCGGCCCCTCTGACACAGTGCAGATCACTCGTCCGGGACAGGACGGACAGTGGGAATTCCCCGCAACAGCAGGCACGTCGCTGAGCATAGGGGTGGACACGCGTGAGATATCCAAGGCCGCGACGGTGACGCTATACGGACCCGATGGGAAGTCAGTTTCTTCAGCGTACGCAAGTGCCTTGTCCAACGGTTCAATGAACGTTGACTCACTTCCCCAGACCGGAGCGTATCTGCTCGTCGCTAACCCCGTGGACGCTGGGACGGGCAACCTCACCGTGACCGGCTCGACTTACGCGAACGCAGGTGCCCTAGATCCGGAGGGGCCGGCCGTTGACTTGCGGATCGAGCGTTCCGGACAGATCGGGTGGGCCCGATTCACCGCTGCCACAGGTGAGCGTAAGTCGCTTGGCATTGCCGCTACAGGATTCGGCAACAAAAATGTCTCACTTGAGGTTCGCGACCCCGAGGGCAAAACGATCGCCAATTCCGGGGTCTCCGGGGGCTCCACCGCACAGTGGGACAGTCCGACGCTTTCATCAACAGGAACCTACACCGTTGTTGTCAAGCCGTCCGACCTGAGCGTCGGGACGGTTCAGCTCACGGTGTCCTCGCCTGTCAGGGCGGGGCCGCTGTCCACCACGGGAGGTTCTGTCACGGCGGCCAACAGTCGTTTCGGGCAGAACATCGAGGCTGGCTTCGAAGGCGTATCCGGCAAGAGTCTTTCTCTAGGCGTCAGCGGCAGCACATTTGCGAGTTACCTTGCGGTGAGCGTGATTGCTCCTTCCGGTAAGAAGGTGGTCAGTAGCTCAATAGTGGCCTCAGGTGGCAAAGGAACCACGATCGCCGTTCCTGTCCTTGCCGAGACGGGCACATACCTGATCATCATCGACCCGTCTCAGGGTTTGACCGGGTCGGTGTCGTTGACGCTGTCTGCCAGCGTCGAGGTGTCGCTCACGACAGACGGGCCATCAGTACCGGCAGTGACTGCCCGCTCTGGCCAACAGATACGCGCAGCGTTCACCGCGTCCAACGCCACGTCGATCGGTTTTGCTCTCACGGAAAACACCATTTCCGAGGCGACGAACATCCGCCTACTCGATGACAGTGGCGGTACAGGGCAACTCCTCGGTACCGTGAGCGGGGCGGGCTCATTTGCTCACTATTTCACCGGGCTTACGGTGGGGGCAAAATACACACTGGAGGTGACCCCCTCTCAAGGCGGCACGGGAAGTGTAACGTTGTGGCTTTCGAGCCCACATCAGGCGGGCACGCTTTCCGCGGCAACACCTGCGGCTCGAGGCGAGGTCACGCGACCTGGCCAGCCACTGGAGTTCACTGTTCCCACAGAGACCGGCGAAGGCGCTGCTGTGGAATTCAGTGAAAACACACTGACGCAGTCATCTAATGCCACCGTCACAGCTCCGAATGGCACCACAGAAATCCCTGTGCTGCTTGGAACCAAGTCATCAGGCGAAGTGGATCTGCGAGCACCGCTCACCAGCGGTACCTACCGCGTGCAGATACAACCTGCCAAGCCGGCCACCGGCGCGATCACCGCCACACGGGTCCCCGACATCAATGCCGGGAACCTGGATCCGGGCGGCCCCGGGATACCTGCAGTCATCTCCACCGCCGGGCAGAACGCTCACTACACCTTCGCCGGCACCAAAGGCCAAAAACTTACCCTCACTCTAAATTCCCCTAGCGCCTGGGACATGAGCATTTTCAGTCCCGAAGGCAAGTGGCTCGTAAACCAGCGATACACCTCTGCCACGACCCTCTCCTACGCCCTGCCTGCACTCCCGGCTGACGGCACGTACGTTCTTGTCGTCGACCCCTCCGCCCTCGCCACCGGCACATGGACTCTCGCGATGCCTGCGGCCACCAAGGCTGCAACGGCCAACAGTCCGGTGAATGCAACGACAGGCTCGACGGGACAGAAAACGGCACAGACGCCCCCTGGAGTTGTGCCTACGGGCCCCGATGCGTGGCAGCCAGGTAAGACGAACCTGGCCGGCCGTGACTGGATCACCGGCCGAGGCACCGCCCCCAGAACCGCCCCCTCACTGCGGGCGCCGCCCGGAGCGACGGCTCTCACCGGCCACGTTCTCAAACTGGATGGGACGCCGCTGGCCAAGGTCACTGTCAGCGTCGGGAAGCAGCGCGGCCGCACGGACTCCAAAGGCCGTTTCCTGCTCGCCGGGATCGACAAACAGGACACCACACTCGTAGTCGACGGCTCCAGCGCAAACACAAGAAAGCGGCAGTATGGCCGCTTCGACATCCACATACGCCCCGAGGCAGACACGACGGTAGAGCTTGGCTTCCCCGTGTGGATGACTCCGCTGGACACGAAGCACACCACCCGCTTCTCTGCTCCTGCCACCTCCGATGTGGTGCTGAAAACTCCGCAGATCCCCGGACTCGAGGTGCACATCCCCAAGGGATCCGTGGTCCGCGATGACCACGGCAGGCCCGTCACCGAGCTGGGCATCACAGCAATTCCGATTGACCGCCCCCCGTTCCCCCTGCCGGAACACAGTGTGGTGCCAGTCTTTTTCACAGTGCAGCCCGGCGGCACGTACGTTTTTCCCAAGGGTGCGCAGATCATCTACCCGAACTACACCCATGCGGCACCGGACACACGGGTGGAGTTCATGGACTACGACCCTGTCAAGAAAGGCTGGTACGTCTACGGGCACGGCCAGGTCTCCAGGGACGGCCGTCAGGTCGTACCGGACGCGAAGACCAGGGTATGGGCCTTCCACGGGGCGATGTTCAATTTCAACGACCTGATGCCCTGGGACCTGTCAAGAGCCGATGATGTCATCCAATGGCTGTCCGGTGACCCCGTTGACCTCGGCACTGGGATGATCACGGATTCGCGCACCGACCTGGCGGTGACTGGGGGGAGCGGATCAACAGACATCACCCGTACCTACTGGCAGGGAGACACCCAGTCCCGCGCCTTCGGGATCGGACGAGACCTTACGTACAACGCCTTCTTCCACTCCGAGGTGCAATACCAAGAAGTCGACTTGTACCTGCCGGGCGGGAACAAGGTTCACTTTGTTCGCACAAGCCCCGGCAACGGAGTGACAGACGGCGTATTCGCCCCAGTCAACTCATCCGGACCGTTCCAAGGTTCCCAAGTCATCTGGGACGGCGGATGGAAGCTGAAATTCCGTGACGGAAGTACCTGGCTGTTCCCGGAGTACTCGGCGCTCAAGGAGATCCGCGACCGGCACGGAAACACTCTGAAGTTCACCCGTCTCGCAGGCCGAGGCGAGATCACCCGCATCACCGGTTCCGACGGTCACTGGATCTCCCTTGCCTACGACGCTCAGCACCGGGTGCGTGAGGCCCGGGACAACACCGGCCGCACCACCTCCTACACCTACGACGCCGCCGGCCGCCTAGCGACCGTGACCGATCCCGCGGGAAAGACCAGCAGTTACACGTACGACGGCACCTCCAACCGGATCGCGACGGCAACCGACGCCCGCGGCATCACGTACATGACCAACACCTTCGATGCGGACGGACGGGTCAAGGACCAGGTCCTCACCGAAGGCGCGAAGTACTCCTTCGCCTACACCCAGAACGGAGCCGGCAAGGTCACATCTGCAACGGTGACCCAGCCGGGCGCGTCAGTGCGCCGGGTGGAGTTCGACGCGGATGGGTACGGCGTCAAGGACACCGAAGCCCACGGAAGCAGCCTCGCCCGCACGACGACATACCAACGCGGTGGGACGGATCACCGGATCGAGGCGATCGTCGACCCTTATGACCGACGCACGAAGTTCACCTACGACGCGAACGGCCACATCACCTCGACTACCCAGCTCGACGGCACCCCGCAGGCCCGCACTTCCGGTGTGGCTGTCTTCGACGGACCCTTCGACCAGCCGACACAGGTAACAGATCCACTCGGCAGTGCCACCACCTTCACCTACGACGCAAGCGGAGACCTGGACACGGTCACCGACGCCGAGGGAAGGGTCTCCAAGCTGGACTTCATGCCGGACGGTCAGGTGAAGACTGTCACCGACAACGCCGGGGCGGTAACGGAGTACACGTACAACAACGGCGACCTGGTCTCGGTCAAGGACGCCG
>NZ_JBHVFU010000145.1:0-4493 GCF_042801455.1 Streptomyces sp. NPDC057565 | reverse complement strand
GACCGGACAGACGGTGGCAGACTGGCGGCACATCGAAGCTCCGTTGCACGAAGGGGACTTGGGAAGGTCACCTCCACAACGGAGCTTCGTTGCGTGTGGTCGCGCATCCATACACCATCGTCACACTGCTGTGACCTGCACACTCACAAGATCCCCGGGGCTTTGCAATCGCCCCGTCCACCAGCATGACCAATCAACGACAGCATCGATCAACCGTCACAAGATCTACTGCTGTAGTACGCGGTGCTGCGGCTCACTGGCCGCTGTTCCCGACATTAAGCTCGTTTAGCCGGAGGCCGGATCCGGCTCCCCATTCCAGTTTGAATTCGGCGATCGGCGCATACTTGCGCAGATCGATGTTCTGATACGCGCCGGAAAATGTTCCGGCGTCGATCCATTCCGGATCTCCGGTCTCTGCTGCGCCGGCCTGCGCAAATTTCTTGACCTTCAGTTTAACTTCCGATCCCTCGTTCTTCAGCAGGATCAGATTGGTTGCGTCCGGGGTATTGACGTTGCTGTAGGTCAGCTCCCCCGCCGTGTTGCCGACGTCGACATAGCTGAAGAGATCGAGGTCGAGCAACTTCTCCAGGCCGCTTAGATCGGCTGAGAGAACAGAGGCGTCCTCCTTGACGGTTGTATTAACCTTGACCTCATTGATCTTGAGCCAATTGCTCTGCACGCCGTCGGTCAGCTTGACATAACGGGCGGACTTGCCGCCAACGTGCACAACATTATCGCTTCCCGCGTTGGCGAAGGTGATCGGGTCACGCCAACTGACCCCGTCCGAACTCAATTCGATCTTACCGGAGGACAATATGTCTTTGTCGGAGTTGACGAGCATGTCATGAATCGGAATTTCGCTTCCCAGGTCGAATACGAAATACCGATTTCCGCCCGATCCCCTGAGCCAGAGATACGTGGACGGATCACCGTCCACAATATTACTCGCATTCCCCGAATAAATGCTGGCGTTGTAAGCCGTTGCCGACAGGGACGTTGAACCGCCGAATCTTACGGAAAGCTCCGTAAGCGCAAAGTTCCTTGCCTCCTGAGACGCATTCCTCACACGAATGTATTTAGCCGCATTGATGTGTGGATCCGACCAAGACATCGCGCTCCAGTTTCTTCCGTCTTCCGAAAACTCGACGGTCAGAAACTTGAGGCCATCGTCAATCTTCAGAGAGTGCGCGTTCTTCAGCCTGTTAAATTGGAATCCAAAATAGTCCCCGGGTTCCAGCGTGGTCTCAGCGACGTTCCGCAGTGCTGCGGAAGCGCCTTCGAACGTCAGCACCTGATTCTTCAGCGCGGATACGTTGGTATAGACCTCTGCGGGTTCTTCCACGTTCACCTGAAACTCTTTGACGGATAGGCCGCGATTCGGCGATCCGGTGTTCTCGTCGGTGAACTCGTCAGTGGCTCGGTAGCGCAAGAATTGTGCGTCAAGGTCAAGTCCCTGCGCAGAGACCGTGCTCGTTTCGAATTCCGCAACCTTTGTCCAGTTGCTGTTGTCGACTGATGCTTCGAGCACACCCTTTTTATAGTACTTTGCGCCGTCCATCACGATGAGTACGTTGCCGATATGCGCCTTCCTGCCCAGATTCACGCCGAAGTACGAGCCGCGCGACACCACCGTGCCCGAGTCGGCCGCCGTCGCCGTATCGCCGTCCAGCATCCTCGTGTAGTCGAGGGTCGTGCTGCCGAAACCCTGCATCTTGGACGGCAGGGAGAGCGTTTTCATAAGCTGCATTTCCAGCAGGGATAGGATCTCCTCGGTGAAGGGAACGATCTCCTTCTGCGCAACGACCTTTGCCGAGGATGACACTGCTGCTTTAAGCTCTGCTCTGCGCTCAGAAATCAAGTTCATGGCCGCCTGGATGGATGCCGGATCATTCGCAGATATTTCATCCAACTTCAGGATTCCCTGCACAGTGCTTCTGCTCGTCTGTGCAATCTTCTTCATTTTGTCCAGCCAAGGCGTGAGCTCCCCCGAGATACCGTTCGTACCTTGGTATTCCTTGAGTGTGTCTATGGCACTGCTGATGTCTTTGAATGATCGAGCCAGGGACGCGCCAGACTTGGAAATATCTTCGCCGGCCGCAAACCGCTGCTTAAAGGTATTCATCTGGGGCAGCAGGTAGCTTGATTCGCCTGTGTTAAACGGGTTCAGGCCGTTTGATGCGTTCGCCGAAAAGATGCGCAATGCGCTAGCCGCCTTGGCGTCATCCCGGATGACGTGGTCAAACGAGTCTTGCCAGCTCAACTCCGCATCATATTCGTCGGTGTTCCATGTATAATCCGCGACGCTGAACAGCGATACCTTGGACGCCTGCGCCTGATTCATCGGATTCGAGACAAAGCCCGAGATGTTCTTCACACCCGGGTAGAGACCCTTGGACGGCCCCATATGGACATAGCCCGCGCGTCCTAGATCATTTACCGGATAGTTCCACCACATATAGACTGGCCTGTCGATATATTGGGTGACCCAGTCGATGACGCTCTGCTTGACCGGCGAAACGACGTTATCGCCCGTCCACATGATTTCTACGTCTTTCGGGAACCTGCTGATACTCTTCAGGTAGTTGATCGTTGCTTGACTGCCACTGTCCTTACGGTAGTACTGCGGGCAGAAGATGATCGGCTTTACATCGCCCTTGGGCTTGATGTATTCACTGTCTATCCGCGTGATAAAATTCACGAGTTGGTCGTTGTTCGTTGCGGAGTCGTCAAAGAAGATCGCGAATTGCCTGACGCCGATTCCGTACATCTGGTCGAACTTGTTCTTGAGCGCCTGAATGTCGGCATCAGAGCCAAGATTGATCTTGCCACCGACATGGGCGGCCCAGACGAATTCAACGTTGGTTTCCAGCCCCTTGTCGACCAGTTCTTTCAGCTCGGCGAGCTTCTCGGGGGGATAGGGCTCCCTCCAGCGTGACGCGTGATAGGGATCATCCTTGGGCCCATACAGATAGGAATTCATCTTGAAGTCGCCGCCGAACGACATCAAGTCCTTGCGGTTCTCGTGCGACCATGGTGTGCCGTAAAAGCCCTCGATGAAGCCGCGAAATTTTACGTCCGCATAATCTTCGATCAGCGTGTCCTTGAGAACGCCGTCCGCCTGCTCCAAGATCTTATCGAGCGTAGTGACACCGTAAAACGCGCCGCTGTTTTCAGCGCCCATGATGGCGATGACTCTATCCGCTGCAGAGATCTTGAGCGCATAGCCGTCCTCTCTTTTCACTGAAATTGCCGGGTCGAACTTTCCGTCTAGGTACTCGTGATCGGCTCCCTTGTTGTTGTCGATACCGATCAGAACGTCAATATCACCCGCTGACGCGTCTTGCTGAGTCTTCGTGACGGTGAGGCCTCGTTCCTCGAAGAGTCTTTGGGCCTTGGCTGCGGTATTCTCGCCGACGCCGTCTTCAAGTACCAGATTGATCGTGTGTTTTTTCGCAAGTTTCATCGCCCGGTGTCCAGTGATACAACTGTGCACCCTTGGGTACAGGGCGTATTTGCACTCGACTCCCTTATCCAATGTCGAATTAGAAATAGTATTCGTTTCGTACTCTTCGGCAGATGCTATCTTTGCCGGGAGTATCGACAGTATCAAGAAAGAGATCAGCAGTATTCCCGAACCTGTTTTGCGTCTTGCCTTGAATCGCATCTCGAATCCTCTCTTAGGCTCTGCTGTCTGAGCCCATGTTTAGGGACTTTCGTGATGAATCTTTGCTCGCCGATGAAGACTTCAAGGACGACGAAAAAAGACGATGGCGCCGGTCGTGGACCGAAGCGCTCCCGCCATAATGTGCTTGCTGGGCTTGCGTTGCGGGACGTGAAGCGGTGGCTGGCGATGGGCCCCGGAAGGTTAGTGAAACGTCCAAGCGATGGTCTGCATCCGCACGTACCTGTTCAAGGTCGGTCGTCAGCTGTGCGCTCTACTTGCCGAGCTCGTCGACCCGCCCCATAGCCAGCACGAGCCGACTGTACTTGTGAGCTGAATGTCCCTTCATGCGCGCTTCAGCCCCCTTTCGGGGGAGGTTGAGAGCCGTACCCGCTGAGGTGGTGTAGACCATAGGCGATGATGGGTTCGACGTCGAGGGCCTGTGCGTGCCGGAAGAGGAAGTCCGGCGTCCTTCAGCGGCGAGCGGTGTCGACGTACTCCTGTGTGTGCTCCATCAAGTACGGAGATGTCTGCACCAGTGCGAGGTCTGGGCAGTCGACGGCATCTCGTGGGCACTGCGGCGGCAGGGCGATGTATCTCCAGCACAACTGCGGTGCCGGCCACGGTCTGGTCCTTGTGCATGCTGATCCGTTGGCCGGTTTTGACGTGCGTCCAGTGAGAGGGCGTAAGGGGAATGTCCCTCCCCTCTTAGCGTGAAGTCCGTGACTGCAGGGGAAGTTGGGGTTCATGGGGTCCAAACAGCGGACATACACGCCGGAGTTGCGAGAGGGTGCTGTACGCATCGTGATCGAGACAGGCCGGCCGATCCCGG
>NZ_JBHVFU010000144.1:0-4675 GCF_042801455.1 Streptomyces sp. NPDC057565 | reverse complement strand
GGCGAGGATCGTGTGTGCTTGGCTGCGCAGGAAGCCGGCCCAGGTCTGGTGGTCGCGCTGGGGTGTGGGTTCGATGCCGTGGGCTTGGAGGATTTCCCAGACGGTGGAGGGGGCGACCTTGATTTCCAGGGCGGCGAGCTCGCCGTGGATGCGCCGGTAGCCCCAGTTGGGGTTCTCTCGGGCCAGGCGCAGGATGAGGGCTTGGATGCTGCGGATGGTGGGCGGTCGGCCGGGCCGTTTCGGGCGGGAAACCTTGGCGTGGCGGCGGCGGAGCAGATCGCGGTGCCAACGCAGGACTGTATCGGGGGAGACGATCAGGTGCAGCTGCCGAAGTTGCGGCTTTGGGAGTCGGTGGAGGAGGGCGGCGCGGAAGGCCTGATCGGACCGGGTGAGGCGGGGCTTGTCGATCTGGCGCTGCAGGATGGCGAGCTGGTGGCGTAGCGTCAGAATTTCGATGTTCTTGTCGATGTCGCTCATCGGCAGCAGCCGTATGAAGGTGAACACGCTCGTGAGCATCAGGTACGGCAGTCGCAGCAGCACGATCGATCATCCTGGCGTACGCATCCGGCGCTCCTCAGCCGTATCAGAATACATGCAGGTCACACGCTATGGATGGGGTTTTCGGCACCCACAGGGCCCTCGCCAAGGGCATGACCATCCCGGCCACCATCACGCACGGCAGTACCGGCACAGTCCGGGGCAACACCCTGTCCTTCAACCCGGCCTTCCTGCTCGAGGCCCTCGGCACGTTCACGAGCGACAGCCTGGCTGACCGCTCGGCTGCCGGAGCGCGTGGTCGCCGCCAAAGGAACCGCTCGCGCGGCTCAGATCCAGCCTTCCTGCCAGGCGTGGTGGGCGGCGGCGTGGCGGGTGGGGGCGGCCAGCTTGGACATCGCGGCGGAGAGATAGTTGCGGACCGTGCCTGGTGCCAGATGGACCTCGGCGGCGATCTCAGCGACCGAGGCGCCGGTGCGGGCGGCGCTCAGGACCTGCAGTTCCCGGTCGCTCAGGGGGCAGTCGTCCTCGGTCAGCGCGGAGGCGGCGATGTCGGGGTCGACGTAGCGGCGGCCGGCGGCGATGTCACGGATGATCTCCGCCAGCCTGGCCGCGGTGGTCGTCTTGGGGACGAAGCCGCGCACGCCGGCGGCCAGGGCGCGGCGTAGCACCGCGGGCCGGGCGTGCCGGGTGACCATGATGATCTGGGTGGGCAGTTCGGTCCGGATCTCCTCGGCGGCGCGCAGACCGTCGGTGGGCGGCATCTCCAGGTCGAGCACGGCGATGTCGGGGCGGTGTTCGCGGGCGAGCCGCACCGCGTCGGTGGCGGTGGATGCCTCGGCCACCACGGTGAGGTCGTCCTCCAGCGCAAGCAGGGCGGCGAGGGCGCTTCTGAGGAGATCCTCGTCGTCGGCGATCAGCAACCGGATCAACACGCCGCTCCGTTCGCCGAGGCCGGCAACGACGCGAGCACTACGAAGCGGTCGCCGTCTCGGCCCCACGTCAACTCGCCGCCGGCTGCCCGCAGCCGCTCGGCGAGGCTGCGCAGCCCGGTGCTCTCCGCGGCGGCGGAGTGCTCGTCGGCGCTGTCGTTGCTGACCCGCAGGCGGGCGAGGCCGCTGGTAACGCGGTAGTCGACCTCGGCGTGCCGGGCGTGGCTGTGGCGGAGCACGTTGGTGGTGGCCTCGCGCATCACCAGGCCCAGCAGGTGGCGGGTGGGGCCGGCCAGGTCGGCGGCGACGGCCGCGGGGTCGAGGGTCATCCGGGCGTCGATGTCGGCCGCGGCCAGCACGCGGGTGGCGTTGGCGATCTCTTCGTCCAGTGTCGTACGGCGGTAGCCGTGCACCACGGCCCGCGTGTCGCGGAGGGCTTCGGCGGACAGGCGCTGCACGTCCCTCATCTCCTCGGCGGCGCGCGCCGGGTCCAGCTCCGCGAGCCGCGCCGCCAACTCGCTCTTCAACGCGATTATCTGCAGGTGGTGTCCCTGGATGTCGTGCAGGTCGGCGGCGAACCGCAGCCGCTCGTCCTTGACCGCCAGCTCCGCCTCCAGCTGCCGCGCCCGATCCAGCTGCCCCACGACGTCCCACGCCCAGAGGGGGCCGAGCACCATCCAGACGGTGAAGGCGATCAGCCCAGCCGGGAACAGCGCGGCGTACGCCAACTCTCCGTCCCCGGCGGCCAGGCTGACGGCACCGCCCGGCAGCAGCGCGAGGACCACCGCGCCGACGATCAGCAGCCGCCTGCGGCGCGGCGTGAGGTAGGTCGCGCAGATCGCCACCGTGACCGCGGGCGCGACCGCCCACAGTCCGTAGTTGCGCCGGACCAGCGGGAGCGCCGCGAGCACGACCGTGGCGACGCCCGCCGCGAGCAGCCAGCCCATGGGCGGGCGCACGGGATGCGGGTGGCCCGCCGACGGCGCAGCCAGCCATCCGCTGAGCAGCACCGCACTTGCCACGGCCTCGACGGCGAGAGCCGCGACGGCCGGGGTGCGGGCCCAAAGGGGCACGTCGCCGTCCAGGATCCAGACACCGAAGAACACCACCAGAAAGCACACCGTGGTGCCCGGCACGGCCCACCAGGTGTAGCGCCGGAAGCTCGTCAGCCCCATCCCGCGCTCGCTCGCTCCGTCATGCACGCGGCCATTGTCGCAGCAGCGGGGCGCGCCGACCGTGTGTCGTACGACTGGTCTCCGCATGACAGATGTCATGCGGAGACGTGACAACGCCACACCCGGACGTGCTGCTTCGGCACTACTGGCGGCTCTTCCGCTCGCGCAGGCTGAAGGGCGTAAAGATACCCCGGCCCTGTATGTGAGGAGAGCGTCATGCAGGCACGGAACGACACCAGGCTGACACACGCCCAGGACGCCGCAGCGCGTCCCGCCGGCAAGGCTCACGGCGGCCACGGCTGGTGGCACTTCGCCCGCCACTACCTGGAGATGGTCGTCGCGATGGCCGTCGGAATGCTCGTCCTCGGCGCGGTGACGCGAGGCGTCCTGGCGCTCGCGGACGTGGAGTTCGCGGCGACGCGCCATCCCGAACTGGCGTCGTTGGAGATGGCGTTCGACATGTCGGTCGGCATGGCCATGTGGATGCGTCACCGCGGCCACGGCTGGCCGAGCACCCTCGAGATGTGCGGCGCGATGTTCGCCCCCGCGCTCGTGCTGTTCCCCCTGCTCTGGCTGGGCGTCGTCGCGCCCGACTCGATGATCACCCTGGAGCACCTCGCGATGCTCCCGCTGATGCTCCTCGTCATGCTGCGCCGCCGGAGAGAGTACGGCGGCTGACCCCGCACCTCTTCCTCCTACGCCTTACGCCCCGGGAGACGCCATGACTGCCAAGACACATGCGACGACGCCGGTCACGACCACCGGAGCCGCCTCCGCAAGGCGGAGCCCGGCCCGGGTGCTGATGCGCCGCTGGCCCACGGCACTGGCCCTCGCGCTCACGGTCCCCGACCTGGTCATCGGGGACGGCTCGGGGGACGCGAGCGGCGCGGTCGCCGCCTTCGGGGAGGTCCTGCCCCTCCTGCCACTGCTGTACCTGATCGTCAACCAGCTCGGGAAGCCCCAGCTGACCTGGCCCGTGCTCGGGGCAGGGCTGGCGACCATGGTCGCCCTCCGGGCGCAGGGCGCGGTCCCGCCGTCCACCGTCCTGGTGACCGTCGCGCTGATCCTGCTGATCTGGGGCACCGTCCGCGGGACCCCGCACGGTCGGACCGTCTTCGGATTCCAGACCGCAGGGGCGTTCATCTTCTGCGCGCTCGCCCTGACGGGACTGACGGTGGACCCGGACCTCGGCCGCTATCTGGTGGCGGCCGGCTGGCTCCTCCACGGCGTCTGGGACTTCGTCCACCTGCAGCTGCGCAGGCTCGACGGGATCGTGTCCCGTACATTCGCCGAGTGGTGCGGCATCGTGGACGTCCTGATTGCCGTCGAGCTGCTCCTCCTGCCATAGCCGTACGGTCGTCCAGGTCGGGTCGCGTCACCCGACGCCGAGACCGAGGTCTGCCGGGGCGCCCTGCCATCGACGACCAGGAGACGGAGGCCGAGGGGTGGCCGACCTCGCTCGCCTCCTTCCCGCTGGGGCAATGGATCGCTGACGCCCAGCGCTTCTACGCCCGCGGGGACATGGACGAGGACCATCTCGAGCAGCTGGAGAAGCTGGGCATGGTCTGGTCGCACTTCGACGTCGCGTGGGAGGAAGGGCTCGCCGCCGACTACTTCGCCGCCCGCTGCCGGTGCGGTGCGCGCCACTGCCGTGGCCGCATCACCGGCTGGAGGGATCTACCGACCAGGCGCAAAGCGGACTACCACGGCTTTGTCGCCCCCTACCTCATCGAGATCGACCACCGGGCCCGCACGGCGCTGGCCGCCCGCCGGGACGGGGGTTCCCGTAGTGGTCGCCGCACAACAACGGATATGACTGGCAGGGCATCTGAGCTGCCGTAATGTGGCCGTTTGCCTGACTGGCCGTGCGGTCCGGGAGTCGACCCCCGGCTCCGTGCGGCCCGGCGCAGTGTTCAGTACTGTTCGGTCTCGACGAAGCTTGTGTCCGCGTCGTCGTCGGCGCCGAAGGCGGCAGCGGTCGGGTCGAATCCGGGCGGGCTGTCCTTGAGGCTCATGCCCATGCTGGCCAGCTTCGCCTTGACCTCGTCGATCGACTTCGCACCGAAGTTGCGG
>NZ_JBHVFU010000143.1:0-4793 GCF_042801455.1 Streptomyces sp. NPDC057565 | reverse complement strand
ACCCGAGAACACGAACGCCGTCCGACCCCCGGCATCCGCCACACCCCGAACCAGACCCGGCGCCTCCTCACCCCCAGCCAACGCCACCAGACCGCGCAGGAGTTCACCACGGTCCACGCCGGTCACCGCAGCCCGATGCCGCAGATGGGACCGCCCGGTCGCCAACGCCCGGGCAACGTCCACGGATTCCAGATCCGGGTCCTCATCCAGACGCGCCAGCACACGCTCGGCCTGGGCACGCAGCGCCGCCCCGGTGTGTCCCGAGAAGAGCCAGGGCATTGCCAGCCCACCGGCCGTCGGCGTCTCGGTCTCGGGCGCCTCGATGATCACGTGCGCATTGGTGCCGCTGATCCCGAACGAGGAGACCCCCGCACGGCGCGGACGCCCCTCGGCCTCCCAAGCACGCGCCTCGGTGAGCAGCTCCACCGCGCCGGCCGACCAGTCCACCTGCGGCGACGGCTCATCCACATGCAACGTCCGCGGCAACACCCCGGACCGCATCGCCATCACCATCTTGATCACACCGGCCACACCCGCCGCCGCCTGGGTGTGCCCGATGTTGGACTTCACCGACCCCAGCCACAACGGACGATCCGCCTCACGGTCCCGGCCATACGTCGCCAGCACCGCCTGCGCCTCGATCGGATCACCCAGACGCGTCCCCGTCCCATGCGCCTCCACCACATCCACCTCAGCCCCGGACAACCCGGCATCAGCCAACGCCGCCCGAATCACCCGCTGCTGCGAAGGCCCGTTCGGCGCCGTCAGACCGCTACTGGCACCGTCCTGGTTCACCGCGCTGCCCCGCACCACGGCAAGAACGCGGTGGCCGTTACGGCGGGCGTCCGACAGCCGCTCCAGCACCAGCACACCCACACCCTCCGAACAGCCGACACCGTCGGCGGCAGCCGAGAAGGACTTGCACCGCCCGTCGGGAGCCAGCCCGCGCTGCTCGCTGAAGTACACGAACATGTCCGGTGCGGCCATGACCGTGACGCCTCCCGCGAGCGCGAGGGTGCACTCGCCGCGACGCAGCGACTGGGCGGCCAGGTGGAGGGCGACCAGGGAGGACGAGCAGGCGGTGTCCACCGACACCGCCGGGCCCTCCAGACCCAGGGTGTAGGCGACCCGGCCGGAGACGATGCTGCCGTCACTCGTTCCCGCGCCGTAGTCGTGGTACATGACGCCCGCGAAGACCCCGGTCCGGCTGCCCTTCAGTGACAGCGGCGGAACACCCGCCCGCTCCAACGCCTCCCAGGACGCCTCCAGCAGCAACCGCTGCTGCGGATCCATACCCAGCGCCTCACGCGGCGAGATACCGAAGAACTCCGCGTCGAACTCCGCCGCGTCGTAGAGGAACCCTCCCTGGAGGGAGTAGGTCTTGCCAGGCGTACCCACCTCCGGGGTGTAGAGCTCGCCGATGTCCCAGCCGCGGTCGGCCGGGAACTCCGAGACACCGTCCCCGCCGTCGGCGACCAGCCGCCACAGCTCCTGCGGAGAGGTGACACCGCCCGGGTACCGGCAGGCCATGCCGACGATCGCGAGCGGTTCACTCGCCGCGGCGGCGAGGCGTTCGTTCTCCTTGCGCAACTCTTCGTTGTCGAGCAGGGACTGCCGAAGGGCTTCGACGATCTGCTCCGTAGAGGGAGCCGTGCTCATGCTGTCTCCTCTTCCCCGCCCTGCCCTGTGGAGCCGTTGCCCGCCGGAAGCGTGTTCCCGAGGACCGCACGCACCAGATCCCCGGCGTCCATTTCCTTGATCGTCCTGGTCCGTTCGCCGGTGTCCGCGGTGCCCGGTTCACCAGGAGCGGCGACCGCGCCGGCCGTCGCGTCCGGGAGTGTTTCGCCCGGCTCGTCCTCCGACAGTTCGGCCAGGAGGTACTTGGCCAGCGGTACCGGGCTCGGGTAGTCGAACATCAGCGTGGCCGGGAGCCTGAGACCGGTCGCCTCGCCCAGCCGGTTGCGGAGTTCGATCGCGGCCAGGGAGTCCAGGCCGAGGTCGGTGAACCCCTTCTGAGCGTCGACCGCCCTGCCGTCGGTGTGTCCCAGTACGCCTGCGGCCTCGGTGCACACCAGGTCCAGGAGGACTCGCTGCCGCTCGCCGCCGGGCAGTCCGGCGAACCGTTCGCCGAGCGTGCTCGCGCTCACTGCGGGCTCGGGTCCGGCCTTCAGAGACCGTCGGACCGTCGTCTCGGGCAGCAGCAGGGCGGGCACCTCGGGCCGATTGCGCAGAGCCGCCGGGTCCAGGCGGACCGGTACGAGGACGGCGTCCGGCGCGGCGAGGGCGGCGTCGAAGAGGGCGAGTCCGCCGTGCGCGGTAAGCGGCGGGGTGCCGTTGCGGCTGAGCCGCTCCATGTCGATGTCGTCCTCGCTGCCCTGCCACGGACCCCATGCCAGGGACAGCGCGGGCAGACTCTGGGCGGCCCGGTGCTCGGCGAGCGCGTCGAGGAACACGTTCGCCGCCGCGTAGTTGGCCTGCCCCTCGGCGAGGATCAGGCCGCCCGCGGACGAGTAGAGCACGAAGGCCGCGAGGTTCAGGCCCCGGGTCAGCTCGTGGAGGTTCCACGCGCCGTCCACCTTGGGCCTCAGCACGTCGTCGACTTGGCGGGGCGTCAGTGTGCCGAGTGTTCCGCCGTCCATACCGCCTGCCGCGTGCACCACCGCGGTGAGCGGGTGCTCGGCGGGGATCTGCGCGAACAGTCCGGTGAGGGCTTCGCGGTCCGCGACGTCGCAGGCCGCGAAGGTGACGGTCGCACCGAGCCCGGTGAGGTCGGCGCCCAGGCTCTTGGCGCCCGGGGTGTCCGCGCCGCGTCGGCCGACGAGGAGCAGGTGCCGTACGCCGTACTCGGTGACCAGGTGCCGGGCCAGGGCGCTGCCGAGCAGGCCCGCTCCGCCGGTGATCAGCACCGTGCCCTCGGGGTCCAGTGCCGGCGCTGTGCCCGCCGTGGACACCCGGTCGAGCCGGGGCACCCGGAACGTCCCGGCCCGCACGGCGAGTTCCGGTCGGCCGAGCGCCAGGGCGGTCGGCAGCGCACGCAGTGATGCGTCCGTCCCATCCGTGTCGATCAGCGACACCCGCCCAGGGTTCTCGGCCTGGGCGGCGCGGACCAGTCCCCACAGGGGGGCCATGGCCAGGTCGGGACCTTCCGGCGCGTCGACGGCGTGTCGGGTCACGACGGCGAAGCCGACCTTGGACAGGCGCGGCTCGGTGAGCAGGTCGCGTAGCAGGGCCAGGGTCCGGTGCACCGTGTCCCGCACTGCTGCGGGCGGATGCCCGGCCGCGTCGCCGGCCGTCGGCGGGCAGCGCAGCAGAACGGTTTCGAGTGTGCCGGCCGCCTCGGCGAGCGATGCCACATCCTGGTAGGCGGGGAGGTCCAGGCCGAGGTCGTCGGTGCCGAGTACGGCCCAGTTCCGGCCTGGTGCCCCGTCCGGCCGGGGCGCGGGCGCCGCTTCGGCGGGCACCGGCCTCCAGGCGATCCGGAACAGCGATTCCGGTGCGTCGGTGCCGTCGGCGATCTGCGCCGCACCGACCGGCCGGGTCACCAGGGACCCCACCGTCGCCACGGGGACGCCGGCGGTGTCCGTGAGGTCCAGTGCGGCGGCGCCGTCACCGGATGCGGGACGGACGCGGACCCGTAGTGCTGCGGCTCCAAAGGCGCGCAGCGACACACCGCTCCACACGAAGGGGATCGTGGTCTCGGTGAGTGCCTTCGGGCCGCCGTCGACCAGGAAGTCGACGGCGCCGAGGGCCGAGTCGAAGAGCGCGGGGTGCAGCCCGTAGGAGGCGGCATCGGCATCGGCGGACAGAGCCACCTCCGCATACACCTCGTCGCCTCGTCTCCAGACGGTTCGCAGGTTCCGGAACACCGGCCCGTATTCGTAGCCCATCTCCGCCAGGTCGTCGTACACCCCGTCGATGTCGATCCGCCGCGCGCCCTCGGGAGGCCAGACGGTGGTGTCGGTGTCCTGTCCCCGGCCGTCCGGGGTGTCCGCGGGGCTCGTGGTGAGCGTGCCGGCCGCGTGCAGTGTCCAGGCGGCGTCGGCGGGTGCGTCCTCGGGGCGCGAGTGGACCGATACCGGACGCCGGTCGTCCTTCTCGGGCCCGACGACGACCCTTGTCCGGACCCCGCCCTCCTCGGGCAGGACGAGCGGAGCCCGCTGCGTCAGCTCCTCGAGGAGGTCGCAGGCTGCGTGCTTCCCCGCGTGCAGGGCCAGTTCCACGAAGGCCGTGCCGGGCAGCAGGACGCGTCCCATGATGCGGTGGTCGGCAAGCCAGGGCTGCTGGTCGGCCGAGAGGCGGCCGGTGAGGACGACGCCGCCCGAGTCGGGCAGTTCGACCAGCGCGCCGACGAGAGGATGGTCGTCTCCACCGACACCGGCCGAGGCGATGTTCCCGGATGGTGGGGTGGCGTTCAGCCAGTACTCCTGGCGTTGGAAGGGGTACGTGGGCAGGTCGGTCCGGCGCGCTCCGGTGCCGGCGTACAAGGCCTGCCAGTCGACCGTGCCGCCGCCCGCGTGGTAGGCGCCGACCGCGGCGAGCAGGGCGGTCGCCTCGGGGCGTCCCGGGCGCAGGGTCGGTGTCAGCAGGGCACCGTCGGTGTCGGACAGGCACCGCTGCGCCATGGCGGTGCAGGTGGTGTCAGGACCGATCTCCACGAACCGGCCCACCCCCTGCCCCTCCAACACCCTTACCGCGTCATGGAAACGGACCGGCCGACGCACGTGCGACACCCAGTAGCCCGGATCACACAACTCCTCCGCCGTGGCCACCGCGCCTGTCAGCGACGACACCAC
>NZ_JBHVFU010000142.1:0-4823 GCF_042801455.1 Streptomyces sp. NPDC057565 | reverse complement strand
GCCCGCAACTCGGCGGCCTGTTCCACGGACAGCTCCATACCAAGAGACCCTGCCACACAAGATCAAGTAATGCTGACGGAATCACAAGACACTAGCGACGGAGAAGCCGCAGGTGAGAGGGGCTAACGGGAGCCCTCTGTAAATCTGCCGATGGAGGGTCGTCGGCGCCCTTGTAGGCGGCCTCATGGGCCAACTGTGGGCCAGGGGTCCAGCCGAGTGCGACCCGGTCGTCGTTCTTCCAGGGCACATGTGTTGTGGACGGCCTCGGAACGACGCTCTTGAAAGCCGTCACCGTACGAGCGCGGTAGAACTTTCTCTACTTCATCAAGCACCCGTCGTCGCTTCGCTCCCGTCCAAGAGGCAGGCACACAGTGCATGAGGTCAGAACACGTCGTGGCTGGGGCGGTCGGCTCCACAACTTTAGCCAGCCACTTTGGCGCGAGCCTCGAAGATCATGGCCCCAACGTCGTGCTTTAGCGGGCAGGTCCACAGACTGCCCGACGCGCCGGAAGCTTACGGGGCCATGATCACTCGCGCCAAAGCAGCTCCCGGCCAAAGTCGCTACGCCGCCCGCGCTGTACAGTCCGAGCAAGGAGGGTCAGTGACTGAAAAAGACTCGGTACAGGGCTGGCTTCAGAGAACCAGGAGCAGTCTGTGGTGGACGCTCATGACGATCCTGATGATCACTCTAGTGGCGCTACTCGCCCTTCATGGCATCCTGAGCCTGCTGCTCCCGTTCCTCCTCCTCTTCAGTGGCACCATCGACCACTGATCGGGCGTCACGCGGTGCCGCCGTCCGGACGACGCTCTACCGCCCCTCGCGGGCCGGGCCGCTGATCGCTCCTGTCTCCGCCCCGCCCTGGGCCCTGGCTACGTCGGCGGCGCACTCGCGACACAGTCCAGATCCCGACCCCGATGATCGGGACCACGATCAACGACATCCTCACAATGGCGACGATCCCCATGAAGAGGAACGCGAACAGCAACTCCCAAATCGAGGGATCCGGTTCCATGCCCTGCCTTCTCGATGTAGTTGCATGACGCTGCTTTGGCGACGACGCCTATGCCGAACCTGCCGGTTCCGCAAGGCGCCAGCATCATGCGTCTCTGCACCTACCACTCTCCCGGGAGCCCACAACACTCGCCACGAATCCGCCGGCACCCGCGAACGGTGCTAGACACCGCCTGACATCAGTACCTGACATCAACGTCGGCGCACACAGGGGTGCACCGGCGTACACGTGCATCATGGTCAACGGGCCGACGTGGCTGTGACAGACCGCATGATCCGTGTGCGCACCCGCCTACGGATCAGAAGGTTGCAGGTTCGAATCCTGCCGAGTGCACACCAGACAAGAGGCCCCGTGGAGGAATCCACGGGGCCTCTGGCTTTTGCCTTGACGGCAGTGTTTGACGACAACCGCCTCCGGTCTGTCCACGCCCTCAAAGGGGAACACTGTCCGACATGCCTATCTCGCTGCATCACATCGTCATCGACGCCCACGACCTGCCCGCCCTGGCCCGGTTCTGGGCTGAGGTGCTGCGCTGGCGGATCCTGTCCGAGCGGGAGCGGGAGGTCGTGATCGGGCCGGACGAGACGGCCCCGGTGGGAATCTGCTTCATGCCGGTGACCGACCGCAAGGTCGTCAAGAACCGCCTGCACCTCGATCTGACATCCGCGGCGGAAGACCGGGAGGCCGAGATCGAGCGAATCCTCGCACTCGGCGCTCGCAGAGCGGACGTCGGACAGACCGGCGACGAGTCGTGGACCGTGCTGGCCGATCCGGAGGGGAACGAGTTCTGTGTAGTCCGCCCAAAGGAGACCCTCATCGGTTAGTCCTGGGAGTCGACGGCACGCCTGAGAGGCTGCACATCGTCTAGCCCGCCCCGGTCGACCTGCCGCCAGCCGTCTCAGTTTCCGTCTCACTTCATCTACGTACGCGGTCGTTCAAGGGCGTACACGAGCCGCTACCCGGATCGCACAGTGGACGGAGATGAACGCACGCGAACGACGGCGGATCACTGCCTGACCAGTACGAACAGACCTCGAAAGCGAGTGTGGCGCGGGCAGCAGGTAGGCGGACGACCCGGCCTCCGTGGGTTCCTCTAACAGGAATCTGCGCACGGGGGGCTGCCGTCGAGCCGCTCGGCGCCGGCCCCGGGTGCCAATGATGGGGCGGGGTCCAGCTGCGACGGGTCGACGCCGAGGGATCGCAGCAAGTCAGAGGGGCCGGGTGATCAGGCCCGAGGCATGGCGGGGCGCTCTATGGCGATCACGGCGGCATCGTCGTTCAGGTGCCCGCCGACGTGGTGCAGCAGGTCGCGCCGGAAGCGGCCTAGGAAGGCATCGGGGTCGCTCTCGGTCCAGCCGGTGATGCGCTCGGCGAGCGGGTAGAAAGCGCCGGTGGAGTCGCGGGCCTCGGTGACGCCGTCCGTGTACAGCAGTAGAAGGTCTCCCGGCTCGAACTGGAAGCTGTCGACGTGGTATCGCGGAGGCGCCAGTTCGCCCAGGCCCAGCGGAGGTGCGGGATGAGGGGATTCCATCGTCGTCGGTCGGCCGTTGTGCACAACGACCGGCGGCGGGTGCCCGCAGGCGACCATCTCGACTCGGCCGTCCCGGTCGAGGATGTCCAGGATGGTGGCGGTGATGAACGTTTCTCCGTAGCAGCTCGTCTCACCTGGCTCGAGCAGGTCCCAGCACACGCTTCGGTCGAGGTAGGCCACCAGCTCACCCAGGCTTGCCTGGCGGTGGGCCGCGACGCGGAACGCTCCGAGCAGCAAAGCGGCGTCATTGACCGCGGTCATCCCCTTGCCTCGCACATCGCCGACCATCAGCCGGCTGCCCGAGGTGGTGCGCGCCGCCGCGTACAGATCCCCGCCGATCTGGGCCTCGGCCTCCGCCGCAAGGTAGAGGGAGGCGACGTTCAGCGGTCCGAGATGCTTGGGCAGCGGCGGCAGAACCACACGCTGGGCAGTCTCGGACACGTACCGTACTTGCGCCAGCTCTTTTGCGCGACGCTCCCGCAGTACGCAGAAGATCACGAGGCTCGTGCCGACCAGTATCAGGGCGATGATCTGCGCCTGGTGGTTGGCTGAGAGTATCTCGTCAGGATCGCGCAGCAGCCCGATGACCGTCTGCGCGATCACCGCCAGCGCAGCGACCAGACCCACCGCCCGGGGCCCGCCGAACGACGTCGTGATTGCCGGGGCCGCGACGAGCAGCGGACCCAGATGCATGTCGGGCGGTGCAAGAAGGTCGATCACGGTCACTGCAACTATCCACACGAGCGGGATGGCGAACCATGCCCGACTCGGTTGCACCAGCCGGCGAAGTTCTTCGAGGCGCTGCGACATGACTCCTCCTACACCACCCTTACCAGGCTCGCACGCGGAGACGGGCAGTGCGGTCGCGACCTCGCTGCCCGAGCAACCGTCTGCGCCGCCCTCGACGACCTTCCGGGCCGCTGCCGCGTAGCGGCCTAGGCGCCGCACAAGGGGGCCTGGGCGGGCGTCATGCAGCACCCCACCGCGCCGACCCCGATCGAAATCGACCACGCACCGGACGCGGAGCCGGTCCGCCGGAGGCTGCGCGCTCCTTCAGCAAGCCTTCTTTCTCTGAAGATCGCTCTGTGAGCCGCTCGAACCCCGCAGGGTCTTCAAAACCCCTTGGGGTGCGCGCTGGCGCCATCCCCCCAGCTCGAAGCCCCCGCGAAGTAGGCGAACCCCAGCAAGATCAACCTCACCGGGATTTCCTGTCCCTCCACTACTCGCGGTCAGCCGCCGATCGGCTGCGACGGCTTGTTCTCTTCGGCCCATCGCCGCTCGTCGGGTGAGCCTGCGGGTGGCGGGAAGAACCCGTCGATCGTCCAGAAGTCCCGCGGCGTCTCGTCGATGTGGATCTCCCAGTGAAGCCCGCAGTGCCGCAGGAACGGTGTCAGCCGCTCGTTGATGGTGTCCATCCACTTCTTGCGTCGCTCCGGGTCGGGGGTCAGGCGGGCGATATGGTCGATCGAGATTCGCACGAACTTGGTCGCGGGCTCAGCGCCGACGAAGAAGTCCTGCGGCTCGAATGCGTGGAATGCCACGGAGACGTAGAACTTGGGCAGCTTGATCAGTTCGGCGTACAACATGGTGACCTGCGTGGCGAACTGCTGCTTGTCCTCGGCGCTGTAGAGGTTCTCCGGGTGATAGACGTGCCAGATCGGCATGGCAGCTCCTCTCTTGGGTGGATTAATGTCCTTCTGTGAAGGTTGTCCCGCCTTGGCAGCATCGCACCTGCAGACAGGGCCCACTACACAGCAGTCCTCGCAGCCTCTCGCTCAGCGACGGGCGGCCTGTGACTCGATGTCAAGGCCGACCTGGCTGGTCCTGACCGGGCGCTGCTGCGTGTGGCTTACCTGAACGAGCGCGGGTTGCAGACCGGGGCGAGGCTTGGCCCATGTCCGGGTACCTGCCGATCGTGATCTATCCGCCCGATGAGTCCGGCGGCCGCCGGGTGCGTGTCGACGGGGAGATCCTTGGCATGGCGCACAGCCTGCGGGATGTGGCGGAGTTCCTGCGTCGGGCCGGAATGGACGACATCACCGAGGAAGACGTGATTCTGTCCGGGATGATCGACTGGCGTGGAGGTGGGCCGAACCTGTGGCCTGCCCCGTGGTGAGCGAGCCTGACAACGGACTTGGATCCGTTCGAAAAGGGGCGTCGGGCACGATGTCTGACTGCGGCTCGAGTGAATCGCCCTGGGTTTGATGGAGACATCGAAGACCCGGAAGGATCCCCGTCATGGCTGCCCCCCGGAAATACTCCGACGAACTGCGTGAGCG
>NZ_JBHVFU010000141.1:0-3022 GCF_042801455.1 Streptomyces sp. NPDC057565 | reverse complement strand
GCACAGTGGACGCGAGCATCTGTGGCCAAGTTTTTAAGGGCGCACGGTGGATGCCTTGGCACCAGGAACCGATGAAGGACGTGGGAGGCCACGATAGGCCCCGGGGAGCTGTCAACCGAGCTTTGATCCGGGGGTGTCCGAATGGGGAAACCCGGCAGTCGTCATGGGCTGTCACCCGCTGCTGAACACATAGGCAGTGTGGAGGGAACGAGGGGAAGTGAAACATCTCAGTACCCTCAGGAAGAGAAAACAACCGTGATTCCGGGAGTAGTGGCGAGCGAAACTGGATGAGGCCAAACCGTATGCGTGTGATACCCGGCAGGGGTTGCGCATGCGGGGTTGTGGGATCTCTTTTTCACGGTCTGCCGGCTGTGAGACGAGTCAGAAACCGTTGATGTAGGCGAAGGACATGCGAAAGGTCCGGCGTAGAGGGTAAGACCCCCGTAGCTGAAACATTGACGGCTCGTTTAAGAGACACCCAAGTAGCACGGGGCCCGAGAAATCCCGTGTGAATCTGGCGGGACCACCCGCTAAGCCTAAATATTCCCTGGTGACCGATAGCGGATAGTACCGTGAGGGAATGGTGAAAAGTACCGCGGGAGCGGAGTGAAATAGTACCTGAAACCGTGTGCCTACAAGCCGTGGGAGCGTCGCTGTTGTTCTTCGGAGCAACAGTCGTGACTGCGTGCCTTTTGAAGAATGAGCCTGCGAGTTTGCGGTGTGTTGCGAGGTTAACCCGTGTGGGGAAGCCGTAGCGAAAGCGAGTCCGAATAGGGCGGTTGAGTAGCACGCTCAAGACCCGAAGCGGAGTGATCTAGCCATGGGCAGGTTGAAGCGGAGGTAAGACTTCGTGGAGGACCGAACCCACCAGGGTTGAAAACCTGGGGGATGACCTGTGGTTAGGGGTGAAAGGCCAATCAAACTCCGTGATAGCTGGTTCTCCCCGAAATGCATTTAGGTGCAGCGTCGTGTGTTTCTTGCCGGAGGTAGAGCACTGGATAGGCGATGGGCCCTACCGGGTTACTGACCTTAGCCAAACTCCGAATGCCGGTAAGTGAGAGCACGGCAGTGAGACTGTGGGGGATAAGCTCCATGGTCGAGAGGGAAACAGCCCAGAGCATCGACTAAGGCCCCTAAGCGTACGCTAAGTGGGAAAGGATGTGGAGTCGCAGAGACAACCAGGAGGTTGGCTTAGAAGCAGCCACCCTTGAAAGAGTGCGTAATAGCTCACTGGTCAAGTGATTCCGCGCCGACAATGTAGCGGGGCTCAAGCGTACCGCCGAAGTCGTGTCATTCGTACATGTATCCCCAACGGGAGTACGGATGGGTAGGGGAGCGTCGTGTGCCGGGTGAAGCAGCCGCGGAAGCGAGTTGTGGACGGTTCACGAGTGAGAATGCAGGCATGAGTAGCGATACACACGTGAGAAACGTGTGCGCCGATTGACTAAGGGTTCCTGGGTCAAGCTGATCTGCCCAGGGTAAGTCGGGACCTAAGGCGAGGCCGACAGGCGTAGTCGATGGACAACCGGTTGATATTCCGGTACCCGCTTTGAAACGCCCAATACTGAATCAGGCGATGCTAAGTCCGTGAAGCCGGCCCGATCTCTTCGGAGTTGAGGGTAGTGGTGGAGCCGACGAACCAGACTTGTACTAGGTAAGCGATGGGGTGACGCAGGAAGGTAGTCCAGCCCGGGCGGTGGTTGTCCCGGGGTAAGGGTGTAGGGCGTGTGATAGGCAAATCCGTCACACATTGAGCCTGAGACCTGATGCCGAGCCGATTGTGGTGAAGTGGATGATCCTATGCTGTCGAGAAAAGCCTCTAGCGAGTTTCATGGCGGCCCGTACCCTAAACCGACTCAGGTGGTCAGGTAGAGAATACCGAGGCGTTCGGGTGAACTATGGTTAAGGAACTCGGCAAAATGCCCCCGTAACTTCGGGAGAAGGGGGGCCATCACTGGTGATCCGATTTACTCGGTGAGCTGGGGGTGGCCGCAGAGACCAGCGAGAAGCGACTGTTTACTAAAAACACAGGTCCGTGCGAAGCCGTAAGGCGATGTATACGGACTGACGCCTGCCCGGTGCTGGAACGTTAAGGGGACCGGTTAGCTGACTTTCGGGTCGGCGAAGCTGAGAACTTAAGCGCCAGTAAACGGCGGTGGTAACTATAACCATCCTAAGGTAGCGAAATTCCTTGTCGGGTAAGTTCCGACCTGCACGAATGGCGTAACGACTTCTCGACTGTCTCAACCATAGGCCCGGTGAAATTGCACTACGAGTAAAGATGCTCGTTTCGCGCAGCAGGACGGAAAGACCCCGGGACCTTTACTACAGTTTGATATTGGTGTTCGGTTCGGCTTGTGTAGGATAGGTGGGAGACTTTGAAGCAGCCACGCCAGTGGTTGTGGAGTCGCCGTTGAAATACCACTCTGGTCGTGCTGGATGTCTAACCTGGGTCCGTGATCCGGATCAGGGACAGTGTCTGATGGGTAGTTTAACTGGGGCGGTTGCCTCCTAAAGAGTAACGGAGGCGCCCAAAGGTTCCCTCAGCCTGGTTGGCAATCAGGTGTTGAGTGTAAGTGCACAAGGGAGCTTGACTGTGAGACCGACGGGTCGAGCAGGGACGAAAGTCGGGACTAGTGATCCGGCAGTGGCTTGTGGAAGCGCTGTCGCTCAACGGATAAAAGGTACCCCGGGGATAACAGGCTGATCTTCCCCAAGAGTCCATATCGACGGGATGGTTTGGCACCTCGATGTCGGCTCGTCGCATCCTGGGGCTGGAGTCGGTCCCAAGGGTTGGGCTGTTCGCCCATTAAAGCGGTACGCGAGCTGGGTTTAGAACGTCGTGAGACAGTTCGGTCCCTATCCGCTGCGCGCGTAGGAATATTGAGAAGGGCTGTCCCTAGTACGAGAGGACCGGGACGGACGAACCTCTGGTGTGCCAGTTGTCCTGCCAAGGGCATGGCTGGTTGGCTACGTTCGGAAAGGATAACCGCTGAAAGCATCTAAGCGGGAAGCCTGCTTC
>NZ_JBHVFU010000140.1:0-5024 GCF_042801455.1 Streptomyces sp. NPDC057565 | reverse complement strand
TGATCCCAGAACTCGAAGTTCCGGCAACGAAAGTGCTCACCTGCTGGCGGCTACGGAACCGAGCATTCCCCGGTTCCGTAGCTCCCATTAGGCGACGGATGGCACCGCCCCCACACCACCAGAGCGATGGTGCGGGGCATCGGACCGTCCAGGCTCGACCCAGCGGCCGAGGGAGCGAGGAACACCGCCCCCACCTACCCGGACCACGGACACGATCCGATGGCACTGAATGCGGAGCGAACGCGGTGGACCAGAACACCCAAGACCGTTCGGGGCGTTCGGGGCGTTCGGCTGAGCATGTGCAACCTCATGCTCAGTCTTTAGGAACGGTGGTGAACAGCAGTCACCAAGGGGCTGGACGAAGCAGCCAAGACGGCGCTGCCGCCACGCATTCCCGCAGGTCAGGCACTGCGCACAGGACCAAGTACCGAGTGATTCCCAAGCTTGTAGCGCGGATTCGATTCCCGTCATCCACTCTCCGACGAAGGCCCAGGTCAGAGACCTGGGCCTTCGTCGTTGTCCAGTTCCCGTTCGCCCGCACGGGACCGGGGTCACCGACCACGCGGTGTCCGGTTACGGAGCGGCCCGCCGTACTCGTACGGAGCCGGCGCCCCCTAGGGACTGCCCTCGGGGGCGGTCGTGGGGACGTGGCCGAGGCGTGGTTCGGCTGCCTCGGCCGTACGGGCCCACACGCCACGGCGCCGGGTCTCGTTCTCCTGGGCCAGGCGGCGCAGGACGGCCAGTACCGGCTCCAGAAGGAGCACGACGATGGCGGCGTGCTCGGCCAGCTTGAAGCGGTCCTCGGAATTGTCGAGCTCCTTGATCCGGTCCAGGTCGAGCTTCGCGGCGGCTGCGGCCAGCTCGGCGTAGGGCAGCAGGTCCTCGGTGCTGTAGTCGGCGCCGATGCGGCCCAGGTCCATGAGGCTCGCGGCGAGGGCGCGGCGGTGCGGCGAGTCCTCGGAGACATCCCAGCCCATGGCCCGCACCAGTTCGTCGACCTGTGACGCCTGCTCGTCCACCGCGTCCGTCTCGGCGGCGTCGACCGGCGTGGGGAGCGCGTAGTGCACGACACCGAGCGTGGCGAGCGGTTCAAGGGGCTCCTCCATGGCCGTGAGGACGTCGCGGGTGGCGGCGATCGACAGGCCGCCACGGGCAGTCAGGGCTCGGATCAGGCGCAGGCGCTGGAGGTGCTCGTCCCCGTACAGGCTCAGCGTGGCTCCCAGCTGTCGGCCGGGCGGCAGCAGGCCTTCACGCAGGTAGTACTTGATCGTCCCGACCGGTGTTCCGGACAGACGGCTCAGGTCAGAGATTCTCATGCGTGCTCTCGCTCGGTCTGTTCTGTGTGTGACCAGTCTCCCAGGCGCGCCCATGGATATCACAACTGGATAGTGCCACTCTCCAGCTAGAAAGTGATACTTTCCAATATGCCGTCCACCTGCGAAGACGGCGCACCCTTCCCCCATGTCGATCCAAGCGCCCCACCGGCGTGCCACGGAAGCTGGAGCCCCTCGTCATGCCCGAACCAACCCCCTTGCTCCGGGTGAGCGCCCGCGGAATGCTGCGCCGCCGCGGGGTGTGGCTGCCGTCGGCAGTGATCCTCGGTCTGCTGTCGCTCGTCCTGTCCATGCTCTACCTGGGTGCCAACAACGACCCGGTCGGTTCGACGAAGGACCTGCCGATCGCCCTGGTCAACGGCGACCGGGGGACGGATGTGGCCGGACAGCGGATCGACCTCGGTGCACAGATCGCCACGCAGATCACCGGGTCCGCCGAGCTGCGGGACAAGGTCTCCTGGAAGAAGGCCGACCGCCGCACCGCCGACGACCTGCTCGCCCGGGGCAAGGTGTTCGGCGCGCTCGTCATCCCGGAGGACTTCTCCGCCTCCGTGGCCGCACTCGCCGGGCCGCCCCAGCACGAACCGCACCCGCCGACCATGACGGTGCTGACCAACCCCGCGGCCGGAAGCTTCGGTTCCGGCATGGCCGCCGAGATCAACCGAAAGGTCGTCGCCAACACCTCCGCGCAGGTGGGCCGCGGGCTCACCCAGGAGCTCGGGCGGCAGTCCGCGCAGCCCTCCGCGTCCGCCCACGCCGGCCGTCCCGCCGCGCCCGGCGCCGCCGCCCAGCTGATGATCGCCGACCCCGTAAAAGTGAACGTCGAGGCGGGGCACCCGCTCGGCGCCCACAGCGGCCTCGGACTGAGCGCCTTCTTCTACGCCCTCGTCCTGGTCCTCGGCGGCATGCTGGGCGCCAACGTCATCCACACCCAGGTGGACACGGCGCTCGGCTACATGGCCAACGACAAGGGCCCGTTCCGCCTCGTCAAGCCCGCCCAACACATGACGCGGATGCACCACTTCGTGGTCTGCTCGGTGCTCATGGTCGTCCTGTCGATGCTGACCTCCGCGCTCGCGATGGCCGGCGCGGTCGGCGTCGTCGGCATCGACGCCTCACATCTGGGCCTGCTGTGGATCTTCGGAACATGCGCCACGGCCGCGATGGGCATCACCGCGCTGGCCCTGCTCGCCGTCTTCGGCACCCCCGGCCCCATCGTCTCCATGCTGGTCCTGATCGGCCTGGCCATCCCGTCGGCCGGCGCCACCATCCCGCTCCAGGCGCTCCCGGACTTCTACCGCCTCCTGGCAGAATTCGAGCCGTTCCGCCAGGTGGTCGACGGCGTCAGGTCCATCCTCTACTTCGGAGCGCGGACCGACGCGGGACTCGGACGCGCTTGGACCATGACCGCCATCGGCTTCGCCGGATCGCTCCTCCTCGGCCTCGTCCTCACCCGTCTCTACGACCGCAGGGGGCTGCACCGCTCGGCCCTCCAGCTGTCCGACCCCCAACTGCAGCCCGGACCGCGGACCGTTCCGGCCTGACCGCCAAGACACCCCCAGCCATCCGCGGCCGAGTCAAACGCTGATCTCAACAACCGCCCTCACGCGCATGCCGCCACGAGTGCCTGCGCCCCCGCCGACCGGCGGGGGCCATTGCTGAATGAGCGGCGACCAGTCGTCACAGCAGCCGGGCAGACAGTCCTCGGAATACAGATCCTCGTACGAGGGGCGCGGACCTCGGAAAAGCGGGCGCTCCGGCTCGGCGACCAGACACGCGCAGGGGGTCTGAGTGCTCTCGTGCGGCCAGTAACCCAGAACCTGGGTGGCTTTATCGACCAGCAGTGACGTCACTTGCCGATGGGTTTGGGAGGTGCCCCGATCCACGGTCGGGTGATGTTGAGTTTGGGAGGCACGGTGGCTGCTGTGAGCGTGGGGGTCGTGTCACCACTGGTCTCCGGCAGGCTTCTGCCCTCACGCTCTGCCGGTCGTGGCTCTTCTGGATCTTGCCTGTTCGTGCCAGCCTGAGGCGTCTGGGGAACTTGGTCGGCCGGCAGTGGGGCAGGGTGGGGGACATTGCGGTGCAGGTGAATAGCGACTTCGACGACCGGTTGAAATGGCGCTCTCGCTATCTGATCCACAGAGCCCGCCGCCGAGGCCGGACCGGGCTGCTGTTGCAGGTGGACCTGCGTGACGGGCCCCGCAGCATGTCACTCAAGTGGTGCCTGGTGTCGCTCACCGAAAGTGGGCGCGCTCTCTGCAGCGTGGATCGGACAAGCATCAGAAAGGTTCGTTTCATCCCTTTGCCCCCAGGTCCGCATCCGCTGCACCTTGAGGTCATGCGGTATCGCAAGCGTCGCTCCACACAGGTCCAGCGGAACGTTGTGCTCGGTCGGGCACGCTCGTTCGGCGCCCTACGCCGGGCCGGGGTGGAGTGCACCGGCTCCTACGGTGCAGCGCTCGCCCGCCTCCTGCGTGCCGAGGGCATTGAGGTGACCGAGGTCAACCAGCCCGACAAGGCAGCGCGCCGACGACGTGGCAAGACCGACGCCGTCGACGCGGAAGCGGCGGCCTACGCCGTGCTGTCCGGTCGCGCGACCGCGACCGCGAAGACGAGCGACGGCCCGGTCGAAGCGCTGCGGCTGCTCAAGCTCGCGAAAGCGTCCGCGATCAAGTCCAGGACCCAGGTCATCAACCAGCTCAAGAGCGGCCTGGTCTCGGCCGACGCCGCCTTGCGCGAGTCGCTGGCCGGGCTGAGCAACCCGCACCTGTTCAGGCCGTGTGCTGAGCTGAACGACTCGCAGGAAGACGGGCCAGCAGACACTGCCCGACATGTGTTGAAGCTCCTCGCCGGCCGCATCCAGCACCTGACCGGGGAAATCGACAACCTCAACAAGCGGATAGCCGCGGGCGTCGAAGCACACTTCCCCGGCCTGCTCGACACGCACGGCGTCGGCCCGGACAGCGCCGCCACCCTGCTGATCTCGGCCGGCGACAACCCCGATCGCCTCAGCAGCGAGGCGTCCTCCGCCGCCCTGTGTGGCACCAGCCCCGTCGAGGCATCCTCCGGCAAGACCCAACGACGGCGGCTCAACCGTGGCGGCGACCGCCAGGCCAACGCGGCCCTCTACCGGATCGTCCTCAGCCGTCTGCGCTGGGACGACCGCACCCGGGACTACCTGCGGCAACGCCTCGCCGAGGGCAAGACCCGCCGGGAGATCATCAGGTGCCTGAAGCGATACGTCGCACGCGAAATCTACCGACTCATCGCCCCCATCAGGACAGCCGTATGCCACGCAGATCCCGACGGAACCGCAAGTTGACATCCATAGGGGCATCAACAGCTTCTTACAGACAACCGATGCTGTCGGCCACGCCCGACCGAGGCGGATGCCTGGCTGGACTTCTGGAAGGCCACCCGCGCCGAGGCGCTGCCGCCGAAGGACGTCTCGTTCGCCGCGGCGAGCGGGCGGTTGCCGGCGCGCCGGACCCGATGGCTGAAGGTGCGCACGATCCGGGTGCGCGACCTGTTCGGTTGGCAGTGGGCCCGGCGGCCGCGTTCCACCCCCCTGGGTGTGGCGGTACGGCGGCAAGGGGGACGGAGTCTGTGACCGCGTCGCGCCGTCAGCCTTGCTGGTGCGCCGCCGCGTATCCCTCGGCCCGGTAGTCCTGCTGCCAACTGGCGGGGATA
>NZ_JBHVFU010000139.1:0-5325 GCF_042801455.1 Streptomyces sp. NPDC057565 | reverse complement strand
CGCCTGCTGGCACGCCTGCTGGATCGACTGCTGGACCACCTGCGCGATCTGCTGCTGGCCGGTCTGGCCCCAGGGCTGCTGTTGGCCGTACTGCGACTGTGTGATCGGGGGCTGGCCGAACAGCTGCTGCTGGTTGTACGGCTGCTGGGTCTGCGGCTGGCTGATCTGCTGGGGGGTATAGACGGACATGCGGGACTCCTCCTTGAGCCTCTCGGTTTCGGAAGCACAGACGAGCGGCACGCCAAGAAACCCAGCCTGCCGCCACCGAGCAGCAAAGCACCAACCGACCAAGAACACATTCCGGGACATACCGCCAAGCGACGGAGTCGCGTGACGAACGCGTTGACGATGCCCACGGCCGCAGCATCCGCCCTGCTCGTCTGGCCAGAGGCCGCACCCAGCACAGCCACCATCTCGCCACCGCCACCCCTGCGCCTGCCGAGAATGCTATCCATGCACCTCAGGGGCTTGTTCGGTGCTGCGGCAGGATGAGCACTCGTGTTGCTTCGTCTCGCCTATCTGACCATCACCAACGCGTTCGCCACGCTGCGGTTGCTACCGATGAGCGATCGCGACAAGGACGCGGAGATTCTCGCTTTGCGCCACCAGATCCTGGTCCTTGAGCGGCAGCTCGGTGCGGGCCGGGTGAAGTTCGCCGCGGAAGACCGGGCCTTCCTCGCCGCTCTGCTGGTGCCGCTGCCGCGCCAGGTTCTACGCCGGCTCCGGCTGCTGATCCAGCCCGACACCGTGCTGCGATGGCACCGCGACCTGATCAAGCAGCGGCACGCCCACACCTGCCGACCGAAGAGGCCAGGCCGCCCGCCCACCGTTCGCTCGATCCGCATCCTGATCCTGCGCCTGGTCCGGGAGAACCCGTCGTGGGGCTACCGCAGGGTGCACGGCGAACTCGCCACCCTCGGCATCAAGGTCACCGCCTCCACCATCTGGGAGATCCTCAAGACCGAGGGCATCGACCCCGCACCCGACCGGGCCGCCACGACTTGGGCCGGTTTCCTGCGCTCCCAGGCCGACGTCATTCTGGCCTGCGACTTCGTCGAGACCGTCACCCTGACCGGCCGGCGCCAGTACATCCTCGCGGTCATCGAGCACGCCACCCGCCGCATCCGGATCCTCGGCACCACGTCTCACCCCACCGCCCAATGGGTGAGTCAGGCCGCACGAAACCTCGTCATGGACCTCGAGGACACCGCAGCCACCGTCACATACCTGATCCGGGACCGGGACGCGAAATTCCCCGCACTCTTCGACCAGATCCTGGAAGCCGCCGGAATCCAGACCGTCCTCACCGGCGTCCGGATGCCGCGCATGAACGCCATCACTGAGCGCTGGGTCCAGACCTGCCGCCACGAACTCCTGGACCGCACCCTCATCTGGAACGAGCGCCACCTGCGCCACGCCCTCCGCCAGTTCGAGCTGCACCACAATGCCCACCGGCCACATCAAGCGATGAACCAGGCAGCACCACTGCGCGCGGTCCCCGAGCCGATCACCGATCCCGGGCGAATCTCCCGTCTGGACATACGCCGCCGAGACCGGCTCGCCGGAGTGATCCATGAGTACCAGAACGCCGCCTGACCTGGTCGGATGAAATATTCAGCAGCCGCAGAGTTGCTGCCCGTTGTGTGTGAGGTTCAAGCTGGCCCACGGGCTTGGCCGTGTTGGGTGGCCGGGTGAGCGAACGCAAGCCCTGCAAGAGCGACTTATCCGACGAACGGTGGGCCCTGATCGAGCCCGTGATCTCCACCTGGAAGGCCGATCACCAGTTGGTGTCCGGCCATGAGGGCCAGTACGAGATGAGATCGTGAACGCGAGCCTCTACCAGTCCCGGACCGGGGGTTGTGAGCTGCTGTCGGTTTGCTGAGCTGAAGTGAGTGGTGGTGTGCGGGAGTGAGTCCCGTCAGCGGGTTTGCGGGGGCGTGAACGGGGGTTCTAGGGTCGAATGGGTGACCTTGGCGGCTGCTGCTCGTTGGGCTGGACAGCGGGTGTCTGGCCTTTGCGGGCGGGGGTGATGTGGTGGGTGGCGTGAGGAAGTTGGCCGTGCCGTTCGTGGTGCCGGGGCCTTGCGGGGTGGCGGTCCGGGACCGGCTGGGGCACCTCACGGCCCGGGACGAGATGGTGCTGCGTGCGGTCGGTGAGCATCAGGGTGCGTTGGCTTCGCGTGATCTCAAGGCCCGCTGTGCGGATGGTCTGGAGCACAGTGCGGACACCTGGGCGGCGCGTAAGCGGGAGCTGACGGTGCTGTCGTCGTCGCGGATCGCGGGTGCGATCACCAAGGCCACGCACGATCAGTGGGCGCTGGCCCGCCGCTGCCAGGCAGCACACATCCAGACACTGGAAACTGGGATCAAGATGCTGCGGCACCGCCTGTCTCTCTCGATCGGGGAGAAGGGCACCAAGCGCGCGGCGGGTGGCTACAGGTTGAAGAGCGAGTGGTTCCGCAAATCTCGCCGCCTCGTGATGCTGGAGGCGCGGCATACTGCTGCTGTTGCCGAGTGGCAGGCCGGGCGGGTGCGGGTGGTGCGGGGCGGCAGACGTCTCCTGAACACCCGCCACCACCTCGCCCAGGCCGGGCTCACCGAAGGCCAGTGGCGGCAACGGTGGGAGGCGGAGCGCTGGTTCATCGCGGCGGACGGTGAGTCGGGGAAGCGGTTCGGGAACGAGACGATCCGCGTCACCCCAAACGGCGAAGTGTCCATCAAGCTGCCTGCCCCGCTCGCCCACCTGGCCAACGCCGGGCACGGCCGGTACACCCTCACCACCCGGATCGCGTTTGCGCACCGGGGTGCGGAGTGGGCCGACCGCATCGGCGCAAACCGCGCTGTGGCCTACCGCATCCACCTCGACACCCGGCGCGGCCGCTGGTACCTCACGGCCTCGTGGCAGCGCCCCGTCGTGCAGACCATCCCGCTGGCGACAGCCCGCGCCCGGGGCATGATCGGCGTCGACACCAACGCCGACCACTTCGCCGCCTACCACCTCGACTCGCACGGCAACCCCATCGGAGACCCACACCGCTTCGGCTTCGACCTGTCCGGCACCGCCGGTCACCGCGACGCCCAGCTCCGCCACGCGCTGACCCGCCTGATCCACTGGGCGAGGCGTGTCGGGGTCGCCGCGATCGGCATCGAAGACCTCGACTTCACCACCGAGAAGACCCGCGAGAAGCACGGCCGCCGCAAACGGTTCCGGCAGCTCATCTCCGGCATCCCGACCGGGAAACTCAAGGCCCGGCTCGTCTCCATGGCCGCCGAACACGGCCTGAGCATTGTCGCGGTCGACCCCGCCTACACCACTTTGTGGGGTGCCCAGCACTGGCAGAAACCACTGGTCACCCCCCGCCGCACCATGTCCCGTCACGATGCCGCCGGCATCGCGATCGGACGACGCGCCCTCGGGCACCCGATCCGGCGACGGACGGCACCGCCCCCACACGACCGGAGCGATCGTGCGGGGCATCGGACCGCCCAGGCCGGACCAGGTGACCGGGGACGTGAGGGAACCCGCCCACCCACAACGGACCGGCCCCCCGGAGAGCCGTCACCGAACGGGACGCGAACGCGGGAACCCAGCGCATCCAACACCGTTCGGGATGCGCCCAGTACGCAACAGTGGGACCAGGACTCACTCACGCACACTGGCTAGGAACGGTCAGTGGGACTGCCTTCCCCACGACCAGCCGCCCCGCAGGGCGGTGTACTGCCCGCCAAGTGGCGTGACGATGGTACCGGCCGGACCATCCACGACCTGCTGCACTGGCAGGTACGGGGGCGAACGAAGCGATCAGCCGACCCGAGTATGGTCGTGCTCGACACGCAGAGCGTCCACGCCGCTGCGGGGGGTGCCCGGGCCGGGCCGGTTCGCCCTGGATCCGGCGGCGGCCCCAGCGGGCATTCTCATCAGCCAGGCGCAGCACGAGACTCTTGAACGCGGCCGCCGTCGGCGGCCGTCCGGTGCGGGAGCTGCGGGCGCAGTAGCCCCACACTTCCTGGCGATCAGTTTGCGGTGCCAGGCCAGCAAGCACCGGCAGCGGCGGGAAAGACGGCCGCCCAGCGGCCACGCGGTACCAGCGAGGTCAGGGCGGCAAGCCAGAATCGGTCGGCCGGCTCATCGCACACCTTGCCCCTCACATGCCTGCCCATGATGGCGCTCTCGTGCCGCAGCACCAGCAGTTCCACATCCATGGCAATGTCCCGGCGCAGCAGAACGGACAACGGCGCACGGACGATGCGGTAGAGCAGGGACACAATCACCAGGGCAGCATGACAAGCCCCCACCGACAAGCCAGTAGGCGGGCGCTGACCAGCAGCGATGACTTTACGATCCCCACACCATCAGCAGTGACAGTGCCCCGGTCAGTGCCGTCGTGGCATGCCCCGCATCTGCTGGTTCCTCACCCTGAAGGAAAGGGTGAGACTTCACTCGACTGGCACATCAGGGCTCTACTCGTGCGTAATATCTCTAGACACTGCTGCGCATTGCGGCAGTTGTGCCCTGTGGGTGTCCCAGTCAGCGCAGACGGGGCGCCTGCCTCCACCCGCTCGCGGGTCCGGTTCGTGCTTTCACCAACATTCCCGCGAGCTGCAGAAAGGCCCGCCTCATGTCGGAAATTCAGGTCCACACCACAGGACTGGCGTCGCAGTACATCGCCCAGGTGACGGGTGACCTTGAGCGCAACGTCAAGGAGCAGGAGCGTATCGGCGGGGAAATCGAGGCGCTGCAGGAACAGTTGGGTGCCCTGCAGCACGACCACTCCGTGCTGGTGAGCATCCAGGAGGCGCTCGGCGGCGCGAGCCCCGCCGGCGAGGCAGACACCACGGCCACGCCGACCGTCCCGCCCCAGGCCACGACCGAACCCCGGCAGCGCAAGCCGAAGAAGGCAGCCGCCACGAGTGCCAAGGCGACGACATCCAAGAAGAGCGCCTCCAAGGCCTCATCCGCGAAAGCCTCGTCCGCGAAGACACCCAAGACAGACACCAAGCCGACCCTCGTCAACCTGATCCGCGGCCACCTGGAGCAGCAGAGCGAGCCGCGTTCCGCCGCCGAAATCTCCGCCGCACTCACGCAGGCCCACCCTGACCGCGGCGTCAAGACCACCGTTGTG
Source organism: Streptomyces sp. NPDC057565 (assembly GCF_042801455.1). Classification (NCBI taxonomy): domain Bacteria; kingdom Bacillati; phylum Actinomycetota; class Actinomycetes; order Kitasatosporales; family Streptomycetaceae; genus Streptomyces; species Streptomyces sp. NPDC057565. Next base: position 203 of record NZ_JBHVFU010000139.1, on the reverse strand, counting down.
CGTACCACCCTCGAAGGACTGGTCGCCAAGAGCCAGGCTCACCGCACCAAGCAGGGCTCGTCCGTCTTCTACACCACGACGACCGCCTCGGAGCCCGCTGCCACCGACCCTCAGCAGGAGGCAGTGGCCGGCTGAGCACCCGCAGGAGCGCCCAACTCACCGCCACCAGGGGCAGCCCGGTGACGCCCGGCCGAAACCTCGTG
>NZ_JBHVFU010000138.1:0-5569 GCF_042801455.1 Streptomyces sp. NPDC057565 | reverse complement strand
TCTTCCGTCCCTGCGGCTTCGCCCGGTCCTTACGGATCTCGAAATCCATCGCACCCCTTGAACTGGGGTGTTGCGACGACCACTAGAACCCAAGGGCATCAGAGGCCCCTTCGAACAGCTGCGGCGGCCCGGCCGCCACGTGGAGTTTGCCCGCCGAATCACCCCCACCGCCATCTCGTGCCGGCGCACTGGCCGATGACGAACGTGGTGAGGCAGCAGGGCCCGTGCGCCCCTCGGTAGTGCAGGTTCCAGACACCACCGACCAGTGCCTTCTGACGGAAGGTATCCAATGCACCCAGGACAACATCTACGAGGATCTCGTCCCGGCCGGAGGGCCAGGGTGCGCTGTGGCCCTTGGGGCACCCCACTCCACGCTCTGCGGCAGTTCTCTGAGCTGCCGCAACACGGGACGGTGCGACTCCATGAACGGACTGCGGCCACCCCTCACTGCTTGGGGCTGATTGTTGGTGTCGGGAATCTGCCAGAGGATGGTGTCCGTTCCTGCTGGACTAGTGGTCACACTCTGAATGTGATGTCCAACTCAGGACGGGATTCATGTCCACAGCAACCACCGCTTCTGTCCAAGCTCCTGCACCGCCGGATCGCTCGGCTTTGGTTTCCTGGCTGGCTGTGATTTCGGTGATGCTGGGGATCTTTTCGATCGTCACCACTGAAATTCTGCCGATCGGCCTGCTGACCTCGATCGGATCGAGTTTCACCATCTCGGACGGAATGGCTGGTCTCATGATGACCATGCCAGGATTCCTGGCCGCAGTTTCAGCCCCCTTGGTCACGGTGGCCACGGGGCGTATCGACCGGCGGGTCATGCTGGGTGTGTTCATCCTCTTGCTGGCGCTGGCCAATTTCCTGGCCGCCATCGCGCCGAACTATTGGCTGGTCCTGGTCTCCCGCGTCATGGTGGGGGTCACCATCGGCGGCTTCTGGTCCATCGGAGCCGGGCTCGCCGGCCAGTTGGTGCCTGCCAAATCCGTGGGCCGCGCGACCTCGGTGATCTTCTCTGCGGTACCGCTCGGCTCCGTACTCGGGGTACCGCTGGGCACGTTCATCGGTGACATCGCGGGCTGGCGGACGGCGTTCCTGGTCATGGGCGGCTTCACGCTGGCCGTCCTCGCCCTGCTGTTCCTGGTCGTCCCGCCGCTCCCCTCCGACCAGGCGACGCGACTCGACGTCCTCGGCGCCATGCTCCGGAGCGTCAACACCCGCTTCGCCCTGGTGATGACCTTCCTCGTCGTGCTCGCTCACTTCGGTACGTACACGTACGTCACCCCCTTCCTGGAGCAGGTGACCCATGTGAGTTCGGCTCTCATCACGGTCTATCTGCTCGTCTACGGAGCAGCCGGAATCGCCGGCAACTTCCTCGGCGGATCAACTGTGGGGCGCTATCCGCGGGCGACTTTCGCCGCGGCCGCCGCGTTGATCGCCGGTGCGACCCTGCTCCTCCCGGTCCTCGGCCGGTCGGACGTGGGAGCGGTAGCACTGCTGATCGTCTGGGGCGTCGCGTACGGAGCCGTGCCGGTCTGCTCGCAGACCTGGTTCGCCAAGGCTTCGCCCGACTCCCCCGAGGCGTCCTCTGTCCTCTTCACCGCCTCCTTCCAGGCCACCATCTCCATCGGAGCCCTGGTCGGAGGGGCCGTCCTCGACCGCTCCTCGCCCTCGACGGTCATGGTGCTGGGCGGATTGGCAGCTGTCCTGATGGTGCTGGTGGCCTGGGCCCACTGGGCGGGGAGGTTCCCCTGGCCCAAGGCTTCATAGCCACACCGTGTCAGGTACAGCCATCCTCCTCGGCACGTGCCCCACAGCGTTTGCCTTCTCGTCGGGTCGCGCCGCCTCACCGATCCCTTCGGGCGGCTGCTGTGGGCCTCGCCCGCATTGCCTGGCCACCCACGACCTGACCGCCGCCCGCCCCCACGGCATCGTCGAGGTACTCACCGGGGCCGGCCTCAAGTGCTGGGCCGACAAGGCGTATCAGGGCGCCGACGGTTTCATCCGGGTGCCCTTCCGGGGCCGTCGTCTCAAGCGGTGGCAGCGGTGGCACAACAGCACGCACACGAAGATCCGCTGCCTCGGCGAGCAGGCCATGGCCACGCTGAAGGGCTGGCGTCTCCTACGGAAGGTCCGCTGCAGCACCAACCGCATCACCGCGATCATCCAGGCCGTTCTCGTCCTTCACCGCGCGTCAGCATGAGGTTGGAAAAGGCTCATGGTCTCCACGCCATGAGGGGAGGGGCAGTACCAAGCGGAGAATGTCACCATCTACGGGTACCGCAAGTCAGTCGACCAGGGGGCGACGTACGCGAATGTAAGCCTTAACGCGGGGCTCGCGACAACATTCTGCGGTGCGGGAGCGGCGAGTCCATGGGGCCCACGGGGCCTCTGTTGAAGGCTCGTGCGGCTATGTGGGCAACATTCCGGCGGGGCCGGAAGACGGTGAGGCAAAGGCAATGAATGCGATTGTGCTGCGACGAGTTTCCTGGATGGTGATCTGCTGGGTAACTGTCCTGGCTATGGGAATCGGCATGCTTGCAGCGGTGTACAAAGTCACCTCAGTAAATGGCTTCCGGGTCGGCTGGCAAGGGATACCTGTGTATTTGGCCCTCGCAGGAATCATCGGAAGGATTGTCAATTGCAAGGTAATCTTGCGTGACGGTGTACTCACCGTGGTGAACCCTCTTCGTACTCACACTCTTCCGGCAGTGGCGATCCGTGACGTCTTGGTCGGTGATGACGGTACGCTCGAGGTGCATCTCGATAAAGATCGCGTCGTATCGGTGTTTGCCTTCGGGGGATCTCTTGTCGATCACTTTAAAGGTTCCAGCAAGAAAACAGAGCGAAAAATTAGTAGATGGCTGGACTCTGCCCGCTTGGAAAGTGAATCAAGGGCTGGTACCCCGCAGATCCGCTGGACGCGATGCCTGAGTGCTGACGCATCTCTCATCCTATGCGTCGCCCTATCAGCCTCAGGTGCGATCTGGATGGCTTTCACCGGTAATTGACCCCAGTTGCTGCACGGTGAAACTCGATGAGTTGAGCAACCCGGTCGGCGTCCTGCGCCCGTTGTGAGCGGTGGCCGGTCAGCTTGGCAGCAACGGATGCTGATGGTGGAGAGTTGCTTACGGTTCTCGTCGACGGGCCGGTAACACCCGGTTGAGGTGCTTCCCTCTCAGCCTCGCAGCACTGGGCAGGGGAAGGTCCGCGGGTCGTTCCGCAAACAGGACCCGCAGTGCCCCGGCTCGCTCGAGGGTTGCGATCTCGAGGTGTAACTCGCTTAGGTAGGCTGCACGTTGACCTTGAAGTGAGCTCGACTCTAAAGAGGAGACCCCGTGGCCGAGCAGTCGACGCCGTCCGATGTGTCCCAGCAGCTCGACAGGATCAACACCACGCAGCCACATACGGCCCGGATCTGGAACTACTGGCTGGGCGGCAAGGACAATTACCCGGTCGACCAAGCAGCCGGTGACCAGATCCGTCAGTTGCACCCGGGCATCGGCGACTACGCTCAGGCGGATCGACTGTTTCTCGGGCGTGCGGTGCGGTACCTGGTTGCCGACTGCGGGATCCGGCAGTTCCTCGACATAGGTACCGGCCTGCCGACGGCCGACAACACCCACGAGGTCGCCCAGCGGCTGGCGCCGGAATCCCGCATCGTCTACGTCGACAACGACCCCCTGGTGCTCGCCCACGCGCGTGCCCTGCTCACCAGCACACCCGAGGGGAAGACCGACTACCTCGACGAGGACCTGCGCAACGTCGACGTCATCTTGGAACACGCGGCGAAGACACTGGATTTCAGTGAACCCGTCGCACTTATCCTCCTCGGAGTGGTGATTTTCCTCGAGGACGACGCCGAGGCGCGCGGCATCGTCGGCCGCCTGATGGATGCGCTGCCGTCCGGAAGCCACCTGGTCCTCTCTCACACGATCAAGGATCCGGCAATGCCCGATGTGGACGCGGCAGTGGCGTTCTGGAACGAGCATGGCACCCCGAAGCTCACCCAGCGCACTCCTGGCGAGGTCACTCGGTTCTTCGAAGGCCTGGAACTCCTCGACCCGGGAGTGGTGTCATGCAACCGCTGGCGCCCCGAGACGGGTGCCACCGGCACGCCGGACGAGGTGGCGATGTTCGGCGGAGTCGCACGCAAGCCATAGCGGTCAGCTCCGGAAGTCCTTCGGGGGTTGTGAGCTGCGGTCGGTTGGCTGAGCTGAAGTGAGTGGTGGTGTGCGGGAGTGAGTCCGGTCGGCGGGTTTGTGGGGGTGGGAACGGGGGTTCTGGGGCCGAATGGGTGACCTTGGCGGCGGCTGCTCGTTGGCGAAGCACGGCGACTGCGGGGCTGCACCCGCAGCGTCGGCGAGGTCCAGCAGCCGCAGTCGGCTGAACGGCGCCGCATGGCCGACCCCGGAGCCGGCGGGGTCGGCAACAGGGTGAAGTCAGCCGTTGGCTTCCCGCGCCACGCTCTCCAGTCGGCGTCGGTGGCCCTCCCACCACGCCTGATCCCCTGGTGGCATGTTGTCCTTGCCTTGCAGATATCCGACGGATCCGTCGATGAGCTCGCGCACGATGTCTGCGTGGCCGGCATGCCGCTGGGTGTCGGAGATCACGCGCACCAGGATGTGGTGCAGCGTCACTGCTCGACGTTTCTCCGGCCACCACGGGACGTGACCGACCGCGTCGAGCGTCAGCATCGCGATCGTGCTGTCGGAGTGCTCCCACGCCTGGCGATACAGCCCGACGATCTGTTCCCGTGATTCGTCTGCAGTGGCCCACATGTCCGAGTTGGGTTCTGCCTCCTCCGTATACCACCAGGACGGCGGCTCCTCGTCGAAGAACGGCCGTCCGAACGTGTCGCCGAAGTACCCCAGCTCCACGCCGGAGACATGCTTGACCAGCCCCAACAGGTTCGTGCCCGTGGGAGTCAGCGGACGGCGGATGTCGTACTCAGAGAGCCCATCGAGCTTCCACACCAGGGCATCACGCGCCTCTTGCAGGTACCGGAGAAGGTCCGCTTTCGGGTTCGGTTCGATCATGCCTGGCAGTTTTCCACCCGGCACTGACAGCCGGGGGTGACATCCAAGAGTCACTGACATTGATCTTGGCTGGCGCCTCGAAATAGCTCCCCACGTCACGTTGGAGCGATTCCCCGCGAGAGGCTCTGGCCCAAATTGTGTGAAGCGGTCGCTCTCCGTCGCAGTATTGCCTTGGACAGGCGCTCAGTTGGTGAGATCACCGGTTTCGGATGGTCCACCTGGTGCGCCGTGGTCGACGAGGTGCAGGAGCTTTGGGCCGGCATGTCGGAGGCGGCCAGTAGCCTCAGGCACCATGGGCATTGAGGTCGATGTAGTGGTGGGTTACCCGATCAACGATGAGATGGAGAGGGTGCTCGGGTTGGCCGAGGCGGTCGGCGAGCCCGTCACTGTCACGTTCATGTGGGAGGGGCGTGAAGAGGCGGAACGCGCGGTGCTAGTGCCGCATCAGGCAACGTTTGCCCTGTTGTGATGTGACGCGCCTTCCGGGTGCTGTGGCGAACGGCGTGTGGGCGTCATTCTGTCCGGGT
>NZ_JBHVFU010000137.1:0-5830 GCF_042801455.1 Streptomyces sp. NPDC057565 | reverse complement strand
TATCCCGACAGGAGGCAGCCGACTGGCTCGCCCGGGTCGCGCCCGCTCGCGAGACCGACCTTATGGCGCCCGTCCAGGCCCCCTGACCGACGGCCTCACCTGGGGCGTCTTCCCCCTGCTCTTCACCGACCACGGCCTCGGCCTGGCCGCCGTCGGCCTGATCAAGGGCCTCTACCCCATCCTGTGGGGCCTCGGGCAGATTCCCACTGGCCACCTCGCCGACCGCATCGGCCGCAAACCCCTCATCGTCTTCGGCATGTTCGTCCAGGCTGGCGGCTTCGTCCTCGCCGTCGCCCTGCTCGACCGGCCCCTGCTCGCCGGAATCCTGTCCGCCGTCGCACTCGGCGTGGGCACCGCCATGGTCTACCCAGCCCTCATCGCTTCCATCTTCGACCACGCCCACCCGGCCTGGCGGGCCAATGCGTTGGGCCCGTACCGGTTCTGGCGGGACATTGGCTACGCGGCCGGCGCCTTGGTCGAGGGCATCCTTGCCAACGCCCTCGCCTTGAACGCCACCGTCATCGCCGCCGCGGTCCTGACCGCTGCCTCTGGGCTCCTCGCCGCCCGCTGGATCACCGAACACCGGCCCGACACCCGTTAAGGGGTGCATCTGCCGGAAACGGCGCCATCATCTGGTCGGGGTCTTCGAAGCCGGAGGCCCCGACACCGTGTCAGCCCTGGACAACGGACAAGAACAAACCCTGTCCATAACTTCGGCTCGTACCACCAGCCCGGCCCCTTCGGCAGGACTGGCACAGCACGGGCCAGCGCCACACTGATCGGGAGTTCCACAACTTTCATGCTGCGACCACGCACTGATCACAGCGCGCCGAGCGCAGTGTCCGGCCGGCACACCTCGCAGGCCGGGGCCCCGCCGGCGAGAGCGGCGAGCGCCTGCATCCGGCTGATCGCCCGCAGCCGCTTTCCGGCGGCGAAACAGTCACCACGGTGGTGTGCCGCTCGAAAACACGATTCGGAACCTGACCTGGCAGATCCCAGACCAGAAGACCGGCCCGCGCGGGACGCCCGGCTTAATGCACGTCGATCCGTTGCCCTCCGGATCGGTCATCGCCACCCAGGAGCCGCCCTGCGCCGCCAACTCCCGCACTACCCGCGCCCCGAGCCCGGCCAGCCGCTCCACCTCGGCGCCGCGCCGCTCGCCACCCACATGGATGTCGAGGTGCAGCCGGTTCTTGCCGGACTTGGCCCCGGGATACGCTGGAAGAGGATGCGCTGGCCGAGCCCGGTCTCGTTCTCCTCCTCGCTCGCTTACGATGATCTTCGCTCGCACGGCCGGGGGGCCGGTGGGCGGCGGCGGACGCCAGGGGGGTGCCGCCGTACGGGGGTTCGGGACATGTGCAGCTCGAGGGGGGCCGCGTGATGTCGGGAAGAAGTCTGGTCAAACCACTGGTGTGGACGGCGATCGTCCTGGTGGCGATCGGATCGCTGACGGCCATGATGCTGTCGCCCTACGGCTATCTGCCCGGGGATGCCATGGTGCGGTCCTGGTCGGCCGCGAAGGACCGGACGTCGAGCGGGCAGGACGACAACTGGGTCGTCGGTGACGTGGCCATCCGCAGCAGGTACGACGCGGTGACCGGGTTCGGGCTCGCCGCTGGACAGGACGGCAAGAAGCTCTGGGAGTACGTGCCACCGGGCCGCACCCAGATGTGCGGCGCCGCGCCGCACGCGGGCGCGGGGGTCGTGCTCGTTGCGTACGAGGACGACGGCACCGGCGAGGGGAGTACCCCCGACGGGGTGCCCGTCAAGGCCTGCTCGAACGTCCTCGCCCTGGACGCCAAGGACGGCCGGGAACTGTGGAAGGAGCACTCCAAGCTCCGCAGGGACTCGTTCGGTGACGTGGTCGCCGGGAGCAGTCCGCGCCTGGACGCGGGCGGCGGCCTCGCGGTGGTGGCCCAGGACCGGCGCGCCACGACGTCGACGGGGCAGAAGGACAAGGGCGGCGACGTCTCGTTGCGCGGCCTGGACGTGCGCACCGGCAAGCAGCGCTGGGCCGCCGAGCTGCCCGACCGGTGCGGTCCCGACACGGTCTCGGTCGGCAGGAAGCGGGTGTTCGCGGTCCTCACCTGCGGCTCCGGCGGGCGCGACAAGCGCGCGGTCGCCGAGGTGACGGTGGCCGCCTTCGACCGTGCGACCGGCGCCCTGGAGTGGAACGTCCCCGTCGACGCGCGGCGCCCGCTCGACCCGAAGACCGTTGTCGGCATCGAGTCGGCCGACCCGCTGGTGCTCACGGTCGGGGTGTCCGCGGACAGCCCGGGGAACACGGGCCTGTTCATCTCGTTCGACGAGAACGGGCGGCCCCGCCCCACCATCGAGCTCGACCGCGAGCAGGGCGTGATCCAGGCGAGCACCGTGATGTCGACGGCGGTCGTCGGCGACCGGCTCTACGCACTGGCCAAGTACTGGAAGAAGGGCAACCACCACACAGTCATCGCCTTCGACCTCAAGACCGGCGAAGAGGTCTGGTCGCAGGGCATGGACGATCCGGCCGCGGGGATGGCGTTGATCGGCGACCGGGTCACGGTGCTGTGCGAGTGGTCCACCCAGAGCGCGGCGATCACCACCATGGTCGAGCTCGACGCCGCAGACGGCGAGGAGCTCGACGAACGCCACTTCCGTGACGAGGTGCCCGGCCTCGTGGGCGGCATGTACGAGCGCGACGGCCGGCTCGTGGTGGCGGGCCTGGGCGGCAGCTACCCTTTCACCGCCTACGAGCGGTGGTGACGGGCGGACCCTAGTAGGGCTTGGTCAGGTTCGTATTGGGATGGGTATGTCGCGGTGGCAGGTCGGGCAGGTGCCGGCCCAGAGCGCGAGGAGTGTCTGCAGCTCGAGCATCTGTGGGTCCGCGTCGGTGCCGACAGCACCGTGCAACGCGCCCGCGCCGGTGTGATCGCCGCCCGCTTCCGCCACTACGAGAACCGTGACGGTCAGCCGCTGCTCCACGATCACGTCGTGGTGTCGGTCAAGGTCCGCCGCCAGGACGACCGGTGGGGCACCCTGCACACCCGCCCGTTCCTCGAGTACGCCGTCGCCCTCTCCGAGCTCTACAACCAACGCCTCCTGGAAGAGATCTGCCGCGCGCTCGATCTGGCGACCGTGCCCCGCTACCCGACCGCCGGACAGCGGCCCGTGATGGAACTCGCGGGAATCCCCGAGCAGCTCATCGACCGGGCCGCCACCCGCAACACCGCGACCATGCACCGCCTGAAAGAACTCGCCGACCAGTACCAGAAACGCACCCGCCAGCCCCTCACCACCAAAATCCGGCAACGGATGATGGAACGCGCCTCCCACGAGACCCGGCCGCCCAAGAAGAAGACCAGCCAGCCCCTGCCCGCCTTGCGGGCCCGCTGGCGGGACGGCGCCATTGCCCTCGTCGGCGAGGAGGTCGTTGACAACTTCCTGCGCCTGGCCCGCCTCGCCGCCGCGGCGATCCGCACCACCGTCCGCACCGCCGTGGACGTCGCGGCCGCAGCCTGCCTTCCCGCCGCAACGCGGTGATCAGCTTGTCGAACTGACGCGGGCGAACGGGGCTATCCAGGAGGGCTCCGACGCCGTGAAGTGGGCGGCGTGACTGGGGACCACACGCCCATCCTCATACCCGACAAAGGCGGTGCGGAGAATGTCGGGTGATCGGGGCCGGTGTCGCCGCACGATGGGGGCATGGATGACACGACCTTGGTATCCCGTTTCCTCCGCGACGGCTTCGTGAAGTTGGACGGCGCCGTCGCGCCGCGCGTGGCCGCAGACTGCGCGCGGCTGCTGTGGCGGGAGACGGGCTGCGACCCGGATGACCCGTCGACGTGGACGCAGCCCGTGCACTGGGTGGGCGGCATGGCGCAGGGACCGTTCGCCGCCGCACCCAACTCCCCATCCCTGCAGCACGCGTACGACTTGCTCGTCGGCACGGGACGCTGGGAGCCGCGCTACTCGCTGGGCACGTTCCCGCTGCGCTTCCCGCACGAGGAGGAGCCGGACGATGCGGGCTGGCACATCGAGGGGAGCTATCTGCCGGAGGGCGAGAGCTGGTACTTCACGAATCTGCGCTCCCAGGGCCGGGCACTGCTGATGCTGTTCCTGTTCAGCGAGGTCGGTGAGGAGGACGCCCCGACCCGGATCCGGGTCGGCTCACACCTCGATGTGCCGAAGGTGCTGGAGAAGTACGGGGAGGACGGGGCTAGCGGGCTGACCCTCGCGCCCGATCTGGTGGCGGCGTCCGACCGCCGGCCATTCGCCCTCGCCACCGGGTTCCCGGGCGACGTCTTCCTGTGCCATCCGTTCCTGGTGCACGCTGCGCAACCGCACCATGGAGTGCGGCCGCGCTTCATGGCCCAGCCGCCGCTGATGCCGGCCGCACCGTTTGAACTGGAGCGGGCCGACGGCGCGTACTCGCCCGTGGAGATCGCGATCCGCCGGGGCCTGGGACTGGATACCCCCGGTCCGGACGGGGACGGCACCGACCACAGCGCTGAGTAGACGTGCTTCACGACTATCGTCGGCAAGGTGGCCGTGAAGAGGGATGAGGAAGGAGGCCAGGCATGCTGGAGCGGCTGAACCAGGCCATGGAGCACATCGAATGCCATCTCGACCAGGCCGTCGACGTGGAGGAGCTGGCACGCATCGCGGCCACATCGGAGCACCACCTGCGCCGGATGTTCTCCGCGCTTGCGGGCATGCCGCTGTCGGAGTACGTCCGGCGCCGTCGGCTCACCCTCGCGGGCGCCGAAGTACTCGCGGGGCGTGGAACGCTGCTGCAGATCGCGGTGCGCTATGGCTACAGCTCCGGTGAGGCGTTCGCGCGGGCGTTCCGTGCCATGCACGGCATCGGACCGGGCGAGGCCCGGCGTACCGGCGCCGCACTCAACTCCCAGTCCCGGATGGCCTTCCGCCTCACCATCGAAGGGAGCAGCAGTATGTGGTACCGCGTCGTGGACAGGGCGGACTTCACCGTCGTCGGGTTCAAGACCCGGGTACCGCTGGTGCATGCGGGGCCGAACCAGGCGATCATGGACTTTGTCCGTGGGATCGCCCCACGGACTCTGGAGCGCCTGGAGAAGCTGTCGGACCAGGAGCCGCACGGCATCGTCGCGGTCTGCGACGGCATGGACCCCAGCCGCGCCGAGGGCACTGAACTCGACTACCACCATGGCGTGATCACCTCCGCGGCCGCTCCGGAGGGCACGACCACGTTGGCCGTCCCGGCCGGCACCTGGGCGGTCTTCACCACCTCCGGGCCGGCACCACAGGCCATCCAGGAGCTGTGGCGGGACGTGTTCACCGAGTGGTTCCCGTCGAACCCGTATCGCACCCGCACCGGCCCCGAGATCCTGCGCACCCACCTATTGCCGGAGAAGACCGAGGCCGACGCCGAACTGTGGCTCCCGGTGGAGCCCGAGCACGGCTGAACACAGCGACATGCTCCCGGGCAGGCGTGGGCGAGCTCTTCGGGGCTGGCCTTTCGCACCAACCGAAGCGCTCCGTCAACAGGTCCCCCACCGTCTCCCCGGACAGCCAGACCTCAACGGCCACTCAGCCTTCGGTGAGAGTCCTTCATTGCGAGAGATCAGCCGCGCTGGCCGCTTTCTGAGTGCGAGATCCTTCAAAAAACCTTCGTTTTCCGAAGATCGCTCTGCGAGGCCGCCCGGACCCCGCAGAGCCTTCAAAAACCCCTTCAAAAACCTGGGTCATTCAACAACCCCGACCCTCGTATTTCCGGCTCTTCGGTCGCTTCCGTGGGCGGGATTATGCGGTGTGACGGCCCGGCAGGTGGGGGCGATGGCCGCCGAGGCTGAGCATGGCGAGGGCGATG
>NZ_JBHVFU010000136.1:0-6082 GCF_042801455.1 Streptomyces sp. NPDC057565 | reverse complement strand
CGAGAGCTCCAGACCCTGCTCGCGGTCTGGACCGGCGCCTGCCCCACCTGCCACCGCGACATACCAGCACCAAGACGCACCTGACCAAGCCCTACTAGCTAGCACTGGAAAGTCAGCAGATTGAGGCTGGGGCATCTATGGGAGCGGATGTGCTGGCGTTGCCCGGTCACGGATGGATGGAGTCTTAGCAAGCGGCTTGTTTCGTGGCCTACTTGGTTCGGTGGAGATAGCCGATTGAATCGCAGGCTTCATCTGGGTCTGCGGTCGGGCACATCGAGGGATCGTCTTCGTCGCCGAAGAGGTAAGTGTCCACCCTGCAGTCGTCGGCCGAGAAAGTCAGGGACAGCACGGTGCCGCGTGAAGCGGTCTCGTCAGCGCTGGTCTCGGAGTGGAACGCCCACCTGCCGGACGACAGGTCCGAAGGGTGGCTGCAGTCAGACGCGACGGGCAACTTGTCGAAGTTTTCGCTGGTGAAGGTGTGATCCGCGTGGAAGGTCAAGGATGTCCCCGCCTCACTGGCCCATCGCCCCGCAAGCTGATCCGCCGAGATCTCGGTTGCGTAGATTGCCGCAGCCCAGCCGCACGACGTCAGTGCGATCGCCACCGCCGTGAAGGCAGCCGACCGCAAGATCTGTCGGACCACGCAGATCCCTCCCCCCACACGCACGGGCAGCCGCCCGCGACCAGGCCCCATTGGCTTGCCCCACACTATATTGAACGCGCTCAAAACGGCTCCCTGGAGCCTGGCGTCCACCGTGGCGTACACGAACGTCTCCGGGCGGGCCCCTTGGCTGGCGTCGTAACGACCCAGGGCATCCCAGGCAGCGATACGGGCCACTTGGGCGAACTCATCCGCCAGATACGTGAGTTGGGGCCCGCTGGTCACACGTCTTGCCGCACGGAGCGCCAACGTGCGGAGCATGGGCTCCAGGGAGCGGAGCTGGGTGTCCATCACGGGCTCCTCCTACGCATCGCTGAGGGTGGCCCAGTGCACGGTGACCCGCTCCGTGGTGTTGGCGTTGCGGCCCCGTCCCACCGACTTGGCTACAGCGATCCGGTCCACGAAGAACCCGAGGAAGCTACGGCGCCGTTCCAGGCTCCACCGCCCCCACGTCGACTCCGGCCCCAGCGGGTCGCCTTCCGGCCCCGTCCACTCCGCTGGGATCTTCAACGTGCCTTCCTCAGCGGTGCCCAGCTCCTCCACTCGCCCGGCCGTGCGGGCCTCATGGGCCGTCAGCCGCTCCACGGACTCACGGAACATCTCCGTGCCGACGACACCGGCGTACAGACCCGCCTGGCGGTCCTGGTAGAGGGTCTTGAGAGCCTCCCTCACATGTTCCAACTCAGCGCGTGCAGCGGCCAGTTCAGCCTGTCGCTCACCTGTGTCTGTCTGCGCTGCGAACCGGCGTGCGGCCTCAGCAAGCCACCCCAGGTCATCCGGGTCCTCGGGGTCCATCGTGGTGAGTCGTGCCCACACACGCCCTGCCACCACCTCATCGGCGGCCTCCATGTTGATGGCCAGGCCACCGTGCCCTGGTACGGCGCCGGACTGGGCCCGGTTACAGCGGTAGAGGGGCTTGCCGTTTCGCTTGTCCGTGACCATGGACGACCCGCAGACCCCGCAGAACAGGAGCCCAGCGGAGCCCAGGAGTGAGGGGACCGCCCGGCCGCCCTGGCGGACCACCTCAGGTGTCCGGCCGTCCAGGACGTTCTGGAGCCTCCACCAGTCGTCTGCCGACACGAGGGCCTCGTGGGCTTCCAGCGGGGCTCCCTGGTCGTCCCGGAGGATGACCCGCTTGGTGCCCTTGCGCTCCGCCGCGTAGCCAGCAAGACGGGGGTCCGGGAGGATGCGCAGCACGGTGGATGACACCCACGTGGTCCGCTCCAGCGGCTTGCTTACGCCCCGGGCCCGTCGGGCGTTCACACGCGCTTCCATGTCGGCCGCCTTGGTTGGCACACCGTCCTCATTGAGCTTCCTGGCGATGGACGAGGCGGACATGCCGTTGAGGGCCCAGGAGACCATCTGGCGGACGTGAGGGGCCTCCACCGGGTCCGGGACGAGCTTGACCACGACCAACTCCCCGCGAGGCTCACGGGTCGACTGGAACCCGAACGGGGCCATGCCGGAGACGTGGGAGCCAGCGGCGCGCAAGGTCTCCTTGGTGGCCGTGATGTAGGCCGACTTGAGGTCGCTCTCCTGCTGGGCCAGTGCAGCAATGAGACCAAAAATCGCCACGCCCATCGGGGTGGACGTGTCCAGGTACGGCTCCTCCACGGAGACCAGGAGGACGCCGTGCTTGGCCAGCTCCTGGTTGATCAGCATCGCCTCAAGGGCACCCTGGCGGGTGAGCCGCGAGAGGCTGAAGACAACTACTGCGTCCACGTGGCCGGCGCGAACGGCAGCCATCATCTCCTCGAACTCCGGCCGGACGACCTTGGGGTCCCAGCCGGATTTGCCGACGTCGGCAAAGTGGCCAGCGTTGTCCCAGCCCTTGGCCGTAATCAGTGCCTCGCACTTGGTTCGCTGAGCCTCGGGGGACGACGCGCTGTCATCCTCACGCCGCTTTGACTGCCGGATGTAGGAGACTGCGCGCACGTGGTCCAGGCTAACGGGGCCGGATCTCTTGTTGAGAGGTGTCATGTGCCTAGTGTGGTAAAGATCAACGTACTGACCGTCCCCGCCGAGCAGCGGGAGACGCTGGAGAAACGCTTCGCATCCCGTGCCCATGCGGTAGAGAGTTCCGACGGGTTCGAGTGGTTCGAACTCCTCCGGCCCGTCGAAGGCACCGACAACTACCTCGTCTACACGCGGTGGCGTGACGAGGACTCCTTCCAAGCCTGGATGGAGGGCCCCATGAAGGCCGCCCACCAGGGCAGCGGCACACAGAGCGACGAACGCCCCAAGCCGGCGGCAAGCGGGTCCACACTGTGGTCCTTCGAGGTCGTGCAGCAAGCGGCGCCGACAAGCGCGTAGACAGGTCGTCGCGCAAACAGCTTCGGTATGGCAAGTGAGCCCCTTTGCCGACCAGCACGGCCGGATGCGCGAAAGAGTGCCGGCCGATCCTCGGGATCCTTGCCTTCCTGCGACTCGACGTGCTCCGCCTGCAGTCGGCGGACTGCCTCTTCCCTCGAGGTCCCACGTCGGGCCATGACGGCGGTCAGAGCGCAGGACGCAGGGCGGGAGCCGGACATTGGCCTCGGTATGACCGGCTCCCTTCTGATCCCCGGATGCGCCGCGCCTCCGGAGCAGTGCGCTCCGGAGGCATGTCACCGAGGGAGAACCGTGACTCCTCCACCCTCTGAGCGGGGTTGCTTCTCGCTATGCCGGTTGGGCTTCGCGACGGGCCAACCCGCCCCCGTAGAACGTCCAGGGCGCAGCGCGTCGAGCAGCGGCAGGCCGTGATCGGGGGCCTGGCGCGCGACGCTCGATCGAATGACCTGCTGGGCGACGGCTCCTCCGCCGCTCAGTGAGTCAGCATGGCCTGTCCTGGCTGTGCTACGAGATGGCCCGGAGCTGTCCGTGAGGCCGGTGGCGGAGTTGCTCGACGGCCTGGGCCGTCCTCTCGCCCGCAGGGAGGAAGACGACCAGTTGTTGTGCGTCCGCGGACAGATCGAGCGTCTCGCGGAGCAGCTCGAGTCGGCACCCGGAGGGGTGGTTGAGCCGGAGGACTCCGCGTTGCGGAACCACGTGACGGTTCAGGCGTCGTGTGAAGTCGAGGCCGGCGATGGGCGCGAGTTCCGCGGTGAACCACTCGGAGTTGTCGACGGATGGTGCGAGCCACAGGTCGAAGGCCTGCTCGTCCGCGACATCGTCCCAGTCGGTGAAGAACGTCCGCGCACGGGCGTCGGTGAAGACGTAGCGGGTGAGGTTCGGGGTGTCGGCGTCGAGCAGTCCGGTTCCGCTCGTCACCGCCTCGAACGCACTGGTGCGGGCGAGGACGTCGCCCAGCCGGTTGGTCACCATGGCGATACCCGGTTCCAGGACGCGGAGAGTCTCCAGGACGGAGGGGCGGACGTCGCGGCGCGGTGGTGCGGGCTGGGCGTGACCGGAGCATGCGCCGGCGGTGATCTTCGAGAGGTAGCGCACGTGGTTGCGCTCCGAGGGGTCGAGGCTGAGCGCATCCGCGAGCGAGTTCACCACCGCTATCGAGGGATTGCGGTCGCGGCCCTGTTCGATGCGGGTCAGGTATTCGATGCTGATGCCGGCCCGCGCGGCGAGATCCGAGCGCCGAAGGCCCGGTGAGCGGCGGCGGCCGCGATCCGGCAGTCCCAGCGATTCCGGCTGGATGCTGTCCCGCTTGGCCCGGATGAAGTCCCCCAACGGCGTACCCATGCACTGAGGATACGGCGCTGCCCACAGATCGCGGAGTGCTCAGGGTGGCCCTGCGGGGGCCAGCCTGAGCACGGTCTGGCTGCGGCCAGGGCGCAGCTGGATCGTGGTGGGCATGGACAACGACACGTACAAGCTGGTGGTCATCGTCGGAAGCGTCAGGGAAGGGCGGTTCGGCCCGGTTGTGGCCTCGTGGGTCGCCGAACAGGCAGGCATTCACGGAGGTTTCGATGTGGACGTGGTCGATCTGGCCGAGATCGACATCCCGCTGTCACTGCCTGCGGCATCGCCGAAAATCGCCGGTGACGGGTACCCCCGTCCGGCCGGGATGGAGGCACTGACATCGGCGCTGGAGGGTGCGGATGCGTTCATCATCGTCACGCCGGAGTACAACCACAGCTACCCCGCTTCGTTGAAGGCGGCCATCGACTGGCACTTCACCCAGTGGACGGCCAAGCCCGTCGCCTTCGTCAGCTACGGCGGCGCGGCGGGCGGGCGGCATGCGGTGCTGCACCTGGAGAACGTGCTGACCGAATTGCACGCAGTGACGATTCGCGATGGTCTTGCCTTCCCGAAATACTTCACGGAGTGGCAGGACGGTCGTCCGCTCGACTCCGAAGCCCCCGGATACGCCAAGACAGTGCTCGACCAGTTGGCCTGGTGGGCGGGCGCACTCCGCTCGGCACGCGAAGCCGCGCCCTACCCGGCATGAACGCGGCGACGGCGGAACGTCCCAACCGCTGCCGGAAACCTGCCGCCAGCCGCCCGGCTATGCCCAGCAGGGCATGGTGGGTGGTGTCGTAGGACTGCCATGGGGTGGGTTGTCGGCAGGTGGGGCAGGTGCCGGTCCAGGTGTCCAGGAGGTGCCGCTGAAGGTCCAGCCCCCTTCAAGCAGCAGCGTTTGTCCGCCGGTTCGGCAGCAATTGGCCATCTTGAGGTTCGTGATCACGGTAGATGACGTGACGTCAAGTCCTGATCTTGGTGGCGGACAGGCTGCTGCCTTGTACGGCGTTGTAGCGGTCTCCGGCCTTTCGTCGGCGGTCGTAGTGGGCTCTGGTGCCTGGTGACTTCGTCAGAGACGAGAAGGCCCAGACGTAGCCGACGGCAGCCAGACGCTGTCCTTTTGACCTTGCGGCCCAAAACCGCGCAGCTCATACCGCCGGCCCGGGTGACCCGCGCACTCCCTGCCTATGCCTTCAGCGATCCGGCGCTTGCGAACCGGGACCGGTCGTCACCGATCCCGGCCAGGACCCGGGCTCCGGACAAGGAGGCCGGGCCCGGAAAGCTGGTGACGACCGACGCGTCGGGATGGTCGTCGAAAGCGTCGGTGCAGGCGGCTTCGAGCTGATCGGCGTTCTGGCAGGCCGCGTCCAGCTGCCGCACGAGGCCGCTGGTCTTGATGGCCGAAGGCCGCTTCGACGTGGAGGAGGTGGTGCACGTAGTCGCGCTGGAAGACCTCGTGCAGCCTCTCGGTGCTCGCCGAAGGCGGCGAGGATCGCCGGATAGAACTCGCGCAGCTGCGAGCGGAGCCTGTTCTGCGCCTGGCGCCGGTCCCAGACCGCGCCCTGCTGGGCTCGTGCAGGACGGCGATGGCCTGGGCCAGTCCCGTGACGGCGGACCTGGACCGTTGTCATCGATCCCGGCGGCAGGTGTCGGTGGGGTGGATGAGGGGTCCCCCATTCGGCCCGCAGTGGTTGCTGGTGCGCGTAGTTGGAGGTGGGCTGTCAGTACGCCTGGCGATCGTCGCGGGCG
>NZ_JBHVFU010000135.1:0-6574 GCF_042801455.1 Streptomyces sp. NPDC057565 | reverse complement strand
AGAAACAACCTGCCCACCCACGGCCACCGACCGAAACCAGCTCACAAATCGATCAAGAGATCATCTTCAGAGCACGTCGGTGGATCGAGGCTTAGCCTTCCTGATCGGCGGATTCAATCGGTCGGGGGCCGTTCTCGTGTGGGCTGTCCGTCAACCACCATGGTTCCCCGTCAGTTCCCGGACGATCGGGCGCGGCAGGGGCGCGGGAACCTCCTGCTCCGTAGTTCTAAGGCCTGTTGCGAAAGTGGATCGTCTGTCAGACCTGCCTGGGATGCTCCGAGCATGGAGATAACAGTGCAGCTGACGATCGACTGCTCCGATCCGCAGACAATGGTGGCTTTCTGGGCCGAGGCCCTGGGCTACGTGCCTGAGCCTCCGCCTGGCGGGCACGCCACGTGGCGTGCTTACTGGGCGGCGATGGGGGTTCCCGAGGCGGAGTTGCCAGCCGGTGCCGGGGATATTCCGGAGTCCATCGTCGATCCCGCGGGACGTGGACCGAGGGTGTGGTTCCAGCAGGTTCCGGAGCCGAAGGTCGCCAAGAACCGGTGGCACTTCGACCTGAAGGTCGGTGGGGGCCGTGACGTCCCACTGGACGTCCGCACACAGCGGGTCAAGGCCACGGCGGAACGGCTGGTCAAAGCTGGTGCCACCGTGCTGCGGATCAAGGATGAGCCGGACATGGGGCTCTACGCCGCCGCCATGCAGGACCCCGAGGGCAACGAATTCGACGTCGTCTGAGGGCCGTTGCGACGGTGCTGGTCACAGCCACTCGTTCACGGCTGCGACCAGCACAGCCGCCTCGTAGCGGACGGCGAGCTTGTCGGTCACCATGCTGGGCGCCGTCTTGGGCTGCCGTAGCTTCCCGGCGACCGCCGACGGGTACCGCCAACTCATTGCCTGGGCCAGATCGTTCGGCAGGCTTCGGAGGGCCGGTGTCGAGTGCACACGCTCCTACGGGGCCGCCCTGGCCCGTCACCTGTGCGCCGAGGGCATCGAAGTGACCGAGGTCAACCAGCCCGACAAGGCCACCCGACGCCGCCACGGCAAGACGGACGCCATCGATGCCGAGGCCGCCGCCCGCGCCGTGCTCTCCGGACGCGCCACCGCCACCGCGAAGACCACTGACGGCCCGGTGGAGATGCTGCGACTGTTCAAGCTTGCGAAGGGGGCTGCGATCAAGTCCAGGACCCAGGCCATCAACCAGCTCAAGAGCGTCCTGGTCTCGGCTGACGCCACCTTGCGGGAGTCGATGGCCGGGCTGAGCAACCCGCACCTGTTCAAGCAGTGCGCCGAACTAAACAATCTGGCGATCTCCGGGCCGGCCGGAGCCGCCCGCCACACGTTGAGGCTGCTGGCGCGCCGCATCCAGCACCTGACCGAGGAGATCGACGATCTCAACAAGCGCATAGCCGAGGCAGTCGAAGCGAGCACGCCGGGCCTGCTGGACGTGCGCGGTGTCGGCCCGGACAGCGATGTGGCCCTGCTCATGTCGGCCGGCGACAACCCGGAGCGCCTCGTAAGCGAGGCGTCCTTTGCGGCTTTGTGCGGCACCAGTCCGGTCGAAGCGTCCTCCGGCAAGACCCAGCGACGTCGGCTGAATCGCGGGGGTGACCGCCAGGCCAACGCCGCCCTCTACCGGATCGTCCTCAGCCGCCTGCGATGGGACGGCCGTTCCCAGGACTACCTGCGCCGGCGTCTGGCCGAGGGCAAGACTCGCCGGGAGATCCTCCGCTGCCTCAAGCGGTACGTCGCACGGGAGATTTATCAGCTCATCCTTACGACGAGCACTGCAACTGAGGACGCAAACCCTGTGCTCGTCGAAGACGCCTGACGCGCCATGCTGTCGGCGGTGCTGAGTAAGGTCGTACCGTGTCAGCAAAGCATGCGATCATCCAGGCCATGGCCCTGATCGATGGCGCCGAGAGCGCATCCCGGTTCATCGAGTGGTTCGCGGAGCACTGGCTCAGCCCGCTGGAGGAAGGCGACGGGTGCGCAGCCGAAGAACTCACCGCGGCCGAACACCGGCTCGGTCTGCGGCTCCCGACCATGCTGACATCTTGCTACCGCCTCCTGGGACGACGCAGCGACCTCACCAGCCGCCAGGACCGGCTACTGCGTCCCGATCAGCTGCGGCTCGACGAGGACGTGCTGGTCTTTCGTGTCGAGAATCAGCACTGCGCGATCTGGGGTGTACGGGTCTCACAGCTGGCGCAGCCAGATCCTCCGGTGGTTTTCCGTGAGCTCACCCGCGACGGCCGCACGCCGTGGCAGCCGTTTCTGGAGCGTCTGTCGCTGGCGGCGGTGGAAATGGTCCTCTCCGAAGCCCTGCTGTCCGCAGAGCCTGACGACGATGTCTCCGACAACCGTGAACTGGACGAGAAGACCCTCGAAGGGGTCGAGGAGCGCTTCGAGCGTCTTCCCTTTCCCGACTACCCATTGTGGGCAGACCCCGATGGTCCGCCCGTCCGCTGGTTCACCGGGTCCGGTCTGATCCTGCGCGACGACTCCCGGCAGTGGCTGTGGGTTCGCAGCCGCACCACTGCACAACTCGACACCTTCAGAGCAGCATTTCCCGGCGACTGGATCATGCAGCCCGACTGACAACCCACCAAGAACCGCTGCTTGACATCCATAGGGGCATCAAACGCGGCTACGTCCTCCTCGGCACAGCCACCGCATCAGCCCTCGTCATCTGGCTCCGAACATGATCGGCCGGACAAGTCCTTAGAGATCGTCTCAACTGGCTTGCCCACTAGGCTCACGGTCGTGATGGCGACGGTGGAGCGGCTGGTGCCGGATGGGTTGTGGGAGTTGTTCCAGCGGGTGGTCCCGGCTGCTCCGGTGCGGCCGCAGGGTGGTGGCCGACGCAGGTATGGGGACCGACAGGTGCTGGCGGCGATCGTGTTCGTGGCCACGACGGGCTGTACGTGGCGACAGCTGCCGCCGGTCTTCGGCCCGTCCGGGCCGACCGCGCACCGGCGGTTCACCGAGTGGAGCCGGGCTCGGGTGTGGGGCAAGCTCCACCGTTTGGTCCTGGACGAGCTCGGCGCCCGCGGCGCACTGGACTGGTCGCGGTGCGCAATCGACTCGGTGAACATGCGGGCGTTGAAAGGGGGGACCTGACGGGTCCGAATCCCGTAGATCGTGGCAAGAAAGGCTCAAAGATCCACTTGATCACCGAGCGGACCGGTCTGCCCATCTCCATCGGCATCTCCGCCGCCAACACCCATGACAGCCAGGGCCTGGAGCCCTTGGTCCGGGGTATCCCGCCCATCCGCTCCCGGCGCGGACCCCGTCGGCGACGGCCCGCCAAGCTGCACGCCGACAAGGGCTACGACTACGACCACCTGCGCCGATGGCTCGGTCCCGGAACATCACCCCGCGCATCGCCCGCAAGGGCATTGAGTCCTCCCAGAGGCTGGGCCGCCACCGTTGGACCGTGGAGCGGACGGTGGCCTGGCTGGCCGGCTGCCGCCGCCTGCACCGTCGCTACGAGCGCAAGGCGGAACACTTCCTGGCCTTCGCCGGAATCGCTGCCGTCCTGATCTGCTTTCGCCGACTGGACCGGCCGACCTGTTCACGCGGCGCCGAGAAAGCCCGGATCAACTCCATCGAACTGTCGGCATGAGTCCCGGGCGACGCCGAGCAACTCCGTCATGGGCACGGCGCGACGACTGGTCACGGAGAGGTCCTGACGTGCCTCGGCAGACCACAACGGCGGAAACATCGACAGGCCCTGATCGCCGTTCAGTGCCTGGACGTCATCCTTCCAGCCGGACCAGCGAAGATCCGCGTAGAACTCATCAAGCGCCCCTGATGCCAGCCAGGCAGTCCACGCTGAGTGACCGCCCCCCAAAGCCTCCCAGCGAAGCGAATCCGGGGCGAAGTAGATCATCTCGCCAGGAGACCCAGGACGCCCGTGGTCGGCTGGAGCCCCGCCGTTGAGCGCGAAGACGCCGCCCAGCACGTCGTGCGCCACCACCAGACCGGGATCCGCTCGCCACGCAGGGTCGAACGCTCCAGGGAACTGATTGACCTGAGCCAGGCTCGGCGCCCCACGAGCCGCCCCGTCCGCGGGGCTGCCGAAGACCCGCAACCATCCGCCGTCCACCAGCAGACCGCCGCAGTGCAGCGCCATCGCACCCAAGTACGACCGGGCCGTGACCTGCAACTGGAGAAGAGAGGCCCTCCCCAGGCCGCCATCCGGCGGGAGCACCTCAACAGACACCGGCCCGGCACCGACGAGCTCCCTGAGTTCTGGCCAGGCCGGTTCCTCGACGTTGATCAACTCGCTCAACTCGCGCATGCCCGCATCGTCGCATCCACACCGCGCGCCCCAACTGGCAGGGCGCTTCGACTCACCAACCGCCTATCGAGACGACCTCTTAGCCTCGCCGTTTCGTACGCCCAGCAGAACCTGGAGGTTGGCCATGTAGATGGTTGATCGTTGGTTCGTAAGCTCGTCGTCACCTGCCGGTGTGAGTCCGGTCCGGGTAGCTGCCAGGAGGCCCGGTAGCAGGCTGGCGGCGTCGGGGGGAAACGCCCGGCGTCGAAGTCCAGCGTCGAAAGCCCTGTGAAGGGGGAGCGAAGAAGCGGTCCGTAGCATCACGCGAAGTCTGCGGCGTCGTTAGAGGCCCGCCCGTGAGGGTGGGGACAGGGAGAGCCGAGCCCCCGAAATCAGGGTGAAGGCCATGGAAGCGGTGAAGATCCTGGAAGGGCAGCCGCGAAGGACTCCCCGGCGTATGGGACATGGAACGTTTCGACGGTGACGGCGGGAACTGGGGAGGCCCTCCCTGGCCCGGCAGCCTGCGGCAAGAGTGCTGTCGGAAGCATCGCGACCTATAACCGGGTGAACCCCGGGAAGGGGAAGCGGGTCGGGTGGGCGTCGGAGGCGGCCGTAGTACTGCTTGAGCCGGACGGACAACACAACCGCCGGTGAGGGAAGGGCCGCTGCTTCGTCGATGCGTACTGCTGAAGTGGAGGGGCCCGGTGAGTGCCCGTGTGGCTAGTCCCGCCGTCGGGGGACGTTCTCCCTCGGATCCGGTCCGTGCCCTGCAGCATGCGCTTTACCGGGCGGCCAAGGCCGATCCCGGACGGCGGTTCCACGCGCTGGGGGACAAGGTCCACCGCAGGGATGTCCTGGCGCGTGCGTGGTCAATGGTGCGTCGTAACAACGGCGCTCCGGGCATCGACGCGGTCGATCTCGGGCAGGTCGAGGAGTACGGGGTCGCCCGGCTTCTTGATGAATTGGCCGCGGAATTGAAGGACGGCAGGTGGCGGCCGCTCCCGGCGCGCCGGGTGTTCATTCCCAAGCCCGGCACGGCGGAGCAAAGGCCCTTGTCGATTCCTGCGGTCCGCGACCGCATCGTGCAGGCCGCACTGAAGATCGTGCTCGAGCCGGTCTTCGAAGCCGACATGCTGCCGTGTTCCTTCGGGTTCAGGCCCAGGCGCGGTGCGCACGATGCCCTCCAGGTCTTGATCGATGAGTCCTGGCGGGGGCGGCGATGGGTCGTTGAGACGGACATCGCCAACTGCTTTGAGGCGACTGACCACGAGAAGTTGATGCAGGCGGTCGAGGAACGCGTCTGTGACCAGTCTGTCCTGAAGCTCTTGCGCGCGATGCTGCGGGCGGGAGTCATGGAGGGCGGTCAGGTCCGCCGGCCGGTCACCGGTACTCCGCAGGGCGGGGTGGTTTCCCCGCTGCTGGCCAATGTCTTTCTGCACCGGATCGACCGGGCATGGGAGTCGCGGCAGCATGGGGTGCTGGTGCGTTATGCCGATGACGCGGTGGTGATGTGCGCGACCCGTGAGCAGGCTGAAGCTGCCCTGGAGCGGTTGAGGTGTCTGCTGGCCGAACTCGGTATGGAACCGAAGGCGGCCAAGACGAGGATCGTTCACCTGGAGGTGGCAGGCGGGGGAGTGGATTTCCTCGGTTTCCACCACCGTCTGGTGGCATCCCGGTCCCGTGACGGGAAGCGCCCGGTGACCTTCCTCGCCCGCTGGCCCGCGGGCAAGGCCATGCAGCATGCCCGCGACCGGATCCGTGAACTTACGGAACGGCGCAGACTGCTGCTGCCGGTCAAGGTGATCGTGGAGGACGTGAACACGTTCCTTCGCGGGTGGGCCGCGTATTTCCGGTTCGGGAACTCGGCTCATTTCTTTGACCAGATCGGTTCGTATGCGCGGATGCGGATAGGCGGATTCCTCGCCAAGAAGCATCGGCGCACCAGAAAGTTCGGGTGGGCGGTGGTTGCCTTCGCCGCTCAGGATTACCTGGGCCTGATCGCCTTGCACGGGACCGTTGTTGCACCCAGGCCCTTCCGGGACTGGCGGGGCAGGCCGAATGCCGGTGGTGAACGGCGTCGGTGAGCCGTGTGCGGGAGAACCGCATGCACGGTTCGATGTGGCGGGGGCTGGAAACGGAGCGTACGTACTACGCCACCGCGCCAGCCCCCGACCCTACACTTGGGTACGGCTGGCTTTGGGGCAGAAACGCGAAAGTGCCTTCCTGACCTGGAACGATGAACCTTGCTGAGGGGTTCTGTCGATCCAGGCGGAGGGCACTTTCTACGTG
>NZ_JBHVFU010000134.1:0-6697 GCF_042801455.1 Streptomyces sp. NPDC057565 | reverse complement strand
AAAGCCGGATGCGGGAGAACCGCATGTCCGGTTTGAAGCGGCGGGGACTGGAAACGGAGATTTATCCACCGCGCCAGTCCCCGACCCTACTCGACGTCTGGATGGCCCGGGAGTTCCCGGCCGTCACCTTCGAACGCTATGCAGACGATGCAGTCGTGCACTGCGTCACCGAGCGCCAGGCCCGCCAGGTACTGACCGCGCTCTCGGACAGGATGGCCGAGGTCGGGCTGCGTCTGCACCCGACCAAGACCCGGATTGTGTACTGCCAGGACGGATTGCGGCGTGGCTCGTACGAGCACACGTCGTTCACGTTCCTGGGGTTCACGTTCCAGCAGCGCCAAATGCGGGACAAGAACGGCCGTATCAGATGGTCGTTCCGCCCCGCGGTCAGCAGGGACGCCCTCAAACGACTCGGCGAAGAGGTCCGCTCCTGGCGGCTCCACCGGCGAGTCAACCTCACCGTGGAAGAACTCGCGCAGCGGATCAATCCGATCGTCGCGGGCTGGATGCAGTACTACGGCCGGTTCTACCGATCGGCCTTGTATCCACTTCTGATGCGCATCAACGCCTACCTGGTGCGCTGGCTCCGTAACAAGTACAGGCGGTTTCGCGCGATGAGGAAGGCCATCGCCGCCTTCCAGCGGGCAGCCAAGCGCCGCCCGGGAATGTTCGCGCAGTGGAGGTGGACCAGTTCCCCCTCCTTGGCCTGGTGATCAGGACGACAAGAGCCGTATGACGAGAGATCGTCACGTACGGATCTGTGGGAGCCGGAGGGTGTGAATCCCTCCGGCTACCCGACCTTCGATGTTCCCGGTGGAAAGTGACAGACAGTCACATCAAGGCCCGACTCATAGGCGAAATCGGCGAGTTCCTTCTTCCAGGCACGCACACGGTAGCCGTTGGAGCCTCCGGCGTCGGCGGTGACCAACAGGCGAGAAGCGTGCGGGTAGCGGCGGCGCCCCTCCCCGTTCCACCAGCGGCGCAAAGTGGCCACCGCGAAGGCAGAGGTGTCCCCGTCGCAGCCCACCGACACCCAGCCGGTATCGGCGCCGATGTCGTAGATCCCGTACGGCACCGCTTTCTGGGCACCCTTCTCGGGGAAGTCGTGCGCGCGGACCTGCACCGGCTGCCCGGCGCGATGCCACTCGCGTCCGATGACCGCGTAGTTGCCCAGCGTCTCCTTCTTCTTGGCATCCACGCTAATGACCGGCTGTCCGTCGGCGAGGTACGCCGTGACCTGGTCGTTGATGTAGCGGAACTGGGCGTCCCGGTCCGGATGCCGGGCCCCCTCGGTGGTCCTCGAGGTGCCCTGCAGGGAGAAGCCCTCCGCCTTCAACAGCGTGGCCACCGTGTCCGAAGCGACCCGGTGCCCCTGGCGCGTCAGCTCGGCCGCCAGATTCCGGGTGGACTTCACCGTCCACAGCAGCGGAGATTCCGGGTCGCCGCGCTGGTCCGGCTCGACCAGCGCCAACAACGCGGGCACCAGCCCCGGATCGGCCTCCCGCAAGGGCTTGCGACCCGCGCCCGGTGCCCGGACCCGGCCAACGGGCTCCTGCGCGTGCTCCAGCTCCCGCTTCCCGCGCGACACCGTGGACTCCGCCACCCCGGCCGCTCCGGCCACCATACGGATCCCGCCATGGCCCAGAACGCGGGCCGCGGCGCCCAGCGTCAGGCGCTGCTGGCGCTCATCGAGATGCGGCAGCAACAGCCCGAACGCATCCACCAGCTCTGCCTTCGTCCCCTCCGACACCCCCGCATCCTACGACCCAACAGCCCACGAAAACCGAGGAGTTATTGATCGGCAAACCCCAGGGTCGGGGGAGGGAGCGGACTTCCGTGGCGTGGCACTGATGCCGGTAGGTGCGATGTGGTGCCTACTGGCCGCCGCTGCCGGCGCCGTCCCATACCGATGCCAGCCAGGAGAGATCGGCTTCGGCCTGTCGGCGGGCACGATTCTCCTGCTCGAAAACCTCCCGGGTCTTGGTCAGTACCAGTGTGTACGGCCGCCCCTGCCGCCTGGTCGCATGGCGTACCGGCAGCTCCGCTCCGTCGATCGAGGAGTGGACGTGCCGGCGTCCGTCCTTGGCCAGTGGCCACTCCTTGGTCACGGTGGACCGGGAGCGGAGGAAAGCTTCCAGCTCGGCGCAGAGGCCGCAGCCGCACCCTGACCAGTCGAGCGACCAGTCGTCCTTTTCGCGTGGTTGCCGGTCCAGGAGCGTGCGCAGCCGGTACGCGCAGTCCTGCGCGATCGCGTCCAGGTGTGCGGGACGCCGGGCCCGGCCCTGCGGTGTGACCTCGACTGCCCTACGCAGCAGGGGAAGCAGGCATTCCAGCACGGTGTCCGGGTAACCGCGCAGGGCAGTGCGGACGGCCTCCCGCCCCGCGTTGTCGACGGCGGCGAGGACGGCCGCCAGCGGCCCGGCCAGGTGCTCCAGCTCACGGCGGCGGATCTCGGAGGGGGCGGCCCTGGCGTTCCGGGACGGCGGGGCGAACGTGGTGGGGAGCCAACTGCTCAGCCGGTCGTCCACGGCCCGCGCGGTCGCCTCGACCAGTGTGCTCGCGGTGGCCGCCGCCCCTTGGTCTCGCAGCGCGGCGCATACGTCCGGCAGTGCGTCCGCCCAGGCGAAGTCATGGTCCAGGGAGTGCCGTCGCGCGGCGAACCAGCCGTCGAGGACGCCGCTCAGCCAGTGGCGCCCGTACCTGCGGGCCGCCGCGGCCAGCCCGTCGACCGCCTGTGGGGTGAGTGCCTGCGAACCGAACGGTTCCAGGAGCGCGGCGGCGGTGTCCGGTGCGTCGAGCCCTTCGGTCGCCTTCAGGGCGGTGCCGAGCAGGTCGGGTTCGAGCACGGTGTGCTTCCAGAGCGGGGCGAGGGAGGCCGCCGCGGTACGCGCCCATTCGGCATCTCCCCGTGCGATGCCGGAGGTCAGCTCCCGCAGTGCCCAGCCCGGCCCGGCCTCGCCGCGTGCCATCAGCGCCCGGTCCCGTGGCCAGACCACCACCGCGGCCCGCCGGTACCACCGGTCCAGGGTGTTGCCGTAGTTGCCCATGTAGCCCTCGTAGTGGGACTCGTGGGGCGTCAGCGCGTCATGCGGGGTGGCGGCGCAGCACTCGTGGTCCCGGACACGGAGGGAGATCTTCTCGCCGCCGGTGCCGTCCGGACCGGTCCACCAGCCCAGGGTGATCTCGTCGTCGACGACGTCGCCGATCTCGTAGTCGCCGTCATCGGGGGCGTCGTCGGCCACCATGTAGTCGTCGTAGTCGTCGTAGCGGCCCCAGGGGGTGTCACCGGCCCGGTACGCCTCCCGGGTCTCCTTCACCTCGGCCAGCGCGAGCACCGTCTCGCAGTCGGCTTGTCCGGCGGCCGTGCGCAGCAGCGCGGCGCGTTCGGCGTCGGTGCCCTTGAGTAGGTCCCAGGACAGGCCCTTCTGGCTGTACTCGTGGTCGAGGAGGCACACCAGCCGGTAGGGCGGGTCCAGGGGCCGGGGAGAGTACCGCTGCCGGGCGGGGGTGGTGAAGTGCTCCGTCAGACAGTCGGTCAGCTCGGTGACCGGCCCGTCGGGTGTGGCGGGGGCCGCGGGCTCGGCCAGCAGGTTGAAGGTGAGAGTGACCCGGTAGCCGGACCGGACCGGGGTGACCTCGTGCCGGCAGTCGGCGTAGAAGGCGACCAGGGTCAGGTCGGTCTTCGAGGCGCTGTATGCCACACGCTGCCCGGCGTGCTCGACGATCAGGTCCCCGCCGGTGTGTGCGGAGGGCAGGGAGAAGACCAGGGTGGCGACCATCGCGTCGTCCTTCTCCGAGTCCTGGTGGGGAAGGAAGAACTGGCCCTTGCCGTAGACGAGGAGCGCGTGCGGTTCGGCCCGCAGCCGGGTGCCCGGGGCCAGGCCCAGAGCGCCGCGGAAGTGATCCAGCGCGCCCTCCAGCAACCGAGGCCAGGCGGGGCCACCGAGGTTGAGAAGCTCCGGCGGGATCTGCCAGGTGTCGCGCACGCCGCTGTCGCGCAGGGTCTCCCTCCCCGCGGCCGAACACGGCCGGGGACGCCACGTCGATCAGCTTGCGGGTGCGGGGCGCGCGCAGCGGCAGGACGACCGGTCCGGCGCCGTCCACCTCCAGCCGGAACCCGTCCGCGGGAGCGTCGAGCCGGGCGCTGAAGGAGCCACCGGCCCCCGCCCCGCCCAACAGCCGGGCCACCCGCTCCCTTGCCACAGCCATGTTCCGCTCCTCGTCCGCGCACAGATGCGGTTCTGGGTGCGGTCCCGGGGCCCGCACGATTCGATCAGGGACGAACGTACCTCCCCCACTCGGGCCGATGAGACGGATTGCCGACGTCGTGGGCGGGCGCCGGGCGGCAGCCTGTAAATTGTGGCAGGTGTTCAACTCCGCGCGACAGCACACCCCTCGTCCGCCCCTCGCTTCCGTACGCAAGATCGCGGCGGCCGTCCACCGTGGGGGCACCGATGATGCCGTGCGGTACGGCACTGACCTCGGCCTTCCCGTAAGACTGCTGCTCAAGCGCGAGTTCGGGCCGCGCGGCGACCGCGCGGAGCATGAGGTCGCCGACGTGCTGACGTGCGTGCTGCTGCTGCGCGGACCCGCCGCCCCTGACCGCCTGGTGGCCGAGCTGCGGCGGCACCAGCTGACCGCCGACCATGTCCTGGACCATGTCGCCCAGGAGGCTGAAGCCCTGGCACATGAGACGGACGCCGGCGCACCGCACCCCTGGGCGGCCGCACTCGACGTACTGGACGGTGGCGTTGAGGACACCAGGTGGCGAGCCGTTGTGCTGCTGCTGCGCGCCCGTGCGGCCGAGGGCGCGGGAGACAGCGACCGGGCCCGTTCCCTCGTCGAGCAGTGCCTGACGCTCGCGCCGTCGCTGCTGCCCGCCGTGCGGGACGCGGCCGAGTACGAGCTGTGCGCCGGTCGTTGGGCGCGTGCCTACGAGCTGGCCGAGTCGATCGCTGCCGATGCCGTCGCGGAGCCGCTCCTGCCGTCGCTGGAGTCACTGCGGACCGCGCCGACCACCGCGGGACGAGTGGCGCGCAACCAGCCGTGCCCCTGTGGCTCCGGACGCAAGTACAAGGCATGCTGCTCGAACACCGACCGGGCTGCTGCGGACCACCCGCTGTCCGAACGGGCCCCCGCGCTGTACGCGGCCCTGGCCACCTTCGCCCAGCGCGGCCCGTGGGCGCACCACGTGGACCGCATGCTCGCCTGTGCCGTCGGTGCCCCCACCGCGGCCAGCCTGTGCACCGATGCGGTGATCTTCGACTGCGGGGCCGGCGCGGCGTTCCTGGCCGTCCGCGGGCATCTGCTCCGCGCCGACGAGCGCGAACTCCTCCGGGAGTGGCTGACCACCCCCCTGGATCTCTACGAGGTGACCCGGGTCCGCGCCGGGGAGCGGCTGTGGCTGCGCAGCCTGGTGGGCGGACCCCGGCAGGTGGAACAGCGCGACCGGCTGTTCTCGCTGTCGGCGATGCGGCTCGACATCGTCGTGGCCCGCCTGCTCAACGACGGAACCCGGCTACGTGCGCTCGGCGCGCTCGCCGGGCCCTCACGTGACCTGCGCGAGACTTTCACCGCGCTCTTCCCCGAGGGCCCGGTCCCGCCTGGTGGCGGCGGTGCGCACTTCCCGGAGCGGTTGTTGAACGCGATGCGGGGATCGGACGACATGGAGATCATCAGCGGCGACGGTGGGATCCCGGAGTGGTACGAGATCAGCTACGCCCGGTACGACGACGCCGCCAGGCTGTTGAACGAGCACAGTGCACAGCCGCTCGAACGAGCCCTGTCCTCGGTCGGTGAATACCTGCGATGGGTGGAGGAACAGCCTGCCCGCTGGCTGCAGCAGACGTCCGAGGACACCTGGACGCTGGTCGGCAGGGGTGAGGAGCACCAGCTTCTCTCGCTGGCCGACATTGCTGTCGGACGCCGTGGGAAGGTGACGCTGTCGGTCTCCTCGCGCGCACGTCTGGAGCAGGCAGGCGAAGTCCTGGCGGGCATCCTGCCCGGGCTGCGGGAGACCGGGCGCTCGGTCACCACCGCCGAGGAGATGCTGGCGCAGAGCCGCACACCGGGGACCTCGAAGGACACCGAGCACAGGGCCTGGCTGCGCCGCTTCGGTCTCGAGCTGCCCGTACCCCGGCCGCGCCAGGTGATGCTCGAGAGCTACTTCCTGCCGGTTCCGGAGGATGACCCCCGGCTCGCGGGTGCCGTCTCGCGGGAGCTGGCTGTGGAGAACATGCTGAACAATCGGAACGGGGCGGACGGCCTCACCCTCGCGGAGGCTGTCGCCCAGGGCGGCCTGCCACGGGCCAGGGCCGAGGCCGTGATCGACGACTGCGAGTGGCGCCGGGCACACGCGGAACGCGAGGGACGGGACGCCCAGGCCCTTCCCGGTAGTGAAGAGCTGCGCGGCCGCGTGGGTCTGTCCCGGGGCCGCTGACCCTGCGCTTGCCGGAAACCCCATCCATGCTGCTCACGCCGCATGTTGGTACTCATTCAGGATGCCGCCGAGCCGTTCGCGTCGGCGTATGTCGAGGGGGGCTATCTCGTCCGGATTGGCAATCGGTGTGGGCAAGGGGCGTAGCGGCCGAGTGTTCGCGATGCTGAAGGTGCCGAAAACTCGTCCGTGCAGGTCAGGCGGCATGTCGGTACTCGTGGACCACTCCGCCGAGGCGGTCGCGTCGGCGGACGTTGAGGT
>NZ_JBHVFU010000133.1:0-7319 GCF_042801455.1 Streptomyces sp. NPDC057565 | reverse complement strand
AGTAACGGCCCCTGCCGACGCGGCCGCCGTTGCACCGAAAAGTGCAACGGCGGCCGCCGGATGTCCTGCGACAGCACACGCCGAGCAGTGCCACTGTGTCCGTGCTCAGGTCTTCAGGCACGGTCGGCTCCCCGGTGGATGTCGCGGCGGCGAGGCCGCAGCCTGTCGCAGGACGGGGCGCAGCGGCACAAGCCGGAGACGACCGCCGCAGGCGCGCGCCGGACAGTGTTCCCCGACCCAGCCCCGGGTCCCGTCCCGATGGGCAGGCAGAGCTCCAACGCGCCTTCCTGTCAGTCGGCCTGTGCCCGTCGGCTCGGTCGGCTGCCGCTGTCCCGGATGCGGACAGCAGGATGGGCACAGCAAGGTCCTGCAGCTTTCGATAGCGGAGCGGCGGGTGGCGGCGTGAACGAAATTCCGATGCACGCAAGCCGGTCAGCCGAGAGGATCCCGGAATGCAGAAGATTCCGACCGTGTTCGTCCGCGACTTCGCCAACAACCCCGCGCACATCCTGCCCGAGGTGACGCCCGGCTGCGAGTGGGTGCTCACAGGTAAAGGGCAGGCCACCCGCAAGTACGACGGCACCTGCGTGATGCTCGACGAAGCGGGCAAGTGGTGGGCGCGTCGCGAAGTCAAGCCCCGCAAGCCGGTACCGCCGAACTACACCGTCCTCTCCGTCGACACCGAGACTGGTAAGACCATCGGCTGGGAGCCAATCGATCAGTCATCGTTCGCGAAGTTCCACGCAGAAGCCCTGCAGGCGGCCGGCCCAAGCGAGCGGGCCGCCGGGACCTTCGAGCTGATCGGCCCGAAGGTGAACGGAAATCCCGAGGAGGTCGACGTTCACCGGCTCGTCGAGCACGCCGCAGCGCAGCACGTCTCAGTGCCGGAGCTGACGTTCAATGGCATCCGGAGTACCGTGCTGGCCCTGGCCGCGGTCGACGGCTGTGAGGGGATCGTCTGGCACCACACCGACGGACGGATGGCGAAGATCAAAGCCAGGGACTTCCCGAAAGCATGACACCGAAGCGCCCCCGACCGGCCTTGAGTTCTCGTGGTCGGGGGTACTGTCGTGCGTCCAGGGTCAGCGGTTGTCGACGCACACGTGAACGTGAACGTGCCCAGTCACGTACGGATGAACGGGCTCTGCCGCTGATCTTGTGACGTTACGCACTCACGTGGGATGGGTGCTGACACGCTTCGTGCGTTCAGGAGCCGATCACGGAATCCGCGGTCAGTACCAGCGACTGAATGCGGAAGCGCCAAATCCGGTCTCCGCGGCCAACCGAAGAACCTGCAGTGGCGCGTCGATGAGCTCCGCCGCATCGAAATCGGGGGTGTCACCCATCGCGGTCATCCAGGCGGTGATCCGGCCGAGGACCTCGCTTCGCTGTGTGCTGGCGAGGTGGAGGGCTTCCTCAGCTCGGGGCAGGGCGGTCCGAACCTCCTCGGCGGACAGCAGAAAGTCCCCGAACCAGCCTGGGAGCATCGCCGATCGTTCTGCGCCGAGGCCGTAGCACAGGGCTGCGGCCGGCTTCGCCTTGCGGGCAGTCGCAACGAAGAGACCAGCGCCCCCTACCTCGGGCGTGAGTGTCATGCTCACGTCCCGCATGGCCTCCGCCGCCTCGGTAGGCGGGTTGGCGTCGTTGAAGAAGTCCGCGAATCGCCGGGCGGTCTGCATGGGCATCAAGGGTCTGGAATGATCCGCGGTGTGCTCGAAGAAGGGCTCTTGGTCGCCGCCGTTCGACCACCACGCAAGCGTCTCGCCAAAACCCGGCGGCTTCTGCCAGTCACCTGGCCGTACGAGATGCATGTAGCGATCCGGTAGTGTCCGGACCTCCTCGTCAGGGAGGACACCGACCACCCACAACCCTGTCGAACTCACCGGTCACACCTCTCAATCTGCTCGACGACTCTATCCGGCGGCATCACAAGATCTGCGACAGAGCCGATGAACATGGGCCGCAGACGGCTGTCGTTGGGATGCCACCGCGCACGATCCGGTCACCCGTGCTCGCCTCCAAGGTGTCGGGCACGTCGAGGTGCATCAGCAACGTCAGGTGGTCGGCAGGGTCAGGCGGTCTCCGTCAAGCGCGAGGGCCGTAAGTGATTCGCCATGCTGACCACCGAACAGGCCGCCCCCGAGCCGTCGCCCGCGACCGGCAGCGCGGTCGGCATCGACCTGGGAATGGCCAACCAGGAGTCACGAGTACCGCCATGTCGCCTCAGCCGACCGGATGGCATTTTTCGGCTCACGCAGTCCGGCAGACCGGCTGTCACATATGGCATGGATCACACTTCGACATAAGGTATGCCTGTAATCAATCCGCCCCAACCAGATCAAATATGGATGAG
Organism: Streptomyces sp. NPDC057565; assembly: GCF_042801455.1. NCBI lineage: Bacteria > Bacillati > Actinomycetota > Actinomycetes > Kitasatosporales > Streptomycetaceae > Streptomyces > Streptomyces sp. NPDC057565. Next base: position 4,966 of record NZ_JBHVFU010000133.1, on the reverse strand, counting down.
GAGTCGACTGTCCGATGGCGAAGCTACTTTTCGTGATGACTGGCGCGGCGTACTGGACGCTCAAGGACGGCACCAGGCATGCGACGGGTTACTGGGCCGAGGAGTTCGCGGCCCCGTACAAGGCGCTCACCGAGGCCGGCCACCAGGTCGTCGTCGCCACCCCCAACGGGGTGGTCCCGACCGTGGACATGATGAGCCTGCGCCCCGAGATGGCCGGCAGCGCTCAGATCGCTCTCGATCTGGAGGCGATCATCCGCTCTGCAGAGGTGATGCGGCGGCCGATCCGATTGGCGGACGCCCGCCCGGAAGACTACGACGCCGTCTACTTCCCGGGCGGCCACGGCCCCATGGAAGACCTGTACGTCGACGCGGACGCCGGACGGTTGCTGACCGCGGCGCTCGCCGCCGGCAAGCCCCTCGCCATTGTCTGCCACGCCCCGGCCGCGATGCTGGCGACCAGGATCCACGGCGTATCCCCCTTCGCCGGCTACCGGATCACGGCGTTCACCAACGAGGAAGAGAACGCGGTCGGGCTTGGCCCGAAGGCCCGCTGGTTGTTGGAGGACGAGCTCATTGACCTGGGAGTCGAGTTCACCAAGGGCGAGATGTGGAAGCCCTATACGGTGGTTGACCGCAACCTGTTCACCGGGCAGAACCCTGCCTCGGCAGCCGTCCTGGCCGAACGTCTACTCAAGGTCCTTTGATCAGCGTCGCCGCGCTTTGCATACCGGCAAGGTCCTGCCTGCGATGCGGCCTGCGCCGCTAGGCCTGTGTCGAACGACGATCAAGGTGCTGTCTGGCTCATCGCCCTGAGCCAGGAGTGCCTTGATCCCGATGAAGTCCGCGCCGGTCGGTGCCGAATTGATCACCCCGAGCCAGGCCGCCAACACTGCTCACCGGCAGCACGGCTAGGGTTCGGCTGGGCGGCGAAGGAACCACGGGCTCCGTCACGTCCCCGAGTGCCGGTCCCGATCCGGGCGGCGCCCCACGGAACCACGCCATACACGAGCCACTCCTCATCCTGCCGGCCGCCCTGCGGCAAAATGAGGCCATGAGCGTAGTCAAGATCAACGAAGGTGTCAAGCTACGCACATAGGCTTGACCTGCGCTTACACCTCAGCAGACGAACGAACCGATGCCGTTCTCAGTCCGGATGATCCCGCGTTCCCGCAGGCTGGCAAGGGCCTTGCGCGCTGTCACCTGGGCCACCCCGAACTCACCGCACAGAGCGAGGATGCCGGGCAGCTTCGATCCCGCCGGATACTCGCCAGCGCCAATGCGCCGCTCAAGTTCCGCTGAGATCTGGGTCCACTTCGCGCGGGTCGGATCAAGCTCCACATGATCAATGCTGCGCGCTGTAGCGGTTCATGGCGAGGGATAGCTAGCTATAGCAAGGTCCCGTAAAGTGGGTGCCCCACAACAGGAACGCCCCCGAGAAATCCGGGCTAGGGATCACTCAGGGGCTAGTCGACTGGAAGGAGTCGACCTGTGAAAAACCCTATCTGCGAACACGAACGTTTCAGCACCCCTGTGCCGATGACAGCGGCTGACAGCACGTGCGTGCGCCGCTCCGCGCACGACGGCCCCCACAAAGCGTCAAACGGTGAGACGTGGACCGGTACCGAGTGCGGAGCCGTCGACCCCACATCGCCCGTCGATGCGTGGCAGCACTCCCCCTGCCAACGTGTGCCCGGACACGTCGGTGACCACATCTCAGCCACGTGCCACCAGTGGGGCGGTGAGTACGCCACGCCGAACCCTGCGGGGGACAGCACGACCCCCCGCTACGTCGGTACCGACCCCGTGACCAGGAAGGACATGTTCGTGGTCAGCCCCCGTGGCGGGGTTCTGAGCGCTTGTGCCGACATCGCCGGGCTGGAGGCGGCCAGCGCTCTGCTGGCCGTCGTGGAGAGCGTCCTGGAGGCGGGTGAAGCTGTGTCGGACGCGGAGCGTGCAGCATTCCTTGAACACATGGCGGCCACGCTGGCAGAGGTCGTCTCCATCGCTGCCAACCGGCTCCCGGTGAACGCTGGCACGCACGCTGCGGCGGAGAGGTTGATGCGTAGGGCGTAACCCCGAACGCAAAAGAGCCCCAGACCTAGGACGATGTCAGGTCTGGGGCTCTTGTCATGCGTGCGGGCCCTCAGACCACTCCTGACGGACCGCCAGAAAACACGAGAACCCCGTACCAGCCACCGGAGAGGCAGCGGGTACGGGGCGTGCGTGCGCGGGTGCTAAGCCGACAGAGCGGCGGGGGTCCGCTGGGTCTCACCAACGGCCGCCAGGTATCTGCGTCCGGTCCGGGCGGACACTCCAAAGTGGTCGGCCAGGAGTGCACCGGGTACGGGTCGGCCATGCCTGGAGGCCAGGACATGGACGGCCTCCCCTGACAGGATTGCAGACGGGCGGGCGCCTTGTTGCCCCCGTCCGACGATGGTCGAATTAGGCTCTGTGCGGACGGAACCGGGGGGATGATGGAACAGTGGCCTGAAGGACCTGCCGCCGACCCGGAGGCGGCCCGGGAGCGCTATGCCTCTGACATGCGGGCGTCACGCAAGGCTGTACGAGAAGTGCTCAGGGCCGACCTGCCTGTTGCGCACTTCAGCCTTGGAATCGTCGTCGTGGCAAGTGTGGTCGTGGGCCTGTTCGCGGGGGCCATTGCTGGTGCCCTCGTGGCTGGATTCTTCGCCGCTCTGTTCCTTGTCGCGCTGGCGGTCATGCTCCTTCGGGGCATCAGGGGGATGGATGCAGGTCGCCGGGCCTATCTCTTCACCTTTGGCTGGGCGAACTGGGTCTAGGCTGCCCCGGGCTCGGTATCGGCATGGACGGCCCGCAGGATCGTCTCCCACGTGCCGGCCGTTGATGACCAGGCGGCTGGCACTGCCGATATTTCACTTCCGCGGTGAGGTTCGAGCCGAGCTCGCCGCCGCCATCTCGCAGCTGCCTCGGAGAAGGAATGACCGGCTAACCCGGCAAACCTTCGAGCAATGCTCGGAACCTGTGGATTGGTTCCGGGAGGGACGCGGAAGGCGTACCTTCCCGAATGATCCTTTAATGGTCTCCGAGTAGGCCCGCGTTGCAGCGCGGGTCGGGAAGGCACGCCCGTGCTCAGCCTAGTCACCGACGACGGCTCAACCCAGTCCGGATCCCTGATCGACGAGATCGTCCGCGAGGGCGCCCGCAGGATGCTCGCCGCCGCGCTGGAAGCGGAAGTCAACCAGTACATAGCCGAGTTGGCCGCCGAGACCGACGAGGCAGGTCGTCGTCTGGTGGTCCGCAACGGCCACCACCGACCCCGCACCGTGGTCACTGCGGCCGGACCGGTCGAGGTTCGAGCCCCGCGGGTCAACGACCGCCGTGTCGACGAGGCCACCGGGGAACGCAAGCGGTTCTCCTCGAAGATCCTGCCGCCGTGGTGCCGCAAGTCCCCGAAGATCTCCGAAGTGCTCCCGCTTCTCTATCTGCACGGCCTGTCCTCCGGCGACTTCGTGCCCGCCCTGGAACAGTTCCTGGGCGGCGCGGCCGGCCTGTCGGCGGCGACCGTGACGCGGCTGACCAGACAGTGGCAGGACGACCACGCCGCCTTCCAGGATCGAGACCTGTCCGACCGCGACTTCGTCTACGTATGGGCCGACGGCGGGCACCCCAAGGTTCGACTCGGACAGGCCCACTCGTGCGTGCTGGTCCTGCTCGGTGTCCGCCTGGACGGCACGAAGGAGCTGATCGCACTGGCCGAGGGGCTGCGGGAGTCCACCGAATCGTGGGCCGACCTGCTGCGCGACTGCCGTCGACGCGGCATGCGCGACCCCGAACTGGTCGTCGGCGACGGCGCCATGGGCCTGTGGAAAGCGCTGGCCGAGGTCTTCCCCACCGCCCGCCACCAGCGGTGCTGGGTTCACAAGGCCCGCAATGTCACGAACGCCTTGCCGAAATCCGCACAACCGGGTGCAACGAAAGCAATGCAGGAGATCTACAACGCCGAGGACCGCGCCCATGCCGAGAAGGCGATCGAGGCGTTCACCAGGACCTACGGAACGAAGTGGCCCAAGGCCGTCACGAAGATCACCGACGACGCCGAGGAACTCCTGGCGTTCTACGACTTCCCGGCCGAGCACTGGATCCACTTGCGGACCACCAACCCCATCGAGTCCACGTTCTCCACCGTCAAGCTCCGCACGAAGGTCACACGTGGTGCTGGCAGCCCGGCCGCCGCGCTCGCCATGGTGTTCAAGCTCGTCGAGTCCGCTCAGGCCCGCTGGCGGGCAATTACCGGAGCCCACCTCGTGCCTCTGGTCCGCACCGGAGCAACCTTCGAAAACGGCATCCTGGTCGAGCGGCAGGAGCAAGCCGCATGAACCACCACGACGCCTCGCCCCGAGAGCCGGCCGAGCATCAGCGTTTCGCGCACTACCTGAGCGAACTGGAGCAGGTCACCGACGCGGACGAGGTCGGCCTCGTCCGCGAGGTCCTCGCCGATCCGGACCGGACGATGGCCCAGTCCGCCGTCCTGCGGCACATCGATCGCCGCGCGACGGGCCTCCTCGCCGACCCCGCCTACGAACGCTGGACCGAAACGATGGCCCAGGCCGTGGCCGGCCATCCGTTCCTGACCGGACGCCTCCTCGAATGGTCCCTCTTCCAGGCCGTCACCCAGGGAGGGGCTTGGCACCCGGACACCTTGCTCGCGTCATCCGACTGGCTCCAGCTCAAGACCGCCGCCACCGCGCACACCGACGCATTGAAGATCCTCGCCGAGCACGGACGCACCAAGCGAATCCGCAACACCGCCAAGGCCAACCTCAAGAACGACCCAAGCTGAACAGCTTGTCCATCCACAGGTCTTGACTATTGCTCCAAACCTTCACGGTCAGAGCACTAGTAGTGCTTGGTCAGGTTGGCTGCGGTGGTGCGTGTCCTTCTGGCCCGGTGTGGCGTTGGGAGTGTGTGACTCCGGACGAGATTGCGG
>NZ_JBHVFU010000132.1:0-7652 GCF_042801455.1 Streptomyces sp. NPDC057565 | reverse complement strand
CGGCTAACGAGTTAGTCTCACCTCTCCTCGTCGGGACTTTCACCCTTTAGCTGCTGCCCATGTCGGGCGTACTGACATCCTCGCCCACCTGAAGGGCGGCGATTCCCGCCTACCGTGCCGTTGAAGGCTGCGGTGTCGGGTGGGTTCCTGCTTCGCCGCGCTGTGCCGGGACGAGTCCCGGGCTTACCTGCGCTCCACAGGCTGACACGGCCAGTCCGGCCGCCTTGGCGACGTTGACCGCCGCGTTCACATCCCGGTCCAGGACGGCCCCGCATGCCCCGCATGTCCAGATGCGGACGTGCAGGGGCTTGGGGCCGTCCTTCACACCGCACACCGAACACACCTGAGATGTGGGCTCGAAGCGGCCGATGCGGAAGAAGGTGCGCCCGTACCGGGCGGCCTTGTACTCCAGCATGCTCACGAACGCCGACCATCCGGCGTCGTGAATCGACTTGGCCAGGCGCGTGCGGGCGAGGCCCTTCACCGACAGGTCCTCCACGGCAACCGCTTGGTTCTCGCGGATCAGCTTCGTGGAGAGCTGGTGGTGGAACTCGCGGCGCGCGTCGGCCACCCGCGCATGCGCGCGGGCGACCTTCAGCCGGGCCTTGTCCCTGTTCCTGCTGCCCTTCTCCTTGCGGGAGAGAGCCCGCTGTGCCTTCTTCAGTCGCTTCTCGGCCCGGCGCAGGAAGCGCGGACTGTCGACCTTCGTCCCATCCGACAGGACGGCGAAGTGCCCCAGGCCGAGGTCGATACCCAGCTCCGGTGCCGTGGTCGGCAGCACCTCGGACGGGCCGGTCTCCACGACGAAGGAGGCGACGTACCGGCCCGCGCTGTCCTTGACCACCGTCACCGTGGACGGCGTCGAGGGCAGCATCCGGGACCACCTCACCCGCACGTCGCCGATCTTCGGCAGCCGCAGCTTCCGCCCGGCCGTGATGGACCAGCGGGCGTTCGCGGTGAACCGGACGGCCTGCCGGGTGTCCCGCATGGAGGGCCGTCTCCGCGGGCGCCGACAGGGCGGTCGAGATCCGGGCCTGCGACGACTGCGGCCCGCAGATCGAGACGGAGCCGTACTTCACCACGCCGCCCGGGAACTCCACCACCAACCTCTTCGAGTGACCGTCCCGTCTATGCGGCGGCCGATAACGCCGAGGTGCGGGGCGGCTGTCCGTTGGGAGCAGAGATGTCGACCCGGAAGTCTCCAGGGTCGACATCGGTATCCGCGATGGCGGTCAGGTTCGCGTGAACGGTCAGTTCGGTTCCCGGCAGCTGGTCGAGGCTCAGTCCGGTAGCCGAGATCAGGCTGAGGGTAGAGACACGGACCGCGACCTGGCCCCCGCACCATGCCTCTATGGACAGGTACGACGTGACGTCGCCCGCTCGGACCACGCGGGCCCGGGTGCGCTGGTAGCCGGTTGTACTCATACCGCTCCCTTGATCGTCGTGCCTGCTCACCTTCTGTTGCCCACGGCCAGGCGTCAATGAGGATGAGGTCGTGGGCGCCGTCGGCCGAGGTCCGGATGCGGGTCCAGAGCGGTGGCGTGAGCGCCGAGCCATCCCGGAACGCACAAGAACGCGCCCGCGCTCCCCCAAGGACCGTGGGCCCGTCTTCCGGTGCCCCCTGATCAGCGCAAGACCGGTTCGGTGCGGCTTCCAGCCATCAACGGCTCCGTGCGGAAGAAGCGGACCGCCGCCGACGGCGCGGTGTACGTCTTCGCCGACGGAACCCGGTACCGGCGCACCGGCGGAGCCGAGCTCCAAGCGGAGGCGGAATTTCAGCGCCGGATCGCGGACCTTAATGAGCGTGTCCCAACTTCGTTCTTGCAGGTGAGCGGGCCTTGACGGGGTGGGAGTTGATGCTCCGTCCGAGGTTGGGTGTGGTGATCGACTTCTTCTGAAGGAGACGATCACCGGCCGGGCGGAGTGTCACGATGTGGTCTCGTTCTTGTTCGTCCCGAAGGGATCGCGGATCAGGTACTGCAAGGTCAGGACGGCCTTGACGATCACCGTGATCTGTCGGGGGCTGCCGCGGAAGTCGCAGGCCAGGACTTTCGCCCTGACGTCAACGTCTGACATCAACAGCCACCCTCAGCCACGCGACCGGGGCCATTTGTCCCGCAACCACGCCAGGTCGGTCTCGGCGCGAGTGCGGGTCGCCTGTTCGCGGGTGAAGACGGCTTTCGTCTTGGTCAGGACCAGGACGTAGGGGCGTCCCTGGCGCCGGGTGGTGTGGGAGACGGGCAGGCCAGCCTGGTCGATGCGACTGTGGAGGTGGCGGCGTCCGTCCTTCGCGAGCGGCCACTCCATGACGTGGCGGGTACGGGAGGTGAGGAAGGCGTCCAAGTCGGGGCAGAGTCCGCAGCCAGTCCGGCATGTCCCGGCCGGGGTGAGGGACCAGTCGTCGGCCGCGCGTACGGGGCGGGTGAGGGCCGCGGTGAGCCGGTCCTCGCAGTGGTCGGCGAGGGTCTGGAAGGCGCGGGCGGCGGGTGCGCCGTCGCGTATGGTCGGCTGGTGGCGGGCCGCGGTGCGCAGGGCGGGGAGTAGGCATTCCAGGGCGGTGTCCGGCAGGCCGCGCAGCGTGGCGGCGATGGTGCCGGCGGTCTCGGGCCCTGCCGCCTGCAGGACGCGGGCCAGTGATGCGCCGAGCCCCTCCATGCCTGTGCGGCGCTCCGTCTCGCGGCCGATGCCGAGCCAGCTGGTGAGCTGCTGCTCGACTGCTTGCCAGGCACCCTCGGCCAGCGGCGAGGCCATCGCGTCCCCATCGCCGTCGGCGGCCCGCAGCGCGGTGCACAGGCCGGGCAGCGATTCGAGCCACGCCGCGCGGTCGGCCCCGGTGTACGCGCCAACCGTGCCGAACCAGTTGCTGACGGCCCCGCGGGCCCACGTCCGTCCGTACCGCGCGGCCGCTGCCGCGAGACCCGGGGCGTGCCGCTGGCCCAGGGTCTCCACCCCGAAAGGCGCGAGGAGCATCGTGGCAGTGTCCGCTTCCCGTAGTCCCACCGCGACGGGCAGGGCTGCGGCGAAGAGTGCCGCGGCCGCCTCGCCCGAACCGTGGTGCTTCCAGAACGGGGCGAGCGACCGGGCGAGCGTGCGCGCCTGGTCGAGGTCCCCGGCATCCAGGTGGCCCTGAAGTTCCCGCAGTGCGCCCTCGGAGCCGGCCTCGGCGCGGGCGGTGAACGAGCGCTGCCGGGGCCACAGGACCACGGCGGCCCGCCGGTACCAGCGGTCGAGGGTGTTGCCGTAGTTGCCCATGTAGCCCTCGTACTCGGACTGGTAGGGCGTCAGGTCCTTGTTCTCGGTGGTGGCGCACACCTCGGCGTACGCGACGGGCAGGTTGATCTGCTCGCCGCCGGTGCCGTCCGGGCGGGTCCACCAGCTCAGCGTGATCTCGTCGTCGATCAGCTCGTTCAGTTCGTAGTCGGAGAAGTCGCCGCTGCGGCGGCGCTCGGCACCGGGTTCCCCGTCGGGGTCCAGGAGGCATTCACCCTCGCACTCCTCGTCCTCGCAGTCGTCGTAGTGCTCGACCTCGCCGTAGTAGTCGTAGCGATCGTACGGCGCATGCGCGTCCCAGGTCTCCTTCACCTCGGCCAACGCGAGGACCGCTTCGCAGTCCGCCTCTGCGGCGGCCTGGCGGAGCAGGGCGGTGCGGGTGGCGTCGGCGCCCTTGAGGCGGTCCCAGTCCAGGCCGCGCTGGGTGTACTCGTGGTCGAGGAGGTACACGAGGCGGTTCGGGGGCGCGGGCTTCTGGCGGCCGTAGGCGTAGCGCTCTTCGGCCGGCTCGGTGAAGTGTTCGGTCAGGCAGTGGGCCAGGTCGGCGACCGGGCCCCCGTCGTCTTCGCCAGCCGGGCGGGTGCGTTCGGCGAGGAGGTTCATGGTGAGGGTGACGCGGTAGCCGGACTTGACGGGCTTGACCTCGTGCAGGCAGTCCGCGTAGAAGGCGGCGAAGGTCAGCTTCTCCCGGGACGCCTGGTGGACGACGCTGCGGCCGGCGTGCGAGACGACGAGTTCGCCGCCGGTGTGGTGCGAGGGCAGCGAGACAACCAGGGTGCCCACCATGGAGTCGTCCTTCTCGGAGTCTTGGTGCGGCAGGAAGAACTGGCCCTTGCCGTAGACGAGCAGTGCGTGCGGCTCGGCACGTAGGACGGTGGTGGGCGGCAGACCGAGCGCGGTGCGGACACCGTCGAGGACGCCGTTCAGGGTGCGGTCCCAGTCGGTGCCGCCGAGCGTGATGCGGTCCGGGGTGATCTCCCAGGTGTCGCGGACGCTGGTGTCGGACAGGGTCTGCTCGCCGCGGCCGAAGGATGCCTGTCGGGCCTGCGCGATCAGTTTCTTGGTGACCGGGGCACGCAGCGGCAGCGGCAGTTCCCCCACCCCGTCGACCTCGATGCGCAGCGCGCGGGCCGATATCTCGATACGGGTGCTGAAGTCCCCGCGCCGCTGTGCGTCGCCGAGCAGTTCCGCCAGCTGCTTCCGCGCTCCGTGTCCCATACTGTTTCGTCCCCAGGGGTGCAGCGTGCCGTATGGCCTGTCCCGGAAACCCTAATGCCGCGGGCAGTCCTTGTTCCCGGGCTGTTGGTCATGCGGCGAGGGTGAGTATGTCGCGGTAGCGGATGGTGTGGACGCGTAGGTGTTCGCGTTGCTGGTGGTAGCGCCAGTGAGCGTGTCCCAATTTCGTTCTCGCAGGTGAGTGGACCTTGACGGGGTGGGAGTTGATGCTCCGCCCGAGGCTGAAGGCGTGATCGACTTCTCCCGAAGGGGACGATCTTCAGGTCGACTGATGGTGACGGTTCGGTTGCGATGTCCCGTACCACCGGGCACGACGGAAGCCCGCGATGAACGAGTTCGATCATGGATACCGCGGCGGAGGCTTCCGCACCCCTCGTCTACGGCCTGGCGCTCAAGACACCGGCCGGTACTGTCGACCGCATCGTTGGTGCGCTCGTCCGTTACCACCATCGGATCGGGTCGCGCTGGCAACTGCACGGCTTCCCTCTCCAGGCGGTGTTGACCTGCGCGTTCCTGGAAGGCGGCCACACCTACCGGTCACTGGCCGAGGGCAACGGCGTCCCGAAGAGCACCTGCTACAACCTGATCCAGGAAGGAATCAAGGTGCTGGCGCGACGCGCGCTGCCCCTGACCGAGGTGGTGCGCCTGGCCGTGAAGGCGGGCTGGGACTACCTGATCGTGGACGGGGTGAACATCCCGACCGAGCGAGTCAACGGGCGTATCGGCAGAAAGCAGCCCTGGTACTCGGGCAAGCACAAGCGCCACGGCGGCTCGGTCACCACCATCGCCGCACCCGACGGGGAACTGCTGTGGGTCTCCGGCGTCCTGCCGGGACGCACCGTCGACATCCGCGCCGCCCGACGCTTTCGCATCGCCGACAAGGTTCTCGCCCACCTGGGTCTTCTGGCTGACCTCGGCTACATCGGCCTGCATCCCGACGTGATCACCGGATACAAGCGCCGCCGGGGCGAGAAGACCCTCCCCGAGGGAAAGAAAGCCGCCAACCAGGCCCAAGCCGCCCTGCGCTGCATCGGGGAACGAGCGAACGCCCAGCTCAAGTGCTGGAAAGTCCTGGCCTGTGACTTCCGCGGCAGCCCCCGACAGATCACGGTGGTCGTCAAGGCCGTCCTGACCTTGCAGTACCTGATCCGCGATCCCTTCGGGACGAACAAGAACGAGACCACATCGTGACACTCCGCCCGGCCGGTGATCGTCTCCTTCAGAAGAAGTCGATCACCACACCCAACCTCGGACGGAGCATCAACTCCCACCCCGTCAAGGCCCGCTCACCTGCGAGAACGAAGTTGGGACACGCTCAATTACCCGGTCCTGCACGTCCTGGAGGAGGGCGTCACCGACGACGGCCACTACTACGTCGTGGAGGAGTCGCTGGGCGACCAGACCCTGCACGACCGGGCGGTGGCGTCACTGGGCGGCGGCCGCACCCTGCCCGACGACGTCACCGACATCGCCGCACAGGTCGCCGCCCGGCTGCTGCGCGCCCAGGCCGCCCACCTCGTCCGGCCCACGCCCGGCACACTGCGGCAGTGGCTGGACAGCGCCGGGTTCACCCAGAACGTCTTCCAGGAGAACCCCGACCTGGACAACGCCCGCACGCACGCCGCGCTCGATCACTCGCTGGACCACCTTGGCACGGTTCCTTTGGTGGGGGGCCACCTCGAGGTCAGGTGCCGGTCTTCTTGCGCGTCTCGCCGCCGCGGGAGCGGAAGGTCACCCCGGCGTCGGCGAGGAGGCGGTGTACGCCGCCGTAGGAGCGGTTCGTGGCTTCGGCGATGGATCGAACGGAGTCACCGTTTTCGTACCTCTTCCGCAATTCCGTGGCGACCTGGTCGCGGGCCGGGCCCGCCATCAGTTTGCGGGCCGGTGTCTTCCTGGACATCAGCGGATTCCCTCCCACAAGGCAGCAGATACCGCCATGATCGCGTGGAGTGGACGGCTGCGGCCACCGATTCGGCCGAAATGTCACTGCCCGCCGGTACGGTGGGCTCATCCACGGTGCGGCAGGTCGAAGGGACGGTAGTCATGGCGGGCGAGACGCTGGTGACGGTGGTGGGCAACCTGACCGCCGACCCCGAACTGCGGTACACCAACTCGGGTATCCCCGTTGTCGGGTTCACGATCGCGTCCACCCCCCGCACCTTCGACCGCGAGCGCAGCGAGTTCGTCGACGGGGAACCTCTGTTCCTGCGCTGTTCGCTCTGGCGCCAGGCCGCCGAGAATGCAGCCCAGTCGCTGCAGCGTGGGATGCGCGTCATCGTCAACGGCAGGCTCAAGCAGCGCACCTTCGACGACAAGGAGGGCCAGCGCCGCACCGTCGTCGAGGTCGACGCCGAGGAGGTCGCGGCCTCCCTCTCCTACGCGAAGGCGGCCGTCACCAAGGTCACCCGCAGTGCCGGCGACGCCCCGCCCCGCCAGGGACAGGCCCCTGCTGCGGAGTCCCGTCCCGCCGGGCAGGCGCAGGCTCCCGGCGGTGGCGAGCCGCACCCGTTCTAAAGTCCAGCGGCACCTGGCACGGTCCGCGCCCGTGGACCAGATCATGAGCAGGAGAAGATCACGGCGGCACCGCCGCCCCGCCCCCGTCGCTGAGGTGGTCCCCGTGCAGCAGCCGTTTTCGATGGACGACGTCAAGCACGTACGCCTCGCCGCGTGGCAGGCGGGCAGCCCGTTCTTCGAGCAGGGCCTGGTCGACGAGTCGTACTCCCGCACCCTGTTCTGCGGGCGCGGCGTGCTCTTGATCGCCCATCGCATGGTGCCCCGGCCCGGATGGCGCCCCTATCTCGCGTGGTTCGCGCCAGCCGGCGATGGCGCCCGGTTCACGGTCCTTGGGCACGCCGTAGGACACGCGGACGCAGGCTCGGCCTGCAAGGCGGCGGAGGCGCTGGCGGCACGGATGTGCACCGGCCCGTGGCAGCAGGCACTCGGCCTCTTCGTTTCACCACCGCGCCGGTCTGCGGCCTGACGGCAAAGGCGCCGCGCGCTTCGGGCAACTCTCCCGTCGGCTGAGCCGGCACCTGGCGGCGTCGGGCGGTGCGGCTCCTTCGGGTCGTGCCGCCCGTACCCTTGTCAGTATCTGGGGGCGTCAAATAGTGGGCGCCCACGACTGAAGGACCACAGCATGCTTATCG
>NZ_JBHVFU010000131.1:0-7713 GCF_042801455.1 Streptomyces sp. NPDC057565 | reverse complement strand
AACGCTCGGCTGGGAATCCCCAGCCGAGCGCTTCACAGAGCTACTGACGAACGACCCCAACACTCCTCGTGTTGCGACGATTTGTTGAATCCGCCTCCGATGGCGGGGCCGTCATTCTCGGCGTACGTCGGCCACCAGAACCGCGCGTTGATCCAGGTCGATGGTTCGGGGCCTCCCCGTCGCCTCTGGCCACACCCACATGGCCAGGTCGTAGGGATTCCGCCCGCCTGGGACGGAGCACATACGGGATATGCGTCGCCAACCAGGACGCGAAAGCGGAGGACCAGTGCGCCCAAGACCGTTCGGGGCGTGCCGGTGAGCCAGGACTCACTCCTGCTCACTGCCCAGGAACGGTGTCGTTGAAGCAGGTGAGGAAGAGCGCGACACGTATCAGTCGCCCACCCTGGGCGTCGGCACGTCGGCAGGGAGCAGCCCGCGTTCCTTGAGTTCCGCCCACAGCGTGTCCGGGACCGGGTGGGCGAGCATCGCGGCGGCGTCGCGGGCCTCGGTGGCGCTGCGGGTTCCGACGAGGACGCTCGCGACGGCCGGGTGTCCGAACGGGAAACGGAGTGCGGCGGCGCGCAGCGGTACTCCGTGGCGTTCGCACACCGCCTTGAGGTCCAGTGCCCGGGAGAGCAGGTCGAGCGGCGCGGTGGCGTAGTCGTAGGTGGCGCCGGGACGGGGGTCGGCGAGCAGTCCGGAGTTGAAGACGCCACCGATGACGACACCGACGCCGCGGGCGGCGGCGAGCGGCAGCAGTTCGGCCAGACCGCGCTGGTCGAGCAGGGTGTAGCGGCCGGCGAGGAGCACGGCGTCGATGTCCGTGTCGCGGACGAAGCGGGCGAGCAGCTCGGCCTGGTTCATGCCAACGCCGACGGCTCCGACGACTCCCTCGTCCCGCATCCGTGCGAGCTCCGGGTAGGCCTGGTCGAGGGCCTGCGCGACATGGGCGTCGGGGTCGTGGAGGTATACGACGTCGATCCGGTCCAGGCCGAGCCGCTCCAGGCTCTCCTCGATCGACCGGCGCACGCCGTGGGCACTGAAGTCCCAGCGCCTGCGGTGGGTGGCGGGCACGGCGAAGCCGTGGGCGAGGTCGTCGCCCGTGGCTTCCGGGGTCGGGACCAGGATGCGGCCGACCTTGGTGGATACGACGTAGTCGCTCCGCGGCCGGGAGCGCAGTGCTGCGCCGAGGCGCCGCTCGGACAGGCCGAGACCGTAGTGCGGGGCGGTGTCGAAGTGCCGTACGCCCGATTCCCAGGCGGCGTGGACGGTCCGCTCGGCCTCGGCGTCGGTGACGGCGGTGAACAGGTTGCCGATCCCGGCTGCGCCGAAGGCGAGTTCGCCGACGCGCACGCTGCTGCGGCCGAGCCGGTTCAGGGGCGACGTCATGGCGTGGGCTCCGGTCGCAGGCGTAGGCCCGCCATGCCGCCGTCGACGGCGAGGGCGGTGCCGGTGGTGCTTCCTGCGGCCGGGGAGGCGAGGTAGGCGATGACGGTGGCGACCTCCTGGGCGGTGACCAGGCGTCCGGTGGGCTGGCGGCCGTCGAGGGCGGCGCGTTCGGCGGCCGGGTCGGCCGCGGCGTCGAGCAGGCGTCCGACCCAGGGGGTGTCGACGGTGCCGGGGTTGACGCAGTTGACCCGGATGCCCTCGCGGACGTGGTCGGCGGCCATGGCGAGGGTGAGGGAGAGGACCGCACCCTTGCTGGCCGAGTACAGCGCACGCTGCGGCAGCCCCGCGGTGGCGGCGATGGAGCAGGTGTTGACGACCGAGGCATGATCCGATGCGCGCAGGTGGGGAAGGGCGGCGCGGGTGGTGCGGACGATCCCGAGCACGTTGACGTCCAGGACGCGGTGCCACTGCGCGTCCGGGTTGTCCTCGACGGTACCGGCGGCCCCGATGCCGGCGTTGTTGACGAGGATGTCGATCCCTCCGAGTGCTGCGGCGGCTGCCTGCACCGCGGCGTGGACCGAGTCGTCGTCGGAGACGTCGGCGGTGAAGCCGCGCAGCGGGGCGGGGGCGCCGCTCGGGTCGAGGTCGAGGACGGCGACGTCCGCGCCCCGCTCGGCGAGCAACGTGGCGGTGGCCAGGCCTATGCCGGACGCGCCTCCGGTGACGAGGGCGGTGAGGCCGTGGAGTTCGGTGGTCATGCACGGGCCTCCGGGTTCGACGCTTCCAGGTCGGCGGTCCAGAAGACGCCGTCGGGGTAGCGGTAGGTGTCGAGGCTCGACTGCCTCATGGTGGCGGAGAAGCCGGGCTCGACGGGGGCCTTGTAGTGTCCTTGGTCGATCACGACCGGGGCGAGGAAGTGCTGGTGGAGGTGGTCGACGTACTCGATGACCCGGTCGTCGGTGGTGCCGGATAGGGCCACGTAGTCGAACATCGACAGATGCTGGACGAGTTCGCACAGGCCGACGCCGCCGGCGTGCGGGCAGACCGGGATGCCGAACTTCGCGGCGAGCAGCAGGATCGCCAGGTTCTCGTTGACGCCGGCCACGCGGGCGGAATCCAGCTGGAGGACGTCGATCGCACCGGCCTGGAGCAGCTGCTTGAAGACGATGCGGTTCTGCACGTGCTCGCCGGTGGCGACCTTGACGGGGTGGACGCCGCGTCGGACGGCGGCGTGGCCGAGGATGTCGTCGGGGCTGGTGGGCTCCTCGATCCAGTACGGGTCGTACTCGGCGAGCGCGTTCGTCCAGGTGATCGCCTCGGCCACGTCCCAGCGCTGGTTGGCGTCGATCGCCATCCGGATGTCCGGGCCGATGGCGGCGCGGGCGGTGCGGCAGCGGCGGACGTCGTCCTGGAGGTCGGCCCCGACCTTGAGCTTGATCTGGGTGAAGCCGTCGGCGACGGCCTCCTGGGCGAGCCGGGTCAGCTTCTCGTCGGAGTAGCCGAGCCAGCCGGGTGAGGTGGTGTACGCGGGATAGCCGCGTCGCAGCAGGTCGGTGGCACGCTCACGCGCGCCCTGCTTGCCCTTGGTCAGCAGGTCCAGCGCCTCGTGCGGGGTCAGGGCGTCACCGATGTACCGGAAGTCGACCTGGGAGACGAGCCACTGGGGGTCGGCGTCGGCGAGGAGCTGCCACAGAGGCTTGCCCTCCCGCTTGGCGGCCAGGTCCCACACCGCGTTGACGACGGCTCCGATCGCCATGTGCATCACGCCCTTTTCCGGGCCGAGCCAGCGCAACTGGCTGTCGCCGATGAGCGCGTGAGAGAGGGCGCCGGGGTCGGCGGTGAGTTCGGCGACCGACCGGCCGACGACGTACGGGGCCAGGGCGTCGATCGCGGCGACCTGGACATCATTGCCTCGGCCGATGGTGAAGGTGAACCCGTGGCCCTCGTGGCCGTCCGCCGCGGAGGTGCGCAGGACGACGTAGGCGGCGGAGTAGTCGGGGTCGGGGTTCATTGCGTCGGACCCGTCCAGTTCCCGCGAGGTGGGGAAGCGGATGTCGTAGGTGTCGACGGCGGTGATCCGCGCTGCGATTGCGGACAACTCGGTGCCTTTCACGCGTTGATGAAGGTCTGGCGCTGGGTGCCGAGGCCGTCGATGGTCAGCTCGACGGCGTCTCCCGTGCGCAGGTAGGGGGTGCCGGGCAGGCCGAGGGCCACGCCCGCCGGGGTGCCGGTGTTGATGACGTCGCCGGGCCTGAGGACCATGTACTGGCTCAGGTACCAGACCAGGTACGCGACGTCGAAGATCATGTTCTTGGTGTGGCCGTGCTGGCGCGTCTCGCCGTTGACAGCGAGGCGCAGGCCGAGTGCCTGCGGGTCGCAGACCTCGTCGGGGGTGACGAGCCAGGGGCCGAGCGGGTTGAAGGTCTCGCAGGACTTGCCGAGGTCCCATTGCGGGGAGTACTCCAGCTGGAACTCCCGCTCGGACACGTCGTTGCTGATCGCGTAGCCGGCGATGTGCTCGGGGGCCCCCGCGGGGCTCGCCAGGTAGCGGGCCTCGCGGCCGATGACGACCGCGAGCTCCACCTCCCAGTCGGTCTTGACCGAACCGCGCGGGATCAGCACCTCGTCGTACGAACCCACCACGGTGGCGGGGTCCTTCATGAAGACCACCGGTCGTTCGGGGACGGGCGCGCCGGTCTCCTCGGCGTGGTCGCGGTAGTTGAGGCCGACGCAGACCACCTTGCCCGGCCGGGCCACCGGGGCGCCGACCCTCAGTCCGGTGATGTCGAGCACGGGCAGTACGCCGGCCGCGCGAGCCTTCTCGATCCGGCCGGTCACGTCGCCGGCGAGGAACTCCCCGTCGATGTCACCGGTGAGAGACCGCAGATCCAACGCGGTCCCGTCCTGGAGGAGCAGCGCCGGAATCTCCCGTCCGGGGTCTCCGATGCGGATCAGCTTCATGTCCCGTCTCCTGTCATCGCGCGGGGCACACCCCTTGTGTCGACACATCCGATGAATCGGCGGCAGCTCGACCATACGAGCGAGAGCCACTCCACCGCAAGAAGACATCCGATGTTTCCTGACGATAGAGAGCAAGGACTGTGCCGCCACACCCACTACCCGACCCCTCCCCCCGTAACTCCGGGAAGGGGTTTCGCGGGCGGGCAGTGCACACTTACGCCTCGCTCCATCCATCCGTCTGGCACATACAGCCAGACCCTTACTCCTCGATCCATCCGATGATTCGTGAACGGATAACCCGTCGTGCACCCCCGACGCACCTCTACAAAGGCCGCCGAACCAGCGCACGGCGTCCGCGGTGTCGAGCCCGAAGCGCACGCCCAGCCGGGGCAGCGGGGACGTTCCACACCAAGGCCAAGCTGATCGCACGCCAAATGCACGGACGGGCAGGCTTCACCTTTCTTCGCCACCGCATCCTCCTCGGATAGCGACACTCTCCGTCACCACCGAATGTGAGACAGGGCCGTTAAATTGACACACCCGCCTGGCTGGCCCAACTCGGCATCCACGGCCTGGTGAGGCCCTCCTTCGTGCCGGCCGAGCCGGTCCGCGAACTACGGGGCCTCAGCCGGGCCCGCACCACTGCCACCCGTGAACGCGACCGGGTGGTCCAGCGGCTGGAGAAGCTGCTGTAGGACACCGGCATCAAAGCGATGCCGTCGTAGATCTCATAGCGCGCGGTCACCGTGACGCCGTGCAGCTTCGCCGCGAGGCTCGGGTGGGGGCGGAAGGTGACCAGGAGCGCCTTGCCCTTGGCGGGCCACGGCCGCTTTTCGGCGTACGGCTTGAGGGTGACCACCCCGTCCTTTTCGTAGGGGGTCCACTCGTACGGCTTCTGCGTGCTGTCCTCGATCCGGTGCGAGGCGTAGACGAAGCCACCGGAGGCGTTCGTTCCTCCGACGTCGTACGTGGTGCCGTCCAGGACGATCATGGCCTCCGGCTCACCGGTGTGGTCGAGCATCTCCTGGCCCGTGCCCAGGTTCTTCAACGAGGTGGTCGTGAAGTTGGGTGCGGTGTGGAAGGAGCGCCGCACGATCCCGTTGGCCATCGTGACGGAGCGACCGTGGACGGAGATGGTCGACGGCGTGGTCACCGGGTGGACGACCCAGTCCTGGGACAGCGCCGGGTTCGGCCTCTTGCGAGGCAAGTCGATTCAGCCCTTCGTGGTGCCCCGGCCAGGCCGTGGGCGAAGAGCTTGTAAGGCGCGAGGGGGGAGGCCAGAACTGCAGGGCGGCCCGCGTCAAGGCGAACACCACCTCGACGTCCTGCTATGGGGGGCCGATGGTGTGCCCACACGTGGGCGTTCGCCCCTCGGCGTACGCCCACGTGCAGGTCTCTTTCAGCGTGACGGTGATCCACCGCGCACGTCCGGCTCGGCCGGGCTAATCGGCGACGTCGATCTCGTAGTCGCGCTGGGCCCGCGGCTGGCCGGAGCTCTGGTACGCCGTGATCGTGAACCGCGCCGTTCCCGTCTTGGTGGGCGTACCCACGATCCCTCCGGTGTCGGCGTTGAGCACGAGACCCGAGGGCAGAACCCCCGAGGTCACCGCGTATCGCTTGGTCGCCGGCGTGTTGGTCTTCACGGTCGCCTCGTACAGGTGTCCCTTGGCCG
Organism: Streptomyces sp. NPDC057565; assembly: GCF_042801455.1. NCBI lineage: Bacteria > Bacillati > Actinomycetota > Actinomycetes > Kitasatosporales > Streptomycetaceae > Streptomyces > Streptomyces sp. NPDC057565. The sequence continues at coordinate 1,691 of NZ_JBHVFU010000131.1, read as the reverse complement.
CCGCGGGCAGTGGTCCGGCGTCGAGCTTCGGGGTCGGAACGACGACGGCCTGGGGGTTGCCGACCGGCTTGCCGTCAGCGTCCAGCTCCTGCAAGGACCATCGCTTGCCCGGCTCGACCACGGTCAGGTGCCAGTTCGTCGACAGGTCGCGGAATCGCGCCCGCTGCTCCGCGGTGAACGCACCCAGGTTGCGGGCCGTCTCCCATTGCCGGATGGCATCGAGCAGCCGCGTCGTGTTCTCCCCTCCCGACACGAGGCTGGAGACCGAGCTCTGGAAACCTGCCCCGGCGTTCAGACCGGCGCCTCGAGCCAGCTTCCACTCCATGGTGAGCAGACTGTCCGAGCCCTTGAGGCTGATCCAGCCGAGCATTCCGGGGAGGAAGTTCGCCTGGAGGTACTTGTTGTTCTTGAACACCTGCTCCATCGAGGTGCTGCCGACTTCGCCCCAGCTGGCCCGGGTCAGCGCGTCCCAGGTGTTCGAGGTCATCCGGCTGGTCTCGGAGATGAGTCGGTCCTTGGCGTCGATTCGCCGGAATGTCCTGTTCACGAGGTGAGCCATGCCGTAAGCGCCCCAGCCGGACTCCGATGCCGACTCCAGGCCGTCCCACGACATACCGGTGATGCCGGTGTTGTTCCACGCGGTGGTCAGCCTGTCGCTGATCTCGTCGAGGACGGCATGGTTACCGATCGCGCCGCCGTAGCTGTTGGCCACGATTCGGGCGGCGCGGTCGCCCGCAGCGTGTGAGACCGCGACCGATCCCCATCGCGCGCGCTGCACGCCGGTCAGCTTCCACTCGTTCCCGACCTGCTCGGCCGCTCCGTAGCTGACGAATTCGTCCTCGATGCGCAGGTAGCTGTGGTGCACTCCCGCAGCAAGCAGCGCGCCGGAGTCGAGGTACATGGTGGTGTCGCCAGCCGTCAGCGGACGGGTGAGCGAGGCGGTGCCCCCCGTCACGAGCCGGTTGTCGGCGGGTGCCTTGACGTAGGGGTCTTGCGGGCTCAAGGCCCAGTCGTAGGGCTCGTCGCCGGTGCCGATGAAGTCCGACAGGGTGTGTACGCCGAGCTGCACACCGTTGGCCTTGGCGATGTCCACGGCTGCCGCGGCCCCGGCGTCGCTCCCGCCCAGGCTCGAGTCGAACTCGTAGTGGCCGCTCGACTCCCATGGCCCCCAGTTGGTGGTGAGTGAGTAGATGCGGTCCATGCCGGCCGCCTTGGCGAATCGGGCCGCCGCCGGAATGTTGTCGGTCTTCAGGTCGCCGAGCACCAGCCACGACTGGCTGCTCGCCTGTGAGGCCTTTTGCCACTGCCCGTTCAGCCGCGGGTAGGGAAGCTTCTCGCCCGCCGCGATGTAGGACAGGATCGTCGGCGTCGCCTCGGGCGAGGCTCCGAAGAGTGCCATCTTGGAACCGGCGATCTTGCCGCCGCGGCCGGGCAGCGGCCCGACCGGAATCGGATAACCGTGTACTTTGCGGTGGCGTTCCTTGGTGTAGTCGAAGGTGAAGGCGCGCAGTACGGAACCCCAGGGGGTCACGCCTGCCGCGCTCCACTCCTCCAGAGAACCCACGCTCACGTGGTCCGGGTCGTGGTCAACCTCGCTCTCCCAGCCCATGTCCTGGTACTCCTGCGGCCAGGCGCCTTCGGTACGGTCGGTCAGCGGACGGAGCCCGATGGCGAAATCGTCGTCGCGGACC
>NZ_JBHVFU010000130.1:0-7939 GCF_042801455.1 Streptomyces sp. NPDC057565 | reverse complement strand
CGGTCCCGACCTCGCATGAATTGCTGACGCAGAGCGACAAGATCCCATGGGCATCCAGGAATACGCGACACCTCAACACGCGAGCCCACCAGTCCGAGGCCGGCATAGCGAAGTGGGTGGAGGTCGTCGCGGGCTGGGGGGTGTCTTTTCACGAGCGGGAGTCGGCGCGTGAAACGAGGTCGGCGATGCGGGCCCACATCTGCGGCGGGTTGGAGTACATCGGGAAGTGGGCGCAGTGCTCGATCTCGGCAAGTTCGACACCGCCTTCGGCCAGGGCGGGGAGGTAGGACAGGGTGTTGTTCTGCTCTCCGTACATGAACATCTTCGGTGCGGGGAGCCGGAGGAACCGGTCGAGAAGCTTGCCGTGGTCGGAGAGGTCGACCATGGACTCGAAGATGGCTCTGACTGCTCCGGCCCGGACCTTGTGTGGAAGGCTCGACGCGTACAGGGCGCCGCCGTAGAAGCGTGAGTCGCCGACGCGTTCGGCGAAGCGGGTCAGGAATTCGTCGGGATTGTCGTGGGCGTGGGTGACGATCTGGCGGCTGAGGAAGCAGTCCTCGGGTGCGACGTTGCCCTCGATGTTGGTCAAGCTCGCGACCCGGCGGGGGTCGCCGTCGGCGAGCAGGAGTGCGGTCAGGCCGCCCATCGAGTGTCCGACGACGTGGAACCGGTCGATCTGCCGCGCCCTCAGGACCTGCTCGGCGACGGAGACGAGGAAGGGGACGGAGACGGCGCCGAGGTCCGCGCAGGTGCTGATGCCGCAGCCGGGCGCGTCGTAGGCCAGGACGGGGCGATCGGCGAGCCGTTTCTGCTGGACGACGTCCGCGTAGTCTTCCTTCGTCGACCCGAAGCCGTGGAGGAACACCAGCGGCATGCCGGTGCCGCCGCGGTGGAGGCCGGACACCTCGACGCGGGTGCCCTCGACGGTCAGGAGGAGCGTGAAGCGTTCGAGTTTCCTGACGGGGCTCATCGGGTCTCCTCCATCTGTCGTACGGCCGACTCTTGCTCGGCGGCCCCGAGGGCTGTCTGCAGTCGCTCGATCGCGGTGATCAATGTGTCGTCGTCCACGGCGAAGCACACCCGGATGCGTCCGGGGGCGTTGAAGGCCTCGCCGGGTACGACCGCGAGATGGGCGGTGTCGAGAAGCCACGCGGCGAGGTCGGCGCTGCTGGTCCAGCTTCGGTTGCGGAGGAGGGCGCTGACGTCGGGGAAGGCGAACATGCCGCCGTCAGGCAGTGGGCAGTCGATGCCGTCGATTCCGTTCAGGGCGTCCACCAGCAGCGCGCGCCGGCGCCGGTAGCAGCTCGCGGCCTCGACGGGAGTTCTGGTGTCGCCCAGGGCGGCGAGGGCGGCCCGCTGGTTGACCGTCGGGACGTGGGTGATGGTGCGGGACACGTGGAGGCGTGCCGAGGCGATGATCTGCGGTGGGGCCGCGAGCCAGCCGATGCGCCAGCCGGTCATGGCGTGTTCCTTGGATACTCCGCCCACGACGACGGTGCGGCCGCGCAGTTGCGGAGCCACGCGCAGGATCGACCGGTAGGTTCCGGTGTAGTCGAAGGCCCGGTAGATGTCGTCACTGATGACCCAGATGCCGTGCTGGTGCGCCCAGTCGGCGATCTGTCGCAGCCGGTCCTCGGGGTAGGCGGCGCCGGTGGGGTTGCCGGGGCTGGAGAGGATCACTGCCCGTGTGCGCGGGGTGCGGCAGCGGTCGAGGGCCTCGGCCGAGATGCGGAACTCCTCGTCGGTGTCGACCGGGACGGCGATGCCGTCGGCCGCTGTGACGACCTCGGCGTGCCCGGGCCAGCCGGGCGCTGCGACCAGGACCTCGTCGTCGGCGTCGATCAGGGCCTGAACGGTGAGGAAGAGGGCGTGTTTCGCGCCGAGGGCGATCTGCACGTCGCCCGCGCTCCAGGGGAGCCCGGTGTCGCCGGAGACCACGGTGGCGACGAGCGCGCGCAGCGCGGGGTCGCCCTGGGCTGTTCCGTAGTGGTGGGTGGCGGGGTCGCGGACGGCGGCGACGGCGGCCTCTACGACCACGGCGCTGGTGGCTGCCTGGGGTTCCCCGGCGGCGAGCGTGATGACGTCTGCGCCTTGGGCGCGCAGTGCTTCGGCTTTGGCGGCCACGGCGAAGATCGGGTTGTCCGTCATGGGTGCGTCACCGCCCGGCAGTTTCGAAGTTGTTGTACAGGTCGAGGGTGCTGTGGCCTTCCCGTAGCTGCTTCATCAGCTCGTTCTCGTGGGCCACGCGCGCGTCGGCGCGGTCGAGGATCTCCTCGGCCTTGGCCGAGGAGAGGGCCACGACGCCGTCGACGTCCCCGACGATGAGATCGCCGGTGTGGATCGTGATGCCGCCGACCGCGACGGGGCGTTCGAACACGCCGCGGAAGTCCTTGTGGGTGCCGAGGATCGCGTTGTTGCGTGAGAAGACCGGGAAGCCGAGGCCCTTGATCTCGTCGGCGTCGCGGACACCACCGTCGATGAGCAGGCCGGCGATCCCCCGCTGCTGGGCGGCCACGGTGAGGATCTCGCCCCAGTGGCCGAAGCGGGCGCCGCCGAGGTCGGCGACCAGGACGGACCCGGGCGGGGCCTGGAGCACGGCGTGGTGCAGGGCGAGGTTGTCGCCGCCGGCGCCCTGCACGGTGAACGCCGGGCCGCACAGCCGGGCGCCGGCCCACAGCGACCGCAGTTCGGGGGAAAGGGCGATGCCGAGCTTGGACGCCTCCAGCAGCGTCGCGCTGGAGTGTCCGCGGGCGAGGTCGTTCACGAGGCGTCCTTCCAGGTCTGGAGCGAGTGGTAGCCGTGCAGGGCGCGCGCCTCGGCGAGCGTGGCGCCGCCGCGGACGGCCTCGACGATGGCGTCTTCGACGCGGTCGATACGGCGGGCGATGTCCGCGGCCTCGTCCCAGCGGGCGGCCGGGACGACGACGGCGCCGTCGTCGTCGGCCACGAGGATGTCGCCGGGGTGGATGAGGACGCCGCCGATGGTGACGGACGTTTGGACTGCGGCGACCCGGACGCGGTCCTTGCCGGTGCGCATGAAGCGGGAGACCGACCAGATCGGGTAACCGGCGGTGGTCGCGACGGCGACGTCACGGCAGGTGCCGTGGATGACCGTGCCCGCGATGCCCCGCTCGTGGGCGGTCTGGCTCATGATGCCGCCCCACACTGTGCAGTCGGTGCGGCCGGCGTTGTCGATCAGGATGACCGCGCCGGCGGGGACGTCGTCGAGGAAGTCGCCCACCGTGCCGCCGGTGTCGTCGACCGGTTCGTAGGTGACGGTGAAGACCGGTCCGACGGTCCGCTGGCCCTGGCGCAGGGCGCCGATGCCTTGGAGGGATCCGGGCAGCCCGAGTGAGTCGAGGGCGTCGGAGACCGACGCTGTGGACAGGTCGGTGGCAAGGTTCGAGGTGACGGTGGGGACACTCATCGGACCGACTCCTTCGCTCCGGCGAGGCGGGCGTCGTGCATGGCCTGGGAGAGGGGCGTGCCCGCGCGCACCTCGTCTGCGATGGCGCGCTCCCGGGCGACGATCGCAGTGGCGATCTCCGCCACTTCCTCGGCCCGGTCCCGCGAGACGACGACGAGGCCGGTCTCGTCGGCGACGACGACGTCACCCTGTTCGACCGTGAGCCCGGCGACGCTGACCGGCTCGCCGGTGGAGTGCTGCTGCAACCTGCCCCGGGCCGTGGCCGGGATCGCACCGCGCGCGAACACCGGGAAACCCAGCTCGCGGGCCTCCGCCACGTCGCGGCACACGCCGTCGGCGACGACGCCGCGAACTCCACGCTGGGCCGCGCCCAGGCTCAGGATGCCGCCCCAGCACGACACGTCGGTGCGGCCCTGGTTGTCGACGACGATCACGCTCTGGTCGTCCGAGCTCTCGACGGCCGTGGTGGCGATGTGGGCGCCGGCAGGGCCTTCGACACGCGGTTCGAGCCCCACGGTGACGGCGAAGCCGACGACGGCCGCAGGGCCCCACACCGGACGGATGCCGCCGACTCCGGAAGGAAGCCCGAGCTGGTCGAGCGCGTCGCTGACCGCGGCCGAGTCGAGCGCCGCGAAGCGGTCCAGGAGAGATGAGTTGCTCATGGCTTCCACTTCAACAGCCTCCAGATATATTCGGAAGGTCTGATTCCCTATATCAGTAAGAGGCTGTGCAAATCATGGTCGAGATCCGGCAGGCCCGGTACTTCGTCGCGGTCGCCGAAGAACTCCACTTCGGCCGTGCGGCGCAGCGGCTGCAGATGTCCCAGCCACCGCTGTCCCAGGCGATCAAGCAGCTTGAACAGCAACTCGGCTGTGAACTGCTGCACCGCACCCAGCGATCGGTGGCCCTCAGCCCCGCAGGGGCCGTGTTCCTGCACCACTGCCGCGCCCTGATCCGGCACGCCGAGGAAGCGGAGATCGCCGCCCGACAGGCCGCGACCGGGCGCGGCGGCCTGCTGAGCCTGGGCGCCGTCGCCTCGGCCTTCTCCTGGCCCCTGCCACTCGTGCTGAAGCGGTTCCACGAGACCGTGCCGGACGTCGAGATCCGCACCCAGGAGATCGACACCCACGAGGCTGCGGCGGGCCTCCTCGACCGCTCACTCGACTGGGCGATCGTGCGCCAGACCGCCCCCGTGCGCGGCACCACAGCGACCTCGCTCTTCGCCGACCGGTTCGTCGCGGCCATTCCGGTCCACCACCCTGCCGCTGATGCCACCGGCCCGCTGGATCTGGCGGACCTCGCGAGCGGCCCGTGGGTGTGGCTGCACCGCCGCATCTCGCCCGACTACCACGACGCCATGGCAACCATGTGCCGAGCGGCCGGATTCAGCCCTGTCCCGGCCCACTGGGCCCGGTCGGTGACCTCGCAGATCGCCATGGTCGAGTGCGGGCTCGGCGTCACCGTCGTACCCGCCGCGGCGTCCGCGTCACGCCCCGCCGTCCGTTTCAGACCGCTCCGTCACGCGACGGCGACCATCGAACTCACCGCCATGACGAGGTCCGACCCCGGCGCGCTGGCCGAACGCCTCACCGCCATCGCGACGCAACTGACCACGGCGCAGGCACCGCCGCCGCACGACTGACTCCGGACGTTCATTCCGCAGAACCGCCGTGTCGGTCACCGGGATGAAGGCAAGGTCATCGGTCACTCCCTCGCGGCGTCGCCCCTACCAGGCGACAGCAAGCCCAGCCCCACAGACCAACAGGAGTCACTGGTTACTGTCCCTCTGCCACTGAGACTCTGATCGGTCACCGCGGTCGGTCTGCGCGGCAGCGCTGCGTCCGTGACGCGGGCTGGGGACAAACCCGCCGCCTGAGTCGGCGAGGAAGTTGGCTATGCCCAGGTCGATACCGACCACGCTGCCAGTCTTGGGCAGTGGTTCAGGGACAGGGCCACCCGCACCACACACAACCACCCACCCCTGGGCAGGGGCCGGTGACATATCGGAACCCGGGGGCCGGCACCCGGACGGCGCCGCGCGTAGCCTTGCCCGACAAGCTGCGGCCTTTCGCGTGGCCGGAACACAACAGGAGGCTGCGCGTTGCTCACCGTGGATCTGCACCCGATCTTCCGCAACAACCGGGACATCGAACTGGCCCTGCGCCAGGCCATGTTCAAGGCAGCGCGCAGCGGCGAGACCACGATGGAGATCATTCCGGGCAAGGGCTCGGGAAAACTGAAGAAACGCGTGCTCGCGTTCCTCAACCAGCCACACATCAAGAAGCTGTACGAACGCTTCGAGACAGACCCGACCAACGACGGCAGAGTCGTAGTCCACCTCAAGTCGTAAGACCGGGCCGCCCAACGGGAAAACGGCCTCACGCCCGAACGCCATACGCAGATCGCCCCCATCCGCGGTCTGTGGGGCAAGGGCAGGATCAGGTTCCGGTTCGCTGCCGCCGGCGCCAGTGCCCCCACTGGGCGGCCTCAGTCATGACACCTGCTCGGGCTGACGTGAGAGAGGACGGGACCGGTGTGAAACTGGGCACAAAAGGGGTGATCCCTGTGTCGGACCCACCGCACGCGTCCTCCGGTCCCGATACCGCCGTCGACGAGAATCGGCTGGAAGAACTGATCATCGAGGCGCAGACTGCCCTGCCAGTCGAAATGCCCGCCTTGGCGAACCGGTGCGCCTCCGCCCTGGGCCTGGACACCGCGTTGATCTACCTCGTCGACCTGCAACAACAGCTGCTCATCCCACTCGACGAGGCTTTGGAGCCGCTGCCGGTGGACCGCTCGTCGGCCGGCTGGGCGTACCGCACGGTCTCCCCGCGGGTGGCCGAGGCCGACGACGGCTTGATCCTCTGGATGCCTCTGGTCGATGGTGCGGAGCGGCTGGGCGTGCTGGCGGTGCGGACCGCCTCGCTCGACAAGGTGCGGATGCGCCGCAGCCGGATGCTGGCCCATCTGTTCGCCATGCTGATCACCTCCAAGCGCGCCTACAGCGACTGGCTCGCCGCCCGCACCCGCACTGCGACCATGCGGTTGCCCGCCGAGATGCTGCGGGCCTTCCTGCCACCCCGCACCATCGGCAGCAGCAGGTGCGTATCGACCGCGGTCCTGGAACCGGCGTACGACATCGCCGGCGACTCCTTCGACCACTCGGTGGTCAAGAACCTCCTGCACACCATGATCCTCGATGCCATGGGTCACGATCTGAACGCCGGCCTGACCACTTCGGTCGCCATGGCGGCGGCGCGCAACGCCCGCCGGGGCGGTGCCGACCTGGCCGACGTCGTCGGCTCCGTCGACCAGGCGCTCGCCCAGTGGCTGCCCGACTACTTCTGCACCGGCGTGCTGTGTCGGCTCGACGCCGAGACCGGGATGCTGCGCTGGGTCAATTGCGGTCACCACCCACCGCTGCTGATCCGTGGCGAGCGGGTGCTCGCCCGGGCGCTGGACAGCCCCCCACAGCCGCCGATCGGCCTGGCTGGTCCACTCGCCCCGGCAGCCCGGCAAGTCCACGAGGCGACCCTGGAACCGGGCGATAGCGTCCTGCTCTACACCGACGGTGTCGTGGAGGCTCGCGACGCGGACGGTGCGGAGTTCGGCCTTGACCGGTTCACTGACTTCATCATCCGCTCCTCCTCCGCCGGACAGCGCCCGGCCGAGGTACTGCGGCTGCTCATCCACGCCATCCTCGATTACCAGTGCAACCAACTGCGGGACGACGTGACCATCCTGCTCTTCGAATGGCGTCCGCAGCATCGGTGACGCGGAATTGCGCCAGAGCCTCGCTGTGCTCGTGCTCCGTCTTCGGCCGGGTCCAGGTTCACCCCGGCCCACGACGCTTGGTGAGCGGCGGCTGTCAAAGCCCACGGCGAACGGGACGGCACTCGCTCATCGAAGTCCTTCTTCTTGGCCGTCACCTGCCTCACGAACACCTGGTCACCGACCTCGCGGCGGCCTTGAAAACGGGCGCTCTAACCGCGGACGCGGTCGCGCTGGAGGCCCGCAAGGCTGCGAAAGAGGGGCTCTATGCCGATGGCGTAGGCGACGTACTCGGACAGGCTCTCGTAGGGCAGGCCGGCCTTCTCCACGATCCCGGCCAGCACTGCGGATGCCGATTAATCATCCGCCCTGATCAGGCGGCATGTTGGTACTCGCGAAGGGTTCCGCCGAGTCGATCTCGTCGGCCGATCTCCAAGTGCTTGATCTGCCCTGGTTCGGCGGTCGGTGTGGGCAGCGGGCGGAGCGGAGCGGCTTGCCCCAGGGCCCGGTGGGGGCGATGGCCGTTGTCAAACGACTCGAACTCGCGCAAGGCGTGGAGTAAGTGCCGCTGGCCCCATATGAGGGTGCGGTCCAGCAGCTCACGTCGACAGGTTTGTCTCCATCGCTCCATGATCGAATTCATCCGCGGCATCCGGATACCGCTGGTGACGACCTCCAGCCCGGCGTCGGCGAGCACGGCGTCGAAGGCCTTGGTGAACTTCGAGTCCCGGTCCGGATCAAG
>NZ_JBHVFU010000129.1:0-8189 GCF_042801455.1 Streptomyces sp. NPDC057565 | reverse complement strand
TCTGAAGGGCCACAAAACCTTCATCTTCCGCACAGCATCAATTCCAGAAGTTGCCTACGACCAACTCCCATTCATGTTCAGGACACAAGACCAGCGACAACACACACCGTGCCGTACCGACCGGCAACCAACTGACCAGCACCACCGCTAAAAACGTCAGCGCCAGATCAGCATCCATGTCATCGCTCGAACCACTCACCGCGACCAGCTGAACAGCACAGACAGCGCGCCACCGAACTCACATCACGATGCCGAACGACCACCGACAAAAACCCGCAGATCATCAGCGTCCTCCACGAGTACGAACACGCCGCATGAGTCGCACGGACGGGACTATCGCAAGGGCAAGCTGACCGGCCGGGCGGGCCGTCTGTTGTGGGAGGCCGCCCGGCCGGACTGTGTGGTTACCGCACGTCGTAGGCGCGGGTGGTGGTCTGGGTGACCGCGTTGCCGTTGGTGTCGGTGAGGCTGGCCTTCATCGTGACCTGTTTGCCGGAGGCGCCGGTGTGGTCGAGGATGGCCGTCCACTTGCCGTCGTGCTGCTCGGTCGGTGCCTGGGTCCAGGTGGTGCCGCCGTCGTAGGAGTAGGACAGCGAGGCTTCCTTGATCGCGCCCGGGGTGTACCCGGCGTGGCCCTCGACTGACAGGCCGACCTTGATGCCGCTCTGCGCGGGCAGGGTGTTCATGCCGTCCACCGGCACGTCGTATGCCGGGAAGAGGATCGGCAGGCCGCGGGAGTAGACGTCCGGTTCCTGGTGGGAGCGGAAGCTCCAGGTGGTGGTGATCTCGGTGGAGCGCAGCCAAGGCCGGTCGGAGGTTGGGACCTTGAACTGGTTCTGGGTGAGCTCGTAGGAGGAGTCCTCGGCTGGCACCGCGAACACGCCATACGGGTAGGGGATGGCGTCGATCTGCACACCGTTGCGCTTCAGCGCCAGGTTGCCGAGGTCGCCGAACGACCCGCCGTAGGACCAGTGATCCCCGGAGCCGTCGACCCAGAATGCGGTCTGGATGCCGATCAGGTGGCCCTGCCGCTCGGCGGCGAGCGCCAGGTTGCCGTCGGCGTCGCGCGCTGCTGCCGGCCGCAGGAGGCCGCGGTACCACTCCTCGGTGCTCCGCTGTCCGGCCTGGTAGGTGCGCCCGTGGTCGCTCATGAACGCGGCAAACGGGAAGCTGCTCATCGCGCCGTGCAACCAGGTGCCGTCGCCGGTCGTGTAGTAGGCGGTGCGGGTGGCGGGCACGTGGACCGTGTCAAACAGACTCACGGGGACAGTGGTTCTGCTGCCCCAGGAGGGGCCGTTGAACATCGCGTCGATGTAGTTGGCCTCCTTGCCCATCGCGTACCACTTCTCGGTGACCTGGGCCAGCTTGGAGTCGTTCGGCCGGTAGACCTGGTCGGAGTGCAGCGGGCCCTGGGTCGGGAACGACAGGTTGTAGACATAGGACGAGCCATCCTGGGAGCCGGTCGCGCGCCAGATGGGCCGGAACTCGAAGGAGCCCTTCTGGGCACGCCCGTCGACGGAGGCGTAGAACTTCTGGACAGTGTCGCCGGCCATGAGCGCTCCGTTCGCCTGCCAGGTGTTGTCCCAGGCGCGGGCGTAGGTGAACGTGGCATGGTTCACCGTCGAGGGGCGGTCGGTGTGCAGGCTCAGCTGGTGGGCCTTGCGGGCGTCGAGGACGACGGTGGTGTCCTGGGTGATCCGCAGCTGCGGGTTCCCGAGGTAGCTGATCGATTCGGCTGCTTTGTTCGCGTTGTAGCTTGCCACGAAGCTGCTGAGGGCGTAGTCGCCCGGGCGCACGCTGTACGTCTGCTCGGTCGCGCCCCGGTTGATGCGGCGCTCGCCCTTGTTGGTGTCGAGGCTGACCAGGTCCAGGGAGGAGTCGCCGGTGGCGGGCTCGCCGTCGCGGTCGATGACCTTGACCCGGAGGGAGACCGTCTCCGGCTGGACGTAGAGCGTGACGGGCACGGAGACGTGGACATCGCCGCCGGTGGCCAGGATCCGGCCGGTGACCGCACCGTATTGGGCGTCCTTCAGAGGGACGGTGGGATCGATCCGCAGCGGCACCTGAACGGTGGCCCCTGCCGGGACGGTCACCTTGCCCTCGTCCAGCTTGATCATGTCGGAGTGGACATCGCTGCCGTCGTTGCCGTGCACACCGCTGACCTTCAGGTCCAGCGTGAGGTCGCTGCTGCTGGTGTTGGTGAAGGGCACCTGCACGGTGGTGCGGTCCGCGGCGTCCTGCGGCCAGTTGTAACTGCCGGCCTGGACGGCGGGCGCGGAGAACACCTTCTGGTGCACCGCGGCGTACACGTCGAGGACGCCGCCGCCAGTCTGGTCAACGCCGCCAACGTTGCCGCCGGCGCGGGCGGAGGAGACCAGGGCTTCCTTGATCTGCTGCGCGGTCCAGTCCGGGTGGGCCTGGCGGACGACGGCCGCGGCGCCCGCGACGTGCGGGGTGGCCATGGAGGTGCCGGACATCGTCTGGTAGGCGTAGATGCCGCGGCCGCCCGCGTTGGCCGCCGAGATGTTGACGCCGGGGGCGGCGATCTCGGGCTTGAGGGTGTGGGTGACGGCCACGGGGCCGCGGCTGGAGAACCGCGCGGTGGTGTCGTCGCGGTCGACGGCGCCGACGGTCAGCACGCCGGGCGCACAGCCGGGCGAGGAGACGGTCTCGATGCGCGGGCCGGAGTTGCCTGCGGCGACGACGAACAGGGTGTGCGTGTTCTGAGACATCTCCTGCGCGGCCTGGGCCAGCGGGTCGGTGCAGTCGCCGATCGCGGGGTCGCCCAGACTCATGGAGACGACGTCGGCCTTCTGGTCGACGGCCCACTGCATACCCGCGATGATCCAGGAGTCCTGGCCGTAGCCGCTGTCGTTGAGGACCTTGCCGATGAGCAGGGAGGAACCGGGGGCGACGCCCTTCTTGCGGCCGTCACTGGCCGCTCCGGACCCGCCGACCGTGGAGGCGGTGTGAGTGCCGTGGCCCTGCCGGTCGTCGGTGGTCTTGGAGTCCGTGAAGTTCTTGGACGCGGCGACCCGGTCCACCAGGTCCGGGTGCTGGGCGTCCACGCCGGTGTCCAGCACGGCGACCTTGGTGCCCTTGCCGTCGTAGCCCTCCGCCCACGCCTCCGGCGCGTGCACCTGCTTGGTGGACTGGTCCAGGGTTGCCTTGACCTTGCCGTCCAGCCACAGCTTCTTCAGCGCGGAGACAGAACGTGAGCGGGGGTTGGTGACGTCCTGCCAGAATGCAGCGGCGCTACCCTTGTCGGCCTTGAGCGCGACGCCGTCCACCGCCGGCAGGCTCAGGCCCCGCTCTGCCCCGCGCGGGGCGGCCGGCGCGGCACTGGCAACGTTCACACTGTTCCGGTAGGTGGCGATCAGCGGCAGCGTGTCGGTGTGTGTGTCGTCGTATCCCTGGCGGATGAGCCCAGTGACGTTGAACAGCTGCTCGTCGACCTTGCCCTCGGCGATCGCCTGTGAGGCGTCCTCCGGGTATACGTAGAGGTCCTTGCCCATTTGATAGGTCTGCACCATCGGCTGCGTGCCGTCCTCGCGGGGCAGCACGGCCGCCGAACTGCGGCCCGACCTGTCCGTGGTCACCAGCACCTTGTCGCCTGTGACGAGCGTGACCGTCACCTGCTTGCCGCCCGATGCTGCGGTCCCGCTGCCGATGACGGGTCTCTTCCCCGAGGCCCCGTCAGGTGGCGTATCCGCCGCCCCGGAAGGCGCGACCGCGGTGACGGCCAGGACGCCGGCGGTCGCCGCGCCCAAAGCTATACGCGTTATGGGGCCCATGAATCTCCCTATTTGACGCCGTGAACATGCCATGCTGGGGCTGCAGCCTGGCAGACACGCGAAGAGCGTGGGCATAGCGCGCGTGGCGGGTTTCCCGCATGTCGGATTTCCGTCACGCGGTCACATCATTCGGTTCGTCGGCTCGGTGAGGCTTCGGACCTGGCCGGTGGAGGTACGCCCGGGACGGCGACGACTTTGCCGAGGTCATGGCGAGGCGAACGGCCTCCTGTAGGGTGAACATGCAGTCGGCGTCGGCGACTTCGTGGCCGCTCGCGGTGCGTGAGCGCTGTGGGCGTGCAGGGAGCTGAAACGCGAAAACCTGATCGCCACCGCCCACACCGAAGCCACCACAAGAACCGGCATCTCTCCGGGCTTTGCGCTAGGCCAGTACCTGGTGTGGCGACGGCGGCTGCAAGACCTCGTAATCGTCCGCTCCCTCGCCCTCGACGCCTGCCACGCCATGGGCAACACCCGCAACGTAGCCGGCGCCTGGAACAACCTCGGCAGCGCACTCCAGAAACTGCGGCACTACGAAGAAGCCCTCGACGCCCACCAAACCACCCGCAACCTCCACCAACAGACCGGCGACACCCACGGCGAAGCCACCGCCTGGAACAACCTCGGCAGCGCCTACCGTGGTCTCGAGCGCTTCGAGGAGGCCGTCGCGGCCGGACAGCGGGCTGCCGGGATGCTGGCCGCGGCAAAGGACTGGTTCCGTACCGGCGAGGCATGGGGCGAGCTGGCCACCACCCTCACCGCAGCCCATGCCGATCCCCAACAGGTGACAGACGCCTGGAACCACTCCGCCACCGCGTACACCCAAGCCGGCGCAGAAGAGGAAGCCGCCACCTCCCGCACCAACGCAACAGGCACAGGCACAGACACCGACACCGACACCCCGGAGCCGTAACGACCTCCCACCACTCCCCTCGCCAGCAATGCTGACCGGCCGAAGGGGCAGGACAGCTGGCTTTGTACACGAGAACGGGTTCTGGCACACATTCCGTGTGCGATCTCAAGTCCGGCCTCACCGGACCCCGGTGAGGCGTGGTCCGCGCAGCTCACATGACACGCGCGCCTCCTGCTGGCGAGAACCAGCGAGATCTTTCACGAAATGTGTGCCAGAACCAAGTCGGGTTCTGGCACAGCTTCCGTGCAGCGGCCACTCTGGGTGACGATTGAGCATCTCAGGGCGGCTTCGAAGTCGCCCGAAAATGAGTCGTCATCGAGGTGGTTGGGCTCACAGTCCGGGCCGTGGAAGAGGTCGTGCTCCGGCTGAAGGAGCTGTTGTTCCCGTCGATCGCGGACGTCGCGGTGCTGTCGGTGGACGTGGATATCGAGATAGTGCGCGTTGACGTGCAATGCACCACGGCTGGCGCCGTCTGTCCGGGGTGCGGGGCCTGGTCGACCCGGGTTCACAGCTCTTATCTGCGGTTTCCCGCTGACGTACCGAGTGCCGGACGAACGGTCGTACTTCAGTTACGAGTTCGGCGGTTTCGGTGCCAGAACACCGTGTGCACGCGACGGACCTTCGTGGAGCAGATATCCGGCCTGACCCGCAGGTATGGCCAGCGAACGGAGCGGCTGCGCTCGACCCTGGCCGCCGTTGGCCTTGCTCTGGCTGGCCGGGCCGGTGCCCGGCTGGCTGCCATTCTCGGCGTGTCCGTCAGCCGAAGCACGGTTTTGCGCCTGGTCGACGCGCTGCCCGAGCCGGAGGTGCCCGCACCGCGAGTGGTCGGCGTCGACGAGTACGCCACCCGCAAGGGCCGCCACTACGGCACCGTCCTGGTGGACGTCGAAACCCGCCGCCCTATCGACCTGCTCCCGGATCGGGAGGCATCCAGCCTGGCTGCCTGGCTCGCCCAGCGGCCAGGCGTCGAGGTCGTCTGCCGGGACCGAGCGCCGTTCTTCGCTGAAGGCGCCACAGCCGGAGCGCCGCAAGCGGTCCAGGTCGCGGACCGGTGGCATCTCTGGCACAACCTGAGCGAGGCCGCTGAGCGGAGCATCGCCCAGCATCGCCGCTGCCTGAGTGTTCTGACGCCCGCAGCGTCTCAACCCGAACCCGGGCCCGTTCCGGCCTCGGATCCGTCCGCGTCACCTTGGCCACGAGGACACCGGTTCGCCGACCGGACGCGGGCACGGCACGCTGCCGTCCACGCCCTGCTGAAGGCGGGACACAGCCGACGATCGGTTCAGCGGGAGCTCGGTATGTCCTGGCGAACCGTCAAGCAGTTCGCCGACGTCGCAACGCCGGAGGAGTTGTTCACCGGTCAGTGGCAGAACCGCCCCTCGGTCCTCGATGACTACAAGCCCCACTTGGACAATCGCTGGAGTGAGGGTTGCACCAACGCGTGGAAGCTGTGGGAAGAGATCGTGCCGCTCGGCTACAAGGGCAGCTACCAACGTGTTCGCGCCTACCTGCACGACAAGCGCACCTCACCGCGGCCAGTTACCGCCCGGCCGCCCTCACCCCGGGCCGTCGCAGGATGGATCCTCCGGCACCCGGACACCCTCACCGAACCCGAGCAGATCCAGCTCAAGGCCGTCCGGATGCACTGCCCCGAACTCGACGCCCTCACCGGCCATGTCCGTTCCTTCGCAGCCATGCTCACCGACCGCCAGGGCGAGCGCTTGCCGGACTGGCTCGAGGCCGTCCGGCAGGACGACCTGCCCAGCCTCCACACCCTCGCTGCCGGCATCGACCGCGACCGCGACGCCGTCGTCGCCGGCCTCACCCTGCCCTGGAGTTCCGGTGTCGTGGAGGGCCATGTCAACCGGATCAAGATGCTCAAGCGCCAGATGTTCGGCCGTGCAGGCTTCGACCTCCTACGCAAGCGAGTCCTGCTTGCGTGACAGACATCGCGACCTCCCACCGCCTAAACCGGCTCCTCGTACACGTCACTCTCAAACGGCACGCGTTCAAGCAGCAGTTCGAGACGCCTCTCCATGGTGGCGAACCACTGGTCGAGGTTCGCATCAGTGTCGTGAAAGAACCACGAGTTGAAGCGCCCCAGGGCGTCCAGAGCGGGTTCGGGCTCGTAGCGCAGTTCGCAGTGGACCTGCACGTAGTGGTCATGCTCGCCGTCGACATCGCTGATATCGAACTGTCGCGTGAGGTCCACCGTGAACATCGGTCGCCCACTGAAGGCGTACGTGCCGTACTGGAAGAGCAAGCCGTCGGAGTCGGGTATTGCCGCTGTGTCAAAGCGCTGCCGCCCGAATCGTATGAAGGCCAGCCACACAGCCCGAGTGGTCAACTCGGTCGTCGTCGATCGCCCAGCCGCCAGCTCGGCACGCAGGACATCGAGGGCTTCCTCCAATCGCGGTCTGTTGGGCACGCCAGCTCTCCTCGCTTCGTGAATCAGCACCCTAACGTCCGTGGAGGAGGATCAAACCCGGCCCTGGACCGCCAGACATCCGCCATGCCGCCTTGTAACGCTCAGTTACCGCTGCACGAAAGCTGTGCCAGAACCACGACTCGTGAATAAAGCCAGTCGCCGAGAGCGTCGGGAGCTTCTTTGGTGTGGTGGTTCCGGAGTGCTCCCCCGAGGGGGAGGCCGTCGGTTCGATGCGCGAGGAGGCGGAGATCGCGCAGGAATTCTGGGATGAGGGCTACGGCGACAAGCCAGAGGACCTGCCCCCCGGAGCGGACCGCATGGTGACCTGGGGAGTGGACGCCGCGGCCGACCTGCTGTGCTGGCTTGTGACCGGCCCCGACCCCGACGTCTGGCCGGTGGCGGTCTACTGCCGTTGCTGGAACGAGTGGTCTCTGCATGGCGCCGGTATGGCGGGTTTCCTCACGAAGCTGGTCGCCGGCGAGTTCGAGGAGCTGCCGCTGTCCCTGGGCAGCGGAGAGTTTGACTCCGTACCGACGTTCACCCGCGACGAGGACTGACATCCGACTGTTCTCCGTCGGCTCACCCCCGGTGCCTTCTGCGGTACCGGGGGTGAGTGGGGTTTGCCCCAAGGGCCGGGTAGTGAGGGCCTGCCGGGAAACAAGTGCACCTGGTTGAGCGCCCTGCCACCGTCCGGAAGAGCGCTCTTGCAAGGGGCCTTTCATGGGGTGACACCCGCTTTAGGAGTTCGATCCACCCCGGGCTGGCTTGGGCCCAGCTGCACGCACGCGAGCCACCGGCGACCGCCCACTACTGCCACTGTCCGTGGTCGTTGATATCAGCGTTGGATGTCAGCGGAACAGTTCCGGCATTGGGCGGGCAGATTTACAGCGGGCTCCGCCTACGCCCTGCGACCTGCGATTTCCCTAGCAGCTAGTGCCGTATCAGGCAACGTTTGCCCTGTTGACGAGGGCTTGTAGGCGTTGGTCCTCGGCATGGCGGTTTCGCCAGATGATGTAGCGGCGGATCATGCTGCCCTGCGTCTTGTGGTCGGCGTGGT
>NZ_JBHVFU010000128.1:0-8281 GCF_042801455.1 Streptomyces sp. NPDC057565 | reverse complement strand
GGGGACGTGATGAAACGCCCCCCGCGCGGCTATCCGACAGACCACTCCCGTACGAACCTGCTGCGCCACCGTTCTCTGATCGCCGCCCGTCCCCTCGGCTGCGAGGAGTGGCTGCACACCCCCGAGGCGGTCGACCGAGTCCTCTCGGCCGCCGCTGACCTGGACGCCCTGCTGATGTGGCTGGTCCGCCACGTGAAGCGCGCCGCCTGACATCACGAGGGCCCCGCGCGGCACGGGAGGAACCAAACCCGTGCCGTCGGCCCCCGCGCTCAGAAGGTGACGCGCACCTTCAGCGCCGACCGGTGGTCCATCGCCCGATGGCTGTCCGGCACCTCGGCCAGGGGGACGGCGTTGTCACGTTGTTGGGCACGGGTGCGTCTGATGGTGCGTCGGCGGGCGTTGCCCGAACACGTCGTGAGCACGGCGGGCGGCTTCCCCACTTTTCAGCCCTGCCCCTGCCGATAGCCTCATCCGCGCTGGTGGGAGCCGGTGTACGGTGATCTTTGGGATGTCGGGCGCGGGGCCCTGCGTCGGCGCGCTCTGGCAGGGATGATGATCACCCGGCATTATGATCGGTCGTGCTACTGAGACTGGCGTACCTGGGTGTGACAAACGCGTTAGCGATGCTGCGACTGCTGCCGATGAGCGACCGGGACAAGGACGTGGGAATCCTGGCTCTACGCCATCAGATCGCGGTGCTGGAACGGTAGCTGGGCGGGCAGCGAGTGCGGTTCACGGCGAGCGACCGGGCGTTCCTGGCGGCGCTACTGCACCGTCTGCCATCTCGGGTGCTTCGCCGGGGCGCGGTTGGTGGTACATCCGGACACGCTGCTGCGATGGCACCGTGATCTGGTCGCCCGCCGTCACGCGGCCCGGTCTCGGCCCAAGCCCTCGGGACGGCCGCGGACCGTGCGCTCAATCCGGCTTCTGGTGCTGCGGCTCGCGCGGGAGAACCCAAGCTGGGGGTACCGCCGCATCCACGGCGAACTGCTCGTTCTCGGGATCAAGGTGGCCGCCTCCACGGTCTGGGAAATCCTCCGGGAGGCCGGGATCGACCCGGCGCCCCAACGGGCCTCAAGCACGTGGTCAGGCTTCCTACGGTCCCAAGCAGACGCCCTGCTGGCATGCGATTTCTTCGAGACGGTCACCTTGTCCGGGGCGCGGCTGTGCGTGTTCGCGGTGATCGAGCACTCCAGTCGACGGATCCGGATCCTGGGCGCCACCGCGTATCCCACCGCGTCCTGGGTAGCGCAGGCGGCGAGGAACCTCGTCATGGACCTCGAGGACGCGGGATGCCACGCGCGCTACATGATCAGGGTCCGGGACGGGAAATTCCCCGCCCTGTCGACGCGATCCTCAACGGTGCGGGCATTGAAGTCGTGCTCACCGGAGTCCGCATGCCCCGCATGAACTCAATCATGGAGAGATGGGTGCAGACCTGCCGACGTGAGCTGCTGGACCGGACCTTGATCTGGAGCCAGCGGCATCTGCTCCACGCCCTGCGCGAGTTCGAACAGTTCTACAACTCCCACCGACCCCACCAGGGCATCGCCAACGCCCGCCCACTGCGTCCCTTGCCGACGCCGATCACCGATCCGGACCAGATCGCCCGCCTCGACATACGACGACGCGACCGCCTCGGCCACACCCTCCACGAGTACCAGCACGCGGCCTGAACTGGACGGATGAGGTTTTCGGCAGGCGCAGGGTTCTGCGGCGCTGTTAGCCTGCGGTCCATGATCAAGGGTGGTTTGGCAGGTCGAATAGGCAGGATGGCGGGGGACAGTGGGCCGGAGCGCGTGCTGGTCGCCGCCAGTTTCGTCAACCGGGTCGGCAATGGTCTGTTCAACGCGGCGTCGGCGCTCTATTTCACCTTGGTCGTGGGCCTGCCTGCGGTGCAGGTCGGCGCCGCGCTCACCATCGCCGGAGTGATCGGCTTGTGCGCGGGGATACCTGGGGGTCATCTCGCTGACCGGCGTGGCGCACGCGTGATCATGATGCTGGCCCTCGCGGTCCAGGCGGTATCGATGGCGGCCCTCGTCCTCGTCGAGAGCTGGGCCGCGCTCACGATCATCGCGACGGTCGACCAGATCGCCGCGGCGGTCGGAGGGGCGGCGTGGGGGGCTCTGGTGGCCCGGGTCGGGGGTGAGCGACCGGCCATGTTCCGGGCGAAGCTGCGCACCTTCGTCAACCTGGGCGTCGTCCTGGGAACGGTGGGTGCCGGGCTGGCGCTGGCCGCGGACACCCGCGGCGCCTATGTCACGCTGATTCTCGGCAACGCGGCGAGCTTCGCCCTGTGCGCGGTGCTTCTGCTTCTGCTGCCCCGCTATCCGGTGCTGGCAGCGCCGCCGCAGCAGCGGCGCTGGCTTGTCTTCGCGGACCGTCCGTTCCTGACGTTCACCGCTCTCTACGGGGCTATGGGACTGCAGTACCCGGTGGTCTCCCTGCTCCTGCCGATCTGGATCTCCGAGCACACCGAAGCGCCGCGTTGGACGGTGGCCGCACTGTTCGGAGTCAATTCCGCCTTCTGCGTACTGGTGCAGACCAGGATCGGCTCCCGTATCGAGACCCCGTACGACGGCGGCAGGGCGTTTCGCACTGCGGGGCTGCTCTTCCTCGTCAGCTGTCCGATGATGGCGCTGGCGGCGTACGCCCCTGTCTGGGCGGCAGCAGGACTGGTCCTGGCGGCGATCTTCGTCCATAGCCTGGGAGAGGTCTGGGAGTCCTCGGCGTGCTTCGCCCTGGGTTTCGGTCTTGCCCCCGGCCATGCCCAGGGCCAGTACCAAGGTGTCCTCGGCCTCGGCTTCAACGCGGGCCAGGCTCTTGCCCCTGCGATCCTCACCACGGTGGTGCTAGGCCTCGGCACGGCGGGCTGGCTGCTGCTGGCGTTGTTCTTCGCAATGCTGGGTGCTGCTGGCCCATCTCTTGCCCGCTGGGGTATGCGGACCCGGCCGCAGCCGGGCGTTGCTGCCGCTTGAACCGCGGATACGCGGTCCTCTCGATCGAGGTCACAACCCACCCCGCCCCAGACGAAGCCCAACATCACCATCAACGACACTGAGCCGAACGAGTGACGGGACGGGACACTCAACAACTCAAGATCATCCCGTGGCTCTGGCGTATCTGGGTCATGCCCCGTTGATGGGTGTGCTGCCGGTCCGGCGCCACGGTTTCTCGTACCTGCCGCCGCACGCCCGGCATTGGGCTCGGAAGAGCGCGGTGGCGGGTCCCATCTGGTTGCTCGACTCGGCGGGGTATTCGGCGTTCTGGATTCTCGCGACGAGCTGCGGGGTGGTGCAGGTGCACGCGTGGGCACTGGACGTGTGCCGGCGGGAGCGAGCGGTGCCGGAGGGCGGGGCGTCGACGAAGTCGGTCCGGTAGCCGTCGATCGGCTTGTACTTGGTGCGCTTTTTGGCCTTCTCGAAGCGCTGTTGGCTGGTCTGGCTGGGGAAGATTAGGAGGAGCCCGGCCAGGAGCCGGAAGGCGTGGCCGCGGACGCGCCCGGGGTCCGGGTCGAAGATGGCGGCCGTGACGCCGTTCTCGTCGACGAGGGGTACGCCGCCGGCGTACCGGGGATCGCCGGTGCTCCAGCCCACGGTCGCGGTGACACCGTGCTCGTCGGCGAGTTTCGCCAGGGCCAGGTCGATGCCGGGACGGAAGCGGATGGCGATCTCCCGCAGTCTCCCGGTCTGGGCGGCACGGGCGGCTTGCTCGGCCGCGGTCGCCTCGGCAAGGGCCTTCGCGCGGGAGATCGCGTTCTTGGCACGGATCTCGTCCCGCTTCTTCTCTCGGGCCGCCCCTAGCGCGGCCATGCGGGCTTCGTACTCGCGCCGCTGGCGTTCGTCCTCGACGAGGTGGGTGTCCTCGGCGGTGATGTACTGCGGGGTCGTCCACACCGTGGCGAGCGACCGCTGCGGGTACCACAGCGGGGTTCGTGGGGTGTGTGGGACGACACGGCTGGCGAATGCCCAGGCGAGGAACTGGGTGAGGGACGCCGGAACGGCGCTCCAGCCGCGGTCGGTGAACTTCACCAGCCCTTCGGCGATGGCCAGGCGCTTGGTCCCCTCGGGCTGCTCCAGGCGGATGGAGGGAACGGTGCCGAGCCAGGGTGGACGGGGTCGGTCGCTGAACCAGATCGAGGTGACGTCGTGCTCGCGCATCCGGTCGGCGCGGGCGGTGATGTCCGCAGCGGTGATCGGGGCGAGCTGGGCCTCCAGCGCCATCGCCCATCGGCCGCCCGGGTCGGTGGCCAGTACGTCGGCCCGCCAGGAGCCGTCAGGTGCCCGGACTTCCAGTTCGGCGTGGGCGCCGGCGTCCCGGGCCGCGCTGGCGAGTTCGAGCTTGAGGAGGTGGTGGGCCTCGGACTCGCCCTGGCGGGCGATCTCGCAGTCGGGGGCGTGCGGGGCATGGGCGAAGAACCGTAAGCCGCTGCGGGAGGTTTTCGCGTACATCGGATGCTGGCACTCGACGCAGGTGATCGGCGCGGGTGGCCGGGTCTTCCAGACCGCTTCCCAACTGCGTCCGCACCCGAGGTCGGGCAGGTGCGCGAAGACAGTTCCCCACTGCGCATGTACGGCCCTGAACGCCACGCTGGCCCCCCTGCTGATCGGCGAGGAGGCCAGTGTGGCGCGGGGCACTGACATCGCATCAGGTGATGGGCGTCATGAATCTTTCACCACGATGCGACATTCGCTTTCACCGCTATCGCCTGCACCGGTCTGGAAATGGCGTGCTCTGGGCGTCGTCGGACAGCCGCCGACGTTCGACAAGGCCGACTACCGCGAGAGGCACGCGGTCGAATGCGGGATCAATCGCCTCAAGCGCCACCGGGCCGTGGCCACGAGATACGACAAACTCGCCGTCCGCTACGAAGCAACCGTGCTGGTCGCGGCCATCAATGAGTGGCTGTGACCCCGCGGCCGCAGCAGCCTTCAGTTAACCCTTTGCCGAGGAGCCGATGGGCCAGCTAAGGTCGCCCAGCCGTTCATGTTGATCCGGACCGGCACTGTCGACGAGGAGGTGTGGAGCACATGCGCAGGAGTGCCCAGCAGTTGAGCCCGCGTACTGACCTTTGCCACCTCCTCACGACGGAGACACCTTGTCGCTCCGCATCACCCCACTGACCGACCCCGCTCACGGGGCGCACAGCCGACGCATTGCATGGCTGGCGTCCGACGCCGATTCCATCCCTGTCGGGACGGCCTTTCTGCGTCTGTTCGATGGCGGACAAGAGCACCTGGCCGAACTGACCCTCCACGTCCATCCCGTGGAGCGCCGCAAGGGCGTCGGCTCCCGGCTACTCGACACTGCCGTGGCCGCCGCCCGGGACAACACCCGGCGCTGCGTCGTAGTGCAGGCCGGGGCCGGATCGCCCGGCGACCACTTCCTGCCGGCCCGCGGCTTCCGCAAGGTCCTCACCCTGAGGTACTCCCGCCTGCCCCTGGCCGATGTGGACATCCCCTCCCTGGCAGAGATCATTGAGCGTCCGCATTCCGGCTACCGGCTGGCGTCCTGGCAGGGAACCGTCCCCGACGATCTCGCCCAGACCTTCGCCGACTCACGTCGCGCCATGGACGACATGCCCATGGAGGACACCGACCATGGCACCACGACCTGGGACGTGGACCGGGTCCGGGCTGCGGCAAAGGCCGTCGAACAGCGCGGCGACCACCTGCACACCGTCGTCGCCATCGACACCTCCAACGGCTCGATCGCCGGGTTCACCGAACTCGTCGTGCCCGGCGGCGGCACAGGTGATGCCCAGCACTACGGCACCGGCGTGCTGCCCGAGCACCGCGGACACGGCCTCGGCCGCTGGATGAAGGCCGAGTCGATCCGACAGGCCCACGGGCACTACCCGGACCTTGGCGGCCTCCTGACCGACACCGCCGACAGCAACACGCACATGAGACACATCAGCGACAGCCTCGGCTACCTGCCCACGCACACGACACTGCAGTATCAGCTCGACCTGTAGAGACGGGCGGACGGGCCGGACTTGGGCATCACCTCGTCCGGCCCGTCGGTCACCGAGGCCTCCGGCTGTGGTTGCACAGCGCCCCCGCGAAGGCGCAGGCCTGCTCCCCTGCCGCCGCCAGCGGCGGCAGGCCAGGAACGACGGGACGACGGGCTGCCGTCCCATGGGGCTGGTTCTCCCGAGGTCCGTGACGTGCGGCGTTTCCCTTTCATTGCCATCGGCGCACCTGTGGCGGTGAGGTCGGCGGCTGGCGAATTCCGCCGGGTGTGTCAGTGCCGGGCGGCACAATGCTGCGGAGTCATCCATTTGCAGCAACGGAGCACCATGGACCGGCGCCTCATTCAGACTGCGGTTTTTGGGAGTTCGGACTCGGACGAGCCTGCTGTGTGCCCGGAGACCGTGGAGGAGCTGGAGGCTTTTCGGCGAACGCACGAGAACGACACCATCTGGTGCGGCACGAAGTTCGAGGGCGGCTGCGGGCGGCGGTTGACCACGCGGCTGTGCACCGACAAGATCTGTCATTTCGCGCATTACGCTTCCGACGGCTCGGTCGAACGGTGCGGCCGCAAGGCGAAGGGCAAGGACAGTGCCAACCACTTGTTCGCCAAGGCTCACCTAGCGGCATGGCTGCACACGCAGGGCCTGACTGCCGAGTTCAGTTACCCCGAACCGCTGGGCTCCGCCGTGCTGGTACAGCTGGAGGACGGGCGGATCCTCCTGGTCCACCTCGACCGCAACCGACCCGTCAGCTGGGACGACGGCTCCTGGGAAGTCATCCTCGGGCCCGGCGTGCGGATCGCTCCAGACGTCCTGGAACAGCGCGGCTACGTGCAGCGCATCCGCTTCGAGGACCGGCCCGGCAGTGGCCGCGTCATGCGGCTGGGCACAGAACACCCGGGGGTGGGCACCACCTGGGACGGCCTGGAGGACGTCGAGCTGACGTCACGGGGCCTGAACACCTCGACCAGGCCCGACGCCGTCCGCGCGCCCATGGCCACGGGGCTGCGGCACAGTGAGTCCGAGGGGCGCTCGATCGTCAGTTTCGCGCCTTCCCGGTCGCGGGCGTCGAGCACCGTGCGTCAGGACGACCCGGTCAAACGCGCACTGATGCATCTCGACCGCGCCATACGTGATCAGCCGGACCGTTTATACACCGCGGTGCGAACCATCCAGCAGCTCCTGGAAGCAGAAAAGGTCCCGGAGAACATCGCCCGGCTGCGCCTGGCTCTCCGCCGTGGTCAGACGCAGCTCGAAGAACGAGCCCGACAACGCCAGGCCGTCCTGGCCCGGCTGCAGGAACAGCCCACATACCTCCTCCTCACCAAGGCCACCCAGCTGATGAGGGATCTCGACGTGACGGCCGAGGAACGGGAGGCGGTGCGTGTCGCGCGGGTCCGGCACGACCAGGAGCAGGCCGCGCTCCGGCGTAAGCAGGAGGAGCGGCGCGCGGCCCGCCAGGCTCAGCGGGAGAAGGAGTGGCGCGAGCAGACAGAGCAGCAGCTGGCGGAGCAGCGTGAGCGGAACAAGACCGCCCGACGGGAGCGGGCGGAGCGGGCGTTGGCCGTGCAGCGTGAACAAGAGGAGGCAGCGGAGCGCCAGGCACAGCGCGAACGCGCCGAGAAACTCGGCTACCTGGCGCCGTTCGTCATGGGGGCGCTGAAGAAGGCGGCCCGCGAGGAGCGGGTCACCACCTGGCGCGAGATAGGGGACAAGACCGGGCAGCGTGAGCTGAGCCGCCTCACCCACCAGGACAAACTGACACTGATGGAGACAGCGGAGAACAAGACCCTCCCTGGCAGCCCCCTGTGGTCAGCTGTCCTGGCCGCCACCGGCAGCGATGACGCGCTGCGCCTGCACCGGGACCTGCTGCACCGCTTACAGCGCCCCGCGCCCGCCGACGACAGCGACCTCCTCGCCCAGGTCACTGCGGAGTGCGTCCAGCTGCGCCGCCAGTGGTAAAAGCCTGAACGGGGCAGGCAGTCGGAGGGGGCGCTGCCCCACAGCCGGCTGCCGACGATGGCGCCTTTGAAAGGCCGGTCAGGGGCGATTGTCGTACCTGGCCGACAGGGCCGGTCTGGTACGCGACGCCGTCCCGAAGAGGTACGACCTGGTCAGCCGCCCGTGCAAACGATGGCCCCACGACTACGGCGGCTGCGGGTGGCACTACTCGTTCTGGAAAGGCAGAACAAACGGTGTGAAGCCAACGCCGTGACTCTGTTGGTGATCTTGTGGGGGTCAGGTGACGGCGGTGCACAGGGCGTGGAAGTGGCTGGGTGCTCGCCGGGGGCGCGCTGGGTCGGCGAT
>NZ_JBHVFU010000127.1:0-8363 GCF_042801455.1 Streptomyces sp. NPDC057565 | reverse complement strand
AGAAACAACCTGCCCACCCACGGCCACCGACCGAAACCAGCTCACAAATCGATCAAGAGATCATCTTCAGAGCACGTCGGTGGATCGAGGCTAAGTGGACCCTCCGGTCCGATCAAGAGTTCCTACCGGTAATGCTGCGGAGTGTCGGACGCGTCGGCGAGACCGGCTGTTTGATCATTGCCGGCTTGATCATCAGGGCGGACGGCGCACCCGGTGAACCCCCTTCGACCGACTGGGCGCGGAGTGCTCGCCGCCCTTCCGGCGCAGGTGGGAAGGGCTTCTTCTCGGCACGATAAGGCAGCGGTTAACGCAAGCGGTCACCGCCCGGAAACCGGCCTCCGGCCAGGCTGATCACCATCAAGTCGTCGTCCACGAGGACTACCTGGAGGCAGACGGTGCTGGATTCCGCTATCGCACTTTCCGCAAGTGAGGAGAGCCCCCCGCCGCAGCGCCGCCGGCGCGGTGGCAGGCGGCGGACGCTGCTGGCCGGGACCGCCGTGCTGGCGATCGGCGGCGCAGGCGTCGCGGTCTATGCGCTGAGGGACGGCAAAGCGGCGACGCAGGAGACCGACACGACGTTGCCGACCGTGGCCGTGACCCGCGGCGGCCTGGCCAGCACCACCGAAGCCGACGGCACCCTCGGCTACGCCGGGAGCTACACCGTGCTGGCGGGTGGCGACGGCCGGATCACCTGGCTGCCGCAGGCCGGTGACGTGATCCGCCGCGGCCACCAGGCCTACGGGGTCGACGGCCACCGCGTGCCCCTGCTGTACGGCACGATGCCGTTCTGGCGAGAGCTGCAGGAGGGCATGTCGGACGGATACGACGTCCTGGAGCTGGAGCGCAATCTGGCTGCGCTCGGCTACGGTGACAACCTCGCCGTCGACAAGTCATTCACCTGGGCGACCGCCGAGGCCGTCCGGGACCTCCAGAAGGACCAGGGCATGACCCGGACCGGGACCCTGGCACCCGGCGACGTGGTGGTCCAGCCGGGCGCGATCCAGGTGAAGACGCTCCAGGCGGCCCTCGGCGGCGGCGCGGGCGGCGCCGTGTACGAGGCGACCGGTACCGAGCGGCGGGTCACGGTCAGTCTGCCGGTCAACCAGCAGAACATCGCCAAGAAGAACGCCGCGGTGCGGGTCACGCTACCCGGCGGGAAGACCGTGGCGGGGTACGTCAGTTCCGTCTCCACGGTGGCCACCTCCTCCGCCAAGTCCGGGTCGCAGACCGGCGCGGGAACCGAGAACGCCACGTTCGAGGTCACCGTCACGCTCGACAAGTCCGCCGACGTGGGCAGCCTCACCGGCGCCCCAGTCACCGTCGGATTCACCAGCAACGAACTCAAGAACGTGCTGACCGTGCCGGTCAACGCGCTGCTGGCGTCGTCCGAGGGCGAGTACTCGGTGAACGTCGCCGACTCCGCCGGGAAGGTCCGCTCCGTGCCGGTGAAGCTCGGCGTCTTCGACGGCGACAAGGTCCAGGTGACCGGCGACCTCACGGTGGGCATGAAGGTGCAGGTGCCGCGGCCATGACGGACGGGCTCATGGACGACGGCCGGTCGACCCCGGTCCTGGAGGTGGAGAACGCCTCCAAGGAGTACCCCGGCGGAGTGCAGGCGTTGCGCCGGACGTCGCTCACCGTCCACGCCGGCGAGCTGCTGGCGATCGTCGGGCCGTCCGGGTCGGGCAAGTCGACCCTGCTGAACCTCATGGGGACCCTCGACAACCCCACCACGGGGCGCGTCCTCATCCGGGGGCACGACGTCGCCCGGCTGCCGGACCGTCGGCTGGCCGCGGTGCGGGCCCGCTGGATCGGGTTCGTCTTCCAGCAGTTCTTCCTCACCGCCCACCTGTCCGCGCTCGACAACGTCGCCACCGGGCTGCTCTACCACGGCACTTCGACCCGGGAGCGCCAGCGGCTGGCCCGCACCGCGCTGGAACGCGTCGGCCTCGGCGCCCGGGTGGACCATCTGCCGCACCAGCTGTCCGGAGGCGAGCGGCAGCGGGTCGCGATCGCCCGCGCGGTCGTCGGCGATCCGCCGCTGCTGCTCGCCGACGAACCGACCGGCAACCTCGACTCGGTCGCCGGCGCCGGCGTGCTGGACCTGCTCACCGAACTCAACCGCGACGGCACTGCCGTCGTGGTCATCACTCATGACCTGGAGGTCGCGGCGGCGCTGCCGCGGCGGCTGGAGATCCGGGACGGCCGGATCCGCGTGGACACGGGGGTACCAGCATGATCGCTCTACCGGATCCGGTGAGACTGCGCGCGGGCGATCTCGCCGTGGTCGGCCTGGACGGGCTGCGCGGACGTCCGCTGCGAGCGGTGCTGTCCGCGCTCGGGATCGCCATCGGCGTCGCGGCCATGGTCGGGCTGGTGGGTCTCAGCACCGTCAGCAAGGCCGGCCTGATGAAGGAGATCGACCAGCTGGGCACGAACCTGCTGACCGTCTCGCCCGGCACGTCGCTGCTGGGGCAGACCTCCACGCTGCCCAAGGACGCCGAGGGAATGGTCTCCCGGATCCCGGGCGTGACCGGCGTGTCCGCGGTCGGCGCGGTGCAGGACGTCACGGTCCGCCGCAACGACAAGATCAACTCTTCGACGACCAACGGCATCGCCGTCCAGGCCGCCCGGGCCAACCTGCTCGACGCCCTCAGTGGCACGGTGCGGTCCGGGTCGTTCCTCAACGAAGCCACCAGCCGCTACCCGACCGTGGTGCTCGGCTCGGTCGCCGCCGAGCGTCTCGGCATCGACCACGCCGGCCGGCACGTCTATCTGGGCGGCCAGTGGGTCCAGGTCGCCGGCATCCTCGACACGGTCAAGCTCGCTCCCGAGATCGACCGCTCGGCGCTGATCGGCTGGACGTACGCCGGAAGCCTCGGCTTCAACGGGTACGCCACCACGCTGTACGAACGGTCCACCGACGCGAGCGTCCAGTCCGTCCACGACGTGCTGGGCTTCACGGTCAACCCCGAGCATCCCGAAGAGGTGCAGATCAGCCGGCCCTCGGACGCGCTCACCGCGCAGGCCGCCGCGAACCGCGCGTTCAACGCGCTGTTCCTCGGGCTCGGCGCGGTCGCGATGCTGGCTGGCGGCGTCGGCATCGCCAACATCATGGTGATCTCGGTGCTGGAGCGACGGCAGGAGATCGGGCTGCGCCGGTCACTGGGCGCCACCCGCGGGCAGATCCGGACCCAGTTCCTCACCGAGTCGGTGACCTTGTCGGCCCTCGGTGGGGCCGCCGGAGTGGTCATCGGCCTGGCCGTCTGCCTCGGCTACGCCGCCAGCCGCGGCTGGCCGTTCGCGCTGCCCGGCCAGACCATCGCCGCCGCCGCCCTGGCCACGATCGCCATCGGTACCCTGGCCGGCATCTACCCGGCCCGCCGCGCCGCTCGCCTCACCCCCACCGAGGCCCTCTCCACCACCTGAGCGCAGGCCGGAGCGGAGTCTCGGACACGGCGGAGCAGGGCACATACGAAACCGGCCGGGGTGTCTCACGACGCGTCACGCGTCATGAGACACCCCGGCCGGTTTTCCGTCGGTGCGGTGCGCCGGATCAGCCCGGGCGCCGGGTGCGAAGCGCCGCGCCGCCCGCCCGGCCGTCTGCCGGATCACATGGTCCCGGCCGCTGTCGTGCCCCTGGACGAGCTGCCGTTGACCGCCAACGGCAAGCTCGACCGCGAGGCCCTGCCCGCCCCCGACTACGGGAGCGCCGCGGCGGCTTGGGCGGCCGTCAGCCGTCACCCTGCCACGGTCCTGGAGGGCATTGTCTCGGGGGCGTTCGCCGACGTCCTCGGGGTGCCGTCGGTCCGGGTCGACGACGACTTCTTCCGGCTCGGAGGACACTCCCTGCTGGCCGTCACGCTCGTCACCAGGCTCGCGGAAAGGGGAGTGTCGGTCCCGGTACGTGACGTGTTCGCCGCGCCCACGCCTGCCGGCCTCATCAACCAGCTGACCCTGGGCTCGCTGAGCGACTCGCTCGACAGGCTGCTGCCGATCCGTACGACGGGAAGCCAGCCGCCGTTCTTCTGCGTCCACCCCGCCGGTGGCCTGAGCTGGTGCTACATGCAGCTGGCCCGGTTCGTCCCGGAGGACATCCCGCTGTACGGGATCCAGGCCGCTGGGCTCGACGGGCACAGCGCCGTGGTCGGCTCCATCCAGGAGATGGCGGCGGACTGCATCGAGCAGATCCGCGCCGTGCAGCCGACGGGTCCGTACCACCTGCTGGGCTTCTCGTTCGGCGGCATGCCCGTGCACGAGATCGCCCTGCAGCTGGAGGCCGTCGGCGAGACCGTCGCCGCCCTGGTCATCATGGACACGTACCCGATCCCCGCCCGCGACGAAGAGCCCTCCGGGTCCGGGGAGAGGCAGGAACCCCGGGAGGGCGCGGTGACCGACGCGGCGGCGGCCCGGCAGCAGCGCGTCGCGGCGAACATTCGCGCGGAACTGGGCGATGTTCTCGGTGGAATCTCCGACGACGAACTGCTTCTTCTCGCGAAGATCTTCGCGAACAATATGGAGCTCAGGAAGAACCACCGGCCCGGCACGTTCAATGGCGACGTGCTCCTGTTCGTCGCCGGAATCACCGACGGGGACAATCCGCCGGACGGGCGCCTTTGGGAGCCTTATGTGGGCGGCGAGATCACCGAGGCGACCATGCCCTGCCGGCACACGGAACTGATGGTTCCCGAAATGCTCAGTCAGGCATGGGACGCAATTGCCGACTGGCTTGATGCAAAGGGCGGAGAAGCGCAGGGCCGAAAGGGGGAGCGTCAGTGAGACGTGCGGGTCGGCGACGACTCGTGACCGGGCGGCGGGGGTGGCGTGGGCAGCTCCACCGTGATCGTCAGACCGCCGTCCTGGTTGGCGGTGGTGTGGACGGTGCCGCCGTGCGCGTTGATGATCGCGGCGGAGATGGACAGGCCGAGGCCCGCGCCCTCGGTCGATCCGGTGCGGTCGCGGTGCAGCCTCCGGAACGGCTCGAAGAGCTCGCCGACCCGGTCCGGGGGCACGTGCGGGCCGGTGTTGGAGACCGTGATCCCGCGCCCGGGCGACAGGTCGATGCCGACCCGGCCGCCCGGGTGGTTGTGCCGGATCGCGTTCTGCACGAGATTGGCGACCAGCCGGGTGACCATGACCTCGTCGCCGACGACAGTGACGGGCCGGGCCGTGACGTCGATGGCGATTCCGCGGGCGTCGGCGAACACCCGGTGTTCCTGTACGACCTGCCCGACGACCACGGCGAGATCCACCGGCGCCTGCGTGTCGAGGCCCTGTTCGCCCTGCGCCAGCGCGAGGAGTCCCTCGATGAGACGCTCGGAGCGCTCGGTGGTGCGGATCAGCTCGGCCCTGATCTCGGCGACCCTCCCGGGCGTCGGGTCGGCCAGGCCGATCTCCAGGGCCGCCCGCTGGATGGCCAGGGGCGTGCGCAGCTCGTGGGAGGCGTTGGCGGCGAAGCGG
Organism: Streptomyces sp. NPDC057565; assembly: GCF_042801455.1. Taxonomy (NCBI): domain Bacteria; kingdom Bacillati; phylum Actinomycetota; class Actinomycetes; order Kitasatosporales; family Streptomycetaceae; genus Streptomyces; species Streptomyces sp. NPDC057565. Next base: position 2,903 of record NZ_JBHVFU010000127.1, on the reverse strand, counting down.
CGCTGGCTGGCCACGGCGTGCTCGAGCCGGTCGAGCATGGCGTCGAAGGTGTCGGCCAGATCCTTGAGCTCGTCCTGCGGCCCGGTCAGCGCGATGCGCTCGTGCAGGGTCGACAGAGACAGCCGACGGGCGGTGGCGGTGATGCGGTGCAGCGGCCGCAGCAGTCGTCCGGTGAGCCACCAGCACACGGCGAACGCCAGTACCGCGATCATCGCGACGCCGAGCAGGGTGACGACCCGTTGGGAGTCCATCAGGGTCTGCTGGAATCCCTCCGTGCCGCTGACCGCTGTCTTGTGGCCCGGCTGGGCGGTCGGCGCGGACGTGGGGGGCACGGACGTGGGGGGCACGGAGGAGCAGGGGCTGCCTGGGGAGCCCGGCCGGCACGAGGCGGTGTCGGCCGCCGGATCCTGGGGGAGGTCGCGCACCTTCTTGTCGACGATGTACTGCTGAAGGCGGAGCGCGGCGATCAGGACGGTCGCGGTGATCGCTGTGGAGACCCCGCCGTAGAGCAGCGTGATCCGGGCCCGTACCGAGCCGTGGAGCTTCGGGCCGGTCCGTCGTGCGGTGCGGCCGTGGCTCACAGGCGGTACCCGCTGCCCGGGACGGTGACGATCACCTGCGGGTCGCCGAGCTTGGCCCTCAGCTTGCTCATCGTGACCTTGACGACGGTGGTGAACGGGTCGGTGTTGGCGTCCCACGCCTTCTCCAGGAGCTCCTCCGCGCTGACCACCGTGCCCCGTGCCCGCATCAGCACCTCCAGCACGGCGTACTCCTTCAGGGACAGCGGCAGGTAGCGCCCCTCGCGGTGGGCCTGCCGGAGCCCGGTGTCCAGCGTGATCCCGGCGCGTTCCAGCACCGGCGGCAGCGGCGGACCCGCCCGCCGACCCAGCGCGCGGACCCGCGCGACGAGTTCCTCGTACGAGAACGGCTTGGGCAGGTAGTCGTCGGCCCCCAGGCTCAGCCCGGCGACCCGCTCGTGCACGGTGCCGGAGGCGGTCAGCATGAGGATACGGACGCTCGCCCCGCTCTGGGTCAGCTCGCGGCAGATGTCGTCGCCGTGCACACCGGGCAGATCCCGGTCCAGGACGAGCACGTCGTAGTCGTTCACGTCGAGGAGCTCCAGCGCGGTGGTCCCGTCGTAGGCGACGTCGACCGCCATCGCCTGTTTGCGCAACCCCTCCGTCACCATGTCCGCGAGGAACCGTTCGTCTTCGGCCACCAGAATCCGCATGGGGCCATTGCCACAGACCAGCGGTAAGACCACGGTTAACACTCGCGGTGACCGTCCGGAAACCGGATGCGGCGCACGCTGGGGCGCATGAAGACATTCTCACTCGCCGCGGTGACGGTGGCCGCCGTGCTGGGGCTGGCCGGATGCGGGCTCGGCGATTCGTCGGGATCGGGCAAGCTGTCGCAGGCCGACCAGGACAAGTTCGTCAAGTACTCCGAGTGCATGAGGAAGCAGGGCATCGAGGTCCCCGAACTGAAGGGCGGCTCGGACAAGGTGGCCGCGCCGCCGGGCACCGTTCCGGACCCGAAGGCCGAGGCGGCGAACGCGATCTGCCGGATCTACGCGCCGAACGACGGGGGCGAACGCGCCTCGGCGGCGGAGGAGGACCACGCGCTGAAGACCGCCGAGTGCCTGCGCCGGCACGGCATGACCGCCAAGGACCCCAAGGCCGGCACGGACGACATCATCGTCGACCAGGGCCCCGGGTACAGCCCGGAGAAGCTCCTCGCGGCCTACCAGTCCTGTGCCAAGGAGGTCCCCGACCCGAACCGGAGCAGGCCGGTCGAGCGCCATGGGTAGGCCGAGGCGTGTGTGTAAGGCTGGGGTGGGCTTGATCCGCTTTGACGGACATCCGAGATCAGGGGTTCTGCCCCGGAAGGATGTCCATCATGGAGAGCATGGGGAAGAAGAAGCCTCGGCCTCGCCGTTCGTTCACGCCGGAGTTCAAGGCTGAGATCGTCGAGCTGTGCCGTCGCGGTGACCGCTCGGTCGGCCAGGTCGCCAAGGACTTCGACCTGACCGAGACCGCGGTGCGGCTGTGGATCAGCCAGGCCGAGGTCGACGCGGGCGAGCGAGCCGGCCTGACCAGCAGTGAACGCGAAGAGCTGGCCGCGTTGCGGCGGGAGAATCGCCGGCTTCGTGAGGACGTCGACATTCTCAAGCGGGCCACGGCTTTCTTCGCGAAGGAGACCCGGTGACGGTGTACCCGTTCATCGAGGCGGAGAAGCGAGACGGTCACAACGTCAAGCGCGCGTGTGAACTGCTGCAGGTCTCCCGAGCCGCCTTCTACGCCCGCCGCAGTGGCAGGCCCGGTCCGCGGGCTGTCCGTGATGCCGAGCTGAGCGAGAAGATCACCGAGGTCCACCAGAACTCCCGCGGCACCTACGGGGCCCCGCGCATCCATGCCGTCCTGCAACGGCAGGGCGAGGACTGCGGACGGCGCCGCGTCGCCAGACTGATGCGCAATGCCGGCCTGCAGGGCCGACAGCGCAGGCGGCGGCAGGTGACGACGATCCCCGACCCGTCGGCCGCCGCCCGGCCCGACCTCATCTCACGGGACTTCGCTCCCGACCCGGACGGCCTCGACACCCGCTGGTGCGGCGACATCACCTACGTTCCCACCGAAGAGGGCTGGCTCTATCTGGCCACTGTCATCGACATCGCCTCGCGCCGCGTGGTCGGCTGGTCCACCGCCGACCACCTGCGGACCGAACTGGTCGCCGACGCTCTCAGGTCCGCCTGCCTCCGACGTCGTCCCGCCCGGCCGGTGATCTTTCACTCGGATCGCGGCTGTCAGAGCGGATTCAATCGGTCGTCGCAACACCTCGTGACAGCGGAGGTGTTGGATGGTTCGTCGTCAGCAGGCAGCGGATCGAGCGGTGCGCCCGAAGTT
>NZ_JBHVFU010000126.1:0-8444 GCF_042801455.1 Streptomyces sp. NPDC057565 | reverse complement strand
TCTTCACGGCGGTGGTCTTGCCGGCGCCGTTCGGGCCGAGCAGGGAGAAGACCGTTCCTTCGGGGACGGCCAGGTCGACGCCGTCGAGCACGACCTTGTCGCCGTAGGACTTGCGCAGCCCGTTCGCCGCGATGGCCAGGTTGGTCATGAGGGGTGCTCCTTCTGGAAGCTGCGGGTCAGAGACTGCGGGCGGCGATGTCGCCCTGGGAGGTGGTCGCGTGGATGTCGAGCTCGGCGGTGCCATCGTTCTTGAGGTCGTTGCTGATGCGGCCGTAGGAGGTGCCGGCGTCCAGGGAGGCCGAGACTCCGGCGGCGGCGGTGATCGAGATGTCTCCGGACTGGGTGCGGAGCACGACCTTGCCGTGCACGGCCTCGGCGATCCGGATGTCACCCCTCGCGGTGCTGATCTCCGCGGGACCGTTGAGCCGGCCGACCTCGACGTCGCCGTCGACCGCGGTGAGGCGGACGCTCGCGGCCTCGTCGATCTTGATCTGGTGGTACGCGCCGTCGAAGGCGATGTCGCCGAGGCGGCCGACGGCCCGGAACTCGGTGCTGGCCGCCTTCGCCTCGACGCGGGAACCGGCGGGCAGCTGGACGGTCACCTCGATGGATCCGGAGGGGCCGAGGATCTGGTTCTTCGCCGGGACCTCGATCCGCAGGACGCCGTCGTTGTATTCGACCGTGGTCTGCTCCGCCGCCTTCACGTCGCGGCTCTTCGAGGCGTTCGCGGGCAGGACCTCGACCGCGGTGTCGGCCCGGTCGGCGGCGATGATCTGGACGCGCCCCGCGGGGATGTCGAGGACGGTGGAGATCGGGGCGGGGGTGTCGAACTTCTGCATCACGCACTCCTTTGTCTGCAGCGCGCCCTCCGTCGGCCCGCTGTTTCCGATGACGGAAAAGCTACGTTGCGTTCACAGGGTCGGCAATAGAGTTGTTGCGCGCGATTTGCATAATCGCAGGTAGGGGCCGAGATATTGTTGCAATGCCTCTGACGGATAATGCAACGGCTTCACATTGTTCGTTGCAATGTATTGAGAGTGAACGCTATGCTCAAGGCGTCAAGGATCACCACGGGCCATGAAGGAGACCGCGATGCCGGGAGGCAGGCTCACCCAGAAGGACCGCCAGCAGATCGCGCTGGGGCTGGCCGACGGGCTCGCTTATGCGGAGATAGCCAGAGGTCTCGAACGGCCGACCTCGACGATCACGCGTGAGGTGATGCGCAACGGCGGCCCCACCGGCTACCGGGCGGACCTGGCCCACCGCGCCACGGAACGGCGGGCCCACCGGCGCAAGCCTGGCTCGCCCCGAGGGGTGGAGCCGGTCCCCCAGCCACACGGACGCGACGCCGAGGCCGTGCGTGAGTACGAGGAGCTGTACACCACCGTCATGATGCAATCGGGACTGTCCCAGATGATGTCGCGGGTGATGGTCTGCCTCCTCACCACCGATTCCGGCAGCCTGACGGCGTCCGAACTCGTCCAGCGCCTTCACGTCAGCCCGGCGACCATCTCCAAATCGATCACCTTCCTGGAGAGCCAGTCGCTCGTCCGCAGGGAACGCGATGAAGGCCGTCGTGAGCGCTACGTCATCGACGAAGATCTCTGGTACCAGTCGATGGTCGCCAGTGCCCGGTCCCTCATCCAGCAGGTCGAGATCTCACGGCAGGGCGTCGGCGTCCTCGGCCCCGGCACTCCGGCCGCCGTCCGCCTGGAGAACGTCGCCCGCTTCCTCGACTTCGTCGCCGAGAGCATCACCCGTGCCGCGGAACAGGCCCGCGAGATCCTCTACACGAAAGCCGAAACAGCCTCAGGCAGCACGGCCACGCCAAGTTCAGATCGCGGATAGACAGCCTCGACGGCCACCGCCGGGACATCGGCCGCCCTCGGGGAACACCCCAACCGCTGGTACGCCTTCATAGCGGCCCGTACGGAGGAGGGCGAGGTCGCCTCGTGGGCGGATCTCTATCTGGACCCGGCAACCGGCATCGCCCAGATCGAGGACCTGATGACCGCCGAGACCCAGCTCGGCCGCGGCCACGCCGACGCGGTCCTGGCCGCGGCCCTGCGCATGGCCACCGGCGCGAGCTGCGGTACGCGGTTCCTGCTCGCTGACGCGGACGACTGGCCACGCCATTGGTACGAGCGCCGCGGCTTCTCGGTCATCGGGCAGTCGCACTGCTTTGAACGCGGCTGAGGGCGGCTTCGGACGGTGCAGCTCCTGCCCGGCAGTCGCCGAGGCGGAGCTCCGCACACCCCGCCTCGCCGCCTGGCGAGGCCCTGTGCGCGAGCAGACAATGGTGGGCAGGGCCGATGGCGGCCAGGGGGGCAGCAGCTGCGCGCTTCGGCAGCCGTCCAGGAGGTAGTGATGCACCAGACCAATCTCACTGGGGAGTCGGCCGAGTACGTCACCGCCCGCGAAGAGCTGCGCCACGCCGAGATCGAGCTGATGCGCCATCGCGAACGAGTCGCTGACCTGCGTCGGCGACTGCCGCCGGGACCTGCCGTCGACGACTACGCCTTCGAAGAGGGCCCCGCGGACCTGCACGCCGGTGACGCGCCGACGCGATCCGTGCGACTCAGTGAGCTGTTCACCCGGCCCGGGCGTGACCTGGTCATCTACCAATTCATGTATGGCAAGCAGCAGACCCAGCCCTGCCCCATGTGCACGATGTGGATCGACGGGTTCAACGGAATCGCCCCCCACGTTGCGCAGAATGTCGACTTCGCCGTCGTTGCCGCAGCCGAGCTGCCCGTGCTGCGTGCGCACGCCCGAAACCGCCAGTGGACGAACCTGCGCCTGCTCAGTGCCGGGGCGAACACCTTCAAATACGACCTCGGCAGCGAGGACGCCGAAGGCAACCAGGACTCGACGGTGTCGGTGTTCACCCGTGACAGCAACGGGTCGGTGCACCACTTCTACTCGGTGCACCCCCGCATGTCCGACGACATCGACCAGCGCGGCATCGACCTGCTCAGCCCGGTGTGGCACGTCCTCGACCTCACCCCCCGAGGCCGGGACGACTGGTTCCCCGCACTCAGCTATTAGCGTGACAGCCCTTGGCCGGGGCGCGTCCGGCGGATCACGCCCGTGGGTCGGTTGTGGGCCGCCGGAGCCGAGCGGAAAGGGCGCGTCGGACTGATGCCGTGGCGGGTGCGCGTTCAGTAGCCGCTTGTGGTTGTCGGCTTCCTGCCCCGGTCAGCTTTCCCCGGCGACCGCCGCGTCCCTGTTGCCGTCTCTGTGTGCGGCATAGCGCGGGGCGTGCCGCGGCCAGGGCTTGGCCGCCTCGATCTGCGCGGCCAGTTCCAGCAGCAGCTTCTCCCCGCCGGGCTTGGCCACGAGCTGCACCGCGACGGGCATGGCGTCGACGCCCACACCTACGGGAACCGCGAGCGCCGGCCAGCCCGCGATGTTCCAGGAGCCGAACAGCGAGGCCGTACGGGTGCTGACTGCCGTGGTGCGCAGCCCACCGGCGTCACCCCACCGTTTGGCCTGCGCCGCCGGCTGGCTGAGCGCGGGGAGCAGCAGCACGTCCATCTGCCCGAAGAAGCGTTCCGCGGCGTCGGTGCGCCAGCGGTCGCGCCCGTGCGCCCCGTCCAGGCGAAGGGCCGCCAACGCCCCGCCGACCGCGGCCAGTCGGCGCGTGCTCCGGTCGAGTCCGGCGCGGTCGAGTCCCGCAGCGCTCGCGCGCGCCGACGCGAACCAGGAGCTCAGCGACGCGGGTCCCAGCCATGCCGGATAGTGCCGGTTGTGCCGGGTCACCGTGTGCCCGAGTCCTTTGAGCAGCGTCCCGGTCTCCAGCGCGGCACGGCGGTACTGGGCAGCGATCGCAAAGCCAGGCGAGATCGACCGGACCGATACGCCGATGCGCAGCGTCCCCACCTCGCCGAGCTGCGCGAAGCCCGGTTCGTCTGCCATCACGGCCAGTCCGAGGGCCGCGTCCTGCACCGTGGTCGCGATCGGGCCGTTCTCGACCAGGTCGAACCAGGTCGGGTCGTCCGGCGCGTGCGGCACGACGCCGCGCCCCGGCTTGATCCCGATCGTTCCGCAGCAGGCACAGGGGATCCGGATCGAGCCGAACCCGTCGTTGCCGTGCGCCAGTGGGACCAGACCGGCAGCCACCGCGGCCGCGCTGCCGCCCGAGGAGCCGCCGGGCGTGCGCTGCTCGTTCCAGGGATTGCGGGCGATCCCGTAGACGCTGTCGGCCATCGGGACCAGACAGAGTTCCGGCACGTTGGTCAGACCGACCACCACGGCGCCCGCTGCTCGCAGCCGTTGGACGATGATGTGATCGGTGGGGCTGTGATCCGACGATGTGGCAGCGGATCCCATGCGGGCCTGCTCGCCCGCGACCGCGATGTTGTCCTTGACCGCGACGGGGACTCCCGCGAGCGGCAGGGAGGCGCGGTCGGCCCGCCGGTCCACCGCCTCCGCCTCGGCCTGTGCCTGTTCCGCCCGCACGTGCCGGAACGCGGACAGGCCCGGCTCGAGCCGGGCGATGCGGTCGAGGTGCCGGCGGGTGACGTCGGCCGCGCTCGCCCGTCCTTCGCGTACGGCGGCGGCGATCTCGACGGCGGTGCGGCCGGTCCACTCAGTCATGTTGACGAGTCAATCCCTCGCCGCCTGCGCCGCCAACCCCCGCGCACCCGTGTTACCGAACAGTAATCTCGGGTGGGTGTCGATCGCGCTCGATCCTCGTACCGAGTCGCGTACGCGGCGCGGACGGAGGCGGCGGTGCTGCGCGGCCGGCTCGGTACGGAACAGCTCCGCGTCCCGGCGCCAAGGCCGTCGTGAAGCACCGTCCGGGCGGCCTGTCGTGGTGGTCTCCACCGGTCGCGAGGTGGCCGACGGGGTGGCGGAAGCCGGGCCAAGTCCGTTGCGTCCTTCTTGCTCCCGAAGCGGCTTTCGCGCGTCTAGTGAGATGGGTTGCGACTTGCCGGAAATTATGAAACGGACCGTCAAGTAGCCGCTACACGCCGTGAGTTGTGAGTAAAGAAGTACCTTGTGTGTCGAGATTGGATTGAACTGATTACAAGATGGTCACTAAGGTCGGGCTTCGAACCTTCGCACGGTTGATCACCCATCCGGGGTGGCAGCGAAGGAACCGCCGAGTCCGTGACGTGCACGGAGCCGGGGATTTCGGTCCCTCCGTAGCCCGGTAGGCGGCTCGAGGAAGAAGGAGCTCGCCTTCGTGGCGTCCCACCGTCGTCCCAAGCAGCCGAGCCGCGCCCGTGTGACCGTGCTCACCGCTACCGCCGCCGCGGCCGTGGCCCTGACCTCCCAGGCCGCCCACGCCGACCCCAAGCCGACCAAGAGTGAGGTCAAGGCGAAGGTCGACAAGCTCTACCACGAGGCGGAGAAGGCCACCGAGAAGTACAACGGGGCCAAGGAGCAGCAGCAGAAGCTCGAGAAGCAGGTCGGCGCGCTGCAGGACAAGGTGGCCCGCGGTCAGCAGGAGCTCAACACGCTCCGCAGCGGCCTCGGTTCGCTCGCTGCCGCGCAGTACCGCTCCGGTGGCATCGACCCGTCCGTGCAGCTCTTCCTCGCCTCGGACCCGGACACCTTCCTCGACGAGGCATCGGCCCTCGACCAGTTGACGGCCAAGCAGACCGATTCGCTGGAGAAGATCCAGGAGAAGCAGCGGGCCCTCGCGCAGCAGCGCAAGGAGGCCCAGGACAAGCTGGGCGACCTCGCGGACGTCCGCAAGACGCTCGGCGAGAACAAGAAGCAGTCCCAGGGCAAGCTCGCCGAGGCGCAGCGCCTGCTCAACACCCTGACCGCCGCCGAGCGCGCCAAGATCGCCGAGGCGGAGCAGCGTGCCAGCCGCGCCGCCGGCGACCGGGTCGAACTCGGCAACGAGGTTCCCGCCTCCGGCCTCGGCGGCGCCGCCCTCCAGGCCGCCTCCAGCAGGGTGGGCAAGCCGTATGTCCGCAGCGCCACCGGCCCCAACTCCTTCGACTGCTCGGGCCTGACCCAGTGGGCCTACGCCCAGGCCGGCGCCAACATCACCCGCACTACGTACACCCAGATCAACCAGGGCACCCGCATCGCGCGCAGCCAGCTGAAGCCGGGCGACCTGGTCTTCTTCAACAACACCTCGCACGTGGGCCTCTACGCGGGCAACAACACCGTGCTGCACGCCCCGTACCCGGGCGCCTACGTCCGCTACGAATCGATGAACACCATCGGCGGCTTCCAGGCCGGGGTGCGCATCTGATCACGCCCGAACGCGCGAATTTCCGCGCCCCGTACTGACTGTCCGCCCCGCCGGAGACCACAGGTCACCGGCGGGGCGGACCTCAATTCCCCGATGCACGGCTGCTCCGCCACCGGCAGAGAGCGAGTTGCCGCATCGTCGTTCGCCCGACCGGCACCGAGGGCGCAGCGTGAAGCCCCATTCGCATGGTGGGAGATGGTGACAGTGCGGTACGGTGACGAAACCATCACGCTCTGTGTGCACACGCGCACATGGAGCGGCCCTCGGCAGTGCGCCAACACCGACCGAGGGCCTTCATCACCAGTGGAACCAGAGGCCACCGGAAATGCTGCGTCATGTTATCGCCCCGTCTCGCCGCTTCACGAAGGCATCGCACGATGTCGTGCGCCATCCGCGTCTGAGCAGTGACGCGAAGATCCTGCTCCTGTACGTCCAGGGCCTTCCCGAAGGGTCCCCCTGCAAGCCCCTGAGCGAACTCGCCCGGAAGCTGGGCATCAAGGGCCGCGCGTACCAGAAGGCGAAGGAACAGCTGGTCGCGCACGGGTACGTACATGAGTGGAAGAGCCAGGGCGGTCGAGGTCGCTGGGTCACCGAGCAACTGGTCGCGAACACCCCTTTGACGAGTGAGCAGGCAGGACACTTACGAGAGGCTGTCCCGCCCACCACCCCGCCACCGAGTGCGCAGTTTCCGACGGTCGGCGAACCGACCGGCCGGACGGTCGGTGGCTATCAACCGGTAGAAGACCACAGTGATAAGACCACTCCCCACCCACCCTCCGAAGCCGAGCCGACGACGGACCCGGATCCCGAACCGAAGGCGGGGCCGGCTGATTCCCTCCAACTGGAGCGCGCGGAACGGGTCCTGCTCTCGCTGCGCCACACCCGTCGCGAACTGCACCTGGGAATGCGCGAGGCCCGCGCACTGGCTGTGGAGGCGGTCAAGTGGCTGGAGCGCGGGCTGAGCGAGTCCGACCTGCGACAGGCACTGCTGGCCGAACGCCCGGAAGGCGGCGTGCGCTCGGCGGTCGGCTTCCTGCGCTACCGCCTCATCCAGAAGCTCCCCGTGGAACCGGCCTCGCCGCCACTGGCGGAGCTCCCGTCGGCCGCTGCCCTGGTTGTCTGCTCCTCGCCCGGCGAGGAACACGTCTTCCGGCCCGTGGGAGACGAGACGGAATGCGCCCCGTGCCGCCAGGCCACCGCGTACGCGACCTTCCACGGTGTCCCCGCACCGGAGCCTGATCACATCCCGTGGCGTGACCGGTTCGCGAAGATCAACGGGATGGCGGCGGCTCTGCAGGGTGAAGGCTGACCTCGCCCGCTGTGGGGCCTGTGGTCTGCGGGGCTCACCGAACGACCACGGCAAACCGTGCGAGTGCACCGCATGCATCGCATCCAGCGTCGAGTTCCGGCGACACGGGAGGCCGGACAGAAACGTCTTCGACATTCGCCAAAGGCATATGACCCCTCCTGGCAAGCGCACGGGGGGTCAGATTTGGTCGCGTGTGCGGCTGGATGGCCTTATTGGGTCCTGGATTATTCATCGACGTCGTGGGTACGGTGAGAGCGTGGACTAGACCGCGCGGATAGCCCTCATGTGATCCCTCGAAGGAGGGGTCACATGGATCCGCCGTGATCTTCAAGAAGTCAGAGTTGAGCACTCCGCTACCGACTTTTTTGTGATCAAGGAAAGAGGTGGTTGCCATGGATCCGCCATAGATCCTGGCTCGCATAGCCCAGTGCAGCGACGGCTGCACTGTTTCGTCCACTTAAAGGTCGTGATTACCCATGGATCCCTAGCCAGAGGAGAGAAAGATGAGTACAGGTACGCCCGCACCACCACCTGTTTGTGAGCATCGCCCCCATAACGTCTGCATCGGCCTATTGACCGCCGTAGCTTCGGGCGAAGGGGCCGGATTGTTGGCCCATGCGATCAGTCATGACGCCATGACAGCATTTCAGTGGGGCGGTTCGACCGCCCTTGGCGTGATCGCAACGTTTCTCGGGATCTTCACATACCTCGCGCGTTCGTAACTACTGCTATCGCTGTGCGTAACGCTTCTGCTTAATGAGGCGAGCCAGGGAACCTAGGCCCTGGCCCTCCAAAAAATCGAAGTAAAGGCCCCCGAACTAGTCGGCGGTTTCTAGGGGTCGTCGCAACACGTGGTCGTGTTGATCAGGTCGCGAGCAGTTTATGCAGGCGCTCGGCTGGGGTTTCCCAGTCGAGCGT
>NZ_JBHVFU010000125.1:0-9025 GCF_042801455.1 Streptomyces sp. NPDC057565 | reverse complement strand
CGCCGAGTTCGAAGCCCGCCACACCCCAACGACCACCCCAGAACTCACCCTGAAAAACAGCTAATCCACTCTCCATCAAACCCGGGGCTTGACAGCGCTGCTCGCCCCGGCCCCGGGCATCGCAGTTCATCCGCCCTTCTGGTTCAGGGACGGATCACATGCAACCACGACGATCGTGCGCGGCACGGGGTCGGTGGGAGCAGCAGTGGGTGTCCAGTCGCACGGCAGGGTGGGACGAACGTCCCCCGGCTCATCGGACGGCGTCGGCTCCGGTGCGTGAACGGGCCGTGTGTTGGCGTTGAGGACTTTCGTCGCGGTGTACCCGGCCACGCCTATCACCAGGCCCGCTGCGACGAACGTCTGCATGGCCCGACTCACTCGCAAGCCCCCTGTCCCGCATCGTGATGCACGCTCACGAACAGCAGCCCAGCCTTCCTGTGTAGCGGCAGCACATAAGTAACTGCACAGGGCACCCATGTTGGGGTCGTCCGTGTGTACGGTCCCTCTGGGGAAAGGTAGCGCAGAGCCTGGAGCACGTACGCGCACCAACGTCATGAACTGGATACTGGGCCTCCTCGCGAGCCTGCTGCAGGACAGCCGCTCCGCTGCTGGTCCACGGGACGGCCGACCGGTTCCGGCAGTTTCGGCGACACCGTGTCGGTGTGACCGGTGCCAGCGGCCTACGGATCCGCTCCCAACCGTGGGGCACCCAGGGCTGGCCCCGGTCACCGCCCGCGCAGGGCGGTGAACCGGCCACCGGTCTCCTGGCCAGCCAAGAGCCAGCAGAGAGTGAGAGCTTGCCCAGCACGCCGACAGGCTTGCCCAGCCCTCTGGAGGAGGCCTGCCCGACAGGGAAACTCGCAGGACCTCTCCGCCGTCACCGAGGGCCGGCGCGTGCCACCTCACGGTCCAGGTAGCGGTCGGTGTCGTCGCCCATGGACCACCCGGATCAGAGATACCTGCGCGGTGGCGGTGACCGTGACGACCGCCGTCGCGGACGCGGTCGCTGGCCCATACGTCGTCGCCGATATGTGGAGTCCGGGTAGGTCGCGATGATGATCAGCCCGCATGGCCGCGGATTCGCCATCGGGCGACGGATCCGCGTGACAGCGCTAGTACTGCAACGACACTCCGTGACGTTGTGGACGCTGCCTCGTTGATTGCTGCATGCAGGAAGAGATAACTGACGGTTGGTCAGATGCATTCGATGACTTCGTGGCGCGGTTCGCGGGTCGGTTCGGTCGTGTGGAGTCGCGGCGGCGGGTGGTGTCCTACCTGCGGGGACTGCTCAGTGAGACGGAACGCAAGAACGGCTGGACCCTGGCGGAGACCGTCGGCGATGACGGCCCCCAGGGCATGCAGCGTGTGCTGAACCACTACGTGTGGGACGCCGAGGCTCTGCGCGACGATGTCCGCGACGCGGTCGTGGAACTCCTCGGGGATCCCGAACAGGGAATTCTCATCCTCGATGAGACGGGATTCCTGAAGAAGGGCGTCCGGTCGGCGGGTGTGGCCCGACAGTACTCGGGGACGGCCGGCCGGATTGAGAATTCTCAGATCGGAGTCTTCCTGGCCTACGGATCCGGGAAGGGGCGTGCCCTGATAGACCGCGAGCTGTATCTTCCGAAGGGCTGGACGTCGGACCGTGAACGCTGCCGGGCGGCCGGTATCGAAGACGATGTCGAGTTCGCCACCAAGCCGGACCTGGGACTGCGCATGCTGCAACGTGCGGTGGAGGCTGGGATCCCGTTTGGCTGGGTGACTGCTGATGAAGTCTACGGCCAGACAAGCCGAATCCGGCTGTGGCTGGAGGAACACGAAATACCTCACGTGCTGGCGGTTCCGAAATCGCAGATGGTCATGACCATGGAATTCTTCGGTCAGGCCCGCGCTCACGAGCTGATCAGCCAGCTTGCCGACGATGAGTGGAAGACTCTGAACTGCGGCAACGGTGCTCATGGGCCGAGGGTTTACGACTGGGCGGCAGCCCCGATCCGGCCCTGGCGCCGCGAGGGCTGGGACCACTGGCTACTGGCACGCCGCAGCCTTGCCGACCCCACGGACATCGCCTATTACATCTGCTTCTCCCCGACCGGGACGCCTCTTGGGGAACTCGCGCGGATCGCGGGGTCCCGGTGGATGGTCGAGGAATGCTTCCAGGCCGCGAAGAACGAGACCGGCCTTGATCACTACCAAGCCCGCGGCTATACCGCGTGGTACCGGCACATAACTCTCTCCATGGCTGCCCTCGCCTTCCTCGCCATCCTGCGGGCGGAGGCAAAAAAGGGGGTCTCGAAACCGATACCGAGCGATCCCTCATACCCGTGACCATGAACGAGGCCCGGCGTCTCTTCAATCGCATCTGCTTTCCCGTCCGTCATGGCGTCCAGTACGTACTCGCCTGGTCCGTATGGCGAAGAAAGAGCCAAGCACGAGCTCGCATCAGCCACTACAAACGCAGAGGACATCACGGAGTGTCGTTGCAGTACTAGCCGCCGTGAGGTGATACGTCATGAGGGCCGTCTGGCCGAACTGTTCCTGACCACCCTTGCGGACGTACCGGAATTCTTCGAGTGGGACAGGGTGCGCCGCCGAGGCACGGTCCTTTTCATCTATGACCAGGGCCTGCCCTTGATGGACCCGCATGGCCATCTGTCTCGAACGTGCGAACAGGCCCGCGCGGTGCTCGCGGGCGGTCCCCCTCCGCTCACGCTGACGGAAAGGGAACGAAGTCGCTACGGCCTTACCTGTTACATGGACGACCTGGTCGACACCCCGTCAACCAATCGCTATGAACAGCTTTCCCTCGCCGACTTCACCCTGCGCGAAGCGGCACACCTGCTCACCGCCTACAACGGTGCTTGGACGGGCATTGGCAAGTGGCTGCCGCGCCGACTACTGAGTGCGGACCCGGTGCGTGGCAAGGCTCTGCTGGATGGCCATCAAGCCGTGGCCGATCGCACCGACCCCGCGCCATTGGCGACTGCGGCCGAGCAAGTTCTCGATCTGCTCGGCGGACCGCTGCGCGAAGGATACGCACTCCCCTGGCGTACCTGATCCGCGAGCCACACTTCGCGCTCTGGGCGGACGCTCAAGAATTTCGATTCAGCGGGCTGAGTCTTCACGCAGCCGTCGCGCATGTCGACGGACGCGCGATGCGTCCTCGGGGAAGTAGCTGGCCCAGTCCTCGTCCAGGGGTGTCCAGGCCGCTGGCTGTCCGCTCTCTGGGGCCAAAGGCTTCGCAGCATCCACGATTGCGACGAATGACAACCCAAGGGTGGCCGGCCACTCCAGGTGATAGGACCGCACAGTGGCTGCGGCAGGTTCCGGCAGCAGCTCCACCTCGATGCCGGTCTCCTCGAAAAGCTCGCGCCGCCCTCCCTCCCGGGGTGTTTCTCCCGGCTCAACGCGCCCGCCTGGCGGGACCCAACCGCGCCACCGGTGATGAACCAGCAGCACTCGAGCGAGCGCCTTGTCGAACACCCACACCTCTGCGGCAAGAGGCTCCGAAGGCCCCTCACCAACGGAAGTCAGCCACTGGCCAGCGCCGTCGAACTCCATTTTCGCCAGCTGGACATCGGCGGCTGCGGCCTGTACCACCCGGTGGTCAAACACATCACGAATCGCTGAGACAACATAGGGCGACGGGGCTCTCTCCGCAGTACGTGTGGCGAAGGCCGCCCCGGCTTTGTCCGGGGCGGCCTTCCGCATGTGCTCGTGCTCAGATGACGTCGATGTAGTCCTCGCGCCCCGAGCTCACCAGGTGGGTGCTGTTCGGGTACAGGAGAACCGCGACCCACGTGCCGTCCTTCGAGGCCGTGAAGCCCTTGCTGAATGTGCCGTCCGAGCGGGTGTAGGTGTTGCCCATGTCGTACCAGGTGCTGGAGCCCTTGGGGCGGAAGAGGATCTTCACCTTCTGGTCGGCGTAGGCCTTCCAGGCGCTCGAGGTGTACTGCTGGAGCTTGCCCTTGTAGGTGATCGTGCGGCCCTTGTGGACCGGCTCGGGCGAGGCATTGCCGTCGGTGATCCGGGTCGGGGTGCGCTTGGCGTACACGACCGCGCTGTACGACTCCTGAAAGTCGCGGCTGCCCTTGAAGTGCGCCCGGTAGTAGCCCTTGTAGGGCGCGTCGAACGTGCCCTTGAACGGTGCGCCGGTTTCGGGGTCGCCGCTGCCCGGCGTGACCGTCTTCATGGTCTTCCAGCCGGTCCTGCCGTCGGCCGAGTACTGGAGTTCGACCTTGTTGACCGCGCCCGAGGGCATCTGCTTTCCGGTGTTCAGCAGTCCCTTGGCGGTGAGTTCGGAGTACTTGTTCAAGGTCGCCGTGAAGCCGGTGATGGACGTCTTGTTCGCGACGTACACGTGGACTGTCTGGAAGCCGCTGTACCCCAGGTACGTCCCGGTGCGCACCTGCACCCAGACCCGTCCCGACCTCGGTACGGTCAGGTTTCCGGTGAAGCGGCCGTCGGCGCCCGTGACGGGCCGTGAGGCGACGCGGGGTCCTCCGTCGCCGTTGTCCCACACCTCGTCGACGACGGCTCCGGCCAGTGGCTTCCACGCCCCGCCGACGTACACCTCGGCCGTGCCGGAGACCGTGGCCGGCTGACCGGCCTTCACGTACACGTCGGTGGCGTCCAGGGTCATGCGCGTCTGCGACTGCACGGCCCTGACCTCGACGCTCTGGTTGGCCCTGGACTGGTACCAGGGCTCGTCCAGCCGCAGCCAGGCGTTGACGTCGGCGATGGACGGGTCGTCCACGGTGTAGGTGGCGGTGAAGCGGCCGTTGGCGCCGGTCGTGGTCGTCTTGTCTGCCTCGTTGGAAATATCGAGGTCCACCTGCTTGCCCGCTGCCGGTGTCGTCTCGCCGGTGCGTGGGTCGGTGACCGTGAAGCCGCCCGTGACGGTGACGTCCTGGTGCGCGTAGTCAGGGTTCTGCGGTGTGGCCTGAAGGTCGGTCAGGTTCGCCTCGAGTTCGTACTCGTAGGTGCCCTGGGCCGTGGTGGTGTCCCCGTCGGCGTCGGTCAGGTCGACCATGACGCGGTAGACGCCGAGGTCGGCGAGGCGCAGCGGGGTGCTGGTCCGCCATGAGCCCTGCTGGTCGCTGCCCGAGGCGCGGGTGAAGTCGCTGACCTTGGCGACCTCCGGGTCGCCGGTGGCGGAGTCCGGCGCGTACAGGTGTGCCGTGATGGAGGTGATGGCGCTGTCGGACGAGGCGTACACCGAGACCAGGCCGGAGGCCGGCGTGCCGCCACTGCCCACGCCATACAGCACGGGTGCCACCGCGGCGTGCGCGGCCGGCACCGGGCCCAGCAGGACGCCTGCCGCCACAAAGGCGCAGGCGAGTGCCAGGGATTGTTTTCTCACGTGAAGTCCCCCCACGAGACTGTGAAGAGCGCGGATCGCTCGGGAGCGAAGCGCATTGTACGCAGGGGCGTACGGCGAAGGCCCCCTGGCCATCCCCCACACTCGTGGTGCACAAGGGCATGGCCGCGGACCTCGCCGTCCTCGACCGGGACCTGTTCGCCCCGGACACGGACGTGGCCGGCACCTGTTCGGTGCTCACTCCGGTCGCGGGAGAGGCGGTCCACACGGAGTGAACCCGGCCGACGGTGTCCGGGACCGTTCCGGTCGCCGTCGGGGGGCCCGGTCCTGCTGGTGAGGGCCGGTGGGCACAGGTGCGATGGCCTACCGCATAATCCTCGGGTGTCCGAGAGCCCGGTTCCCATACCGTCGGGGTCCGTCCCCGCAGACATTCCCAACTGGCAGTCCGTCGACGCCGCGGCGTGGCGGAAGGCCGGCCTGGCGCCGTGGACGAGGCCGTTGTGGTCCGTCCTGGCACTGCTCGTCCCACTGGTCGTGGCGATCGGCGCGGATCCGGAACCGGTGTGCAGCGATGCGGTTCCGTGCGGTCCGGACTGGGCTGGCATGGTGCAGGTGGGCCTGGCCGTGGGCCTGCTGTACTGGCTCGCCCGGCTTCCCGAACTCACCCTCGTCAACGCGCCGGTCCTGGCGGTGCTCGTGGCGTGGGAGCAGTTCCCCGCCCCCGGAGAGGTGTCTCGAGCCGCGAACATGGTGGTGATCGCGGTCCTCGCGCTCGGCTGGGCCGCGGCCTGGGCGCGGTCGGCCGCCCGGCGTGAGCAGCGGCGACTCGTGGAGCGGGCCGCCGCCGGGATACGGCACCGGTTGCCCGAGCCAGTCGGCCCGCTGTGGCGGGGGACGATCCCCCTCGCAGCCGGTGCCATGCTGTGCGTCGTGGCCGTCGGCGCGATCTGCCTGGGCCTGAGCGGTGTGCGCGAGGACGAGCGCCATGCCGCTGGGGCGGAGCGCATCGCGGCCGAGGTGATCAGCCGGAACGACGTGTCGGTCCGTGTCCGCACCAACGACGCGCGGCGCATCACCGTCGACGCGGCGTTCCCCGAGGACTACGCCGTCGGGACCAGGGTGACGGTGCTGGAGGACGGACGGTGGCGGCGCCTGGCCGCCGAGCCGTACGACGCTTTCGGCTGGCAAATGCTGGCGCTGGCCGCCGGGCTGCTGGGCATCTCGCTGCTCGCGACGGGCGTCCTGGCGCGCCGCCGCAGTGCGGCGCTGCGGCGGGGACCGGTGCCGGCTCTGCGGGTGCTGGGGCGCGTCGATCTCAATGGACGGACCTGGGTCTACGCCGCCGACGACGCCTCTGGCAGCACCCCCCTCTTCAGCTGTCTCCTCGGGCAGGTGCCGCCCGACGAGGGGGAGTACGACGAGGAGGACTGGGAGGGCGAGGACGCCCCGGTCTTCGACACGCGGCTGCACGAGGCGGTCATGTTCGGCGCCCCGTGCGAAGGCGGCGAGCTGGTCTTCCTCACGGCCGACGGTGATGGGAACCCGGTGGTGACGCGCACCAGGGGGCCGGTCCGGTTGCCCAGGAGGGGCCCTGGTCCCCTGGCGCACGCCCCGAACCTCGACGCGATCGAGGAACCCGCCGGCGCCAAGCAGCTGCCGGACGACCGTGTGGCAGAGGTGGCCGCGACCCTGACACCCACCGGCCGGCCGATGCGCTGGGGACCTGGCAAGGCGGCCAGGGCCGGCGGGCTGGCCTTCACGGCGTGCGCAGTGGTGGGGACCGAGTTCGTCACCGACACGCTGCTGGCGGACGGGTTCGGCTGGCACGTCCTCGGCTTCTTCGGACCGTTCATGCTGCTCAACCTGGCGGCCACCCTGCTCAACTGGCGGGTCACCGCGGACAGCGCGGGGCTGTGGCTGACCGGAGCCTGGAAGGTGCGGCATGTGCCGTGGGAACGGCTGCGGGGGGCCGCCTACACCCGTGAGGGCACGGTCGAGATCCGAGTGCGCGACCAGGACACCTGGGAGCTGCCCGGCATCGGCTGGCCCTGGGCGGAACGCCGACTGGGACTGCGCCCGCCGTACAACCGGATGACCGACGAGATCAACGCGCTGCACACCCGTCCGGAGCTGCGCCCCATCGAGCAGAGTCCACCGCGCAACCACGGCCTGCCACTGGGTTCCGTCCTCGCTGTGCTGTTGGCTCTGACCGTACTGCTGTCGTTCCTCGGGTGAGTGCCGCCCGGGCGCGGCGGCACGGTGCGCCCGGGCAGGGGAGGCCGTCGGCGTCGGTGAGGGCGCTCACAGAGGCAGGTTTTCTGTCACCAAGGTCGACGGCGGAGGCGGGGTACCGGGCAGGGGGTAGCGTTCCGGCATGACGTCAGCGCTGCCTCGGTTCCCGTCGTATCCGATCCGTGGCGTGTGTGTCCTGCATCAGAAGCAGAACTGCGCGCCATATTTCGCGGAGATAGAGGTGGATTTCGAGCCCGCAGCCGAGGGCTTCGCCTTCGAGGTAGCCCAAGACCTGACGGTGGAGTACAAACCTGCCGAAAACTTGCCACGCTTCTTCGCCGCTGCCGCCGTGGGGATCGAGGAACAGCTGAGCTTGCCCGAGCACGGAGTTGTGATCGCCACTCGGGTGGTGCTGCGGCGTGCCCGCGCCGATACGTTCGGCTCTCACGAACTGGCGTTCAAAATCGCGGGCTACCTTGCCGCCCGCAAGGCTTTGGCGTGCGGGTTGCCCGCGAGGGCGGCGGCGAGAGGATGGCAGGCGGTGCAGTAACGCCGCCAGGAACGCCCGGTCGCTCGCCGTGAACCGCCCGACATCCCAAAGATCACCGTACACTGACTCCCACCAGGGCGGATGAGGTTATCGGCAGGGGCAGGACCACGCTGCCGCTGCGCGTCTTGGCCCACAGATCGAATCTGACAGTTATTCAATTACAAGTCCCAGCAGTATCGGTGTACTGCCGCTGGACGCCGGCGGACTTGGTGCCCTTCTTCAGGAAGCCGGTGTCGTCACCGATCAGCACCGCATCCTTGGCGCCGATGGTCTCCACGACGAAGTCCCGCACATCGTCGCGGACGGCGTTCTCGTCCCAGTCGGAGTGGTTGAGCAGGCGCTGGACGCCGTCGGGGCGCAACTGCCCGACCTGCTCCGACAGCGTCCACCCGTTCTTTTTCTCAAGCGGCGCGAGCAACCCGTTCAGGTAGTCCGACGCCCGCTCGCGGGGCTCCGACCTGCCGAAACGATGGGCGAACCGGGCATGGAACCCGGCTATCCCCTCGGACCACGACTCGATCTGCTCAACCGTCAACGATTCATCGCACAGTCGGAACAACGAGCCAATCCAGCACCTGTCACGGCAGATGCGGTTGCAGTACTAACTCCTAGACGGCTTCGTGCTCGGTGATGGTCTCGCTCATCAGGCGTCTCCTTGATCATCGGATCCGTCGTTGATTAGACGCTTCCCCTGGTCGCACGGCTTCGCCCCCTCGAACCTCCGCAGGAACGAGTGGCGAAGGCTGATGACGCGGCGCAGTGCAAGGCCGTAGGCCTCCGGATGTCCGACCGACCGGCGGACATCCGGAGACGTACTTCGGCACGGGTTACAGCACCTTCGACAGGAACGACTTCGTCCGGTCGTGCTGCGGGTTCGTCAGTACGTCGCGCGGGTGGCCCGATTCGACCACCACCCCGTCGTC
>NZ_JBHVFU010000124.1:517-9403 GCF_042801455.1 Streptomyces sp. NPDC057565 | reverse complement strand
CGGCGCGCTGTCCACGGACGTCCCCTTCCCAGCATGACCAACCAGAAGATCATCCCACCCGGTCAGTCAACGCGACAGTGCCCCCTTCCGCGTTCGTGACACACGATCTCCCAGACGGTGGGCGGGGCGACCAGGTTTCCGCGAATGGCCAGTTCCCCGTGGATACGGCGGTAGCCCCAGCCGCTGTTCTCGCGTGCCAGGCGCAGGACCAGCGCCCGGATCGAGCGGACGGTACGCGGCCGTCCGGGCCGCTTGCGGCTGCGGATGCGAGCGTGTCACCGCTTCACCAGGTTGTGGTGCCACCGCAGCACCGTGTCCGGACGTACCAGAAGTCGGAGGCGACGCAGCACCTGGCACGGTACTCCTCGTGGATGTCGGCTCCTGCCGCCAAGAGGTCGGGCCCACGGCCGCGCGGACGGCCGCGAGCCGCTCGGCGTCCTCGGCCGGAGACGGCCTGCCCACCTTGACCTTCACGCCGCGGAGCCCGGCCACAGCTTCGCCCTCCAGCGCCAGTTCGTCAGCGGCCTAACGTTGGGGCCAACAAGGAGTGAGCGACTATTGACGATTCCTCGCAATTCGCCCCTGCTGGTCCCCTCAGATGACCGCCTCGGTGAATGTCACCCTCATACGGAACTGGGAGAGATACGGGCTGCGCGGGGATCTGGTGGGGGCCTCGATACCCTTGTGGCCGCGGTTGACGCGTGAGAGTCCTGAGCGGACCAGCCGGGTCGCGGGGGTCCGTCCTGATGACTGGTCTTCCGGGATTTCGCCAGCCGGTGATCGGCTCGGCCTGGCCGATCCCGGCCGCGCCTCCCTGCGAGACGCCGCAGCGCGGATCCGGCCGTCCCCACCACCCCAGGAGACCCACCCGATGCCCCCCCTGGGCGCCGCGAACCATTCACGGCCGCCCAGGCGGCTGTGGCCGTGTCCCGCCGCACGTCCCCGACTCAGGCGTGGGTGTCGTCCCCGGGTACGACGCGACGCCAGATCTCCTGTTGGAACTGCTGGGCGGTCATGTCGATGTGTTCGGCCATGAGCGCCTCGGCCCGGCCGGCCTCGCCGGCGGCGATGGCCTCGGCGATGGCCTCGTGCTGGGCGGCGGCCACCTGCAGGGATCCGCCTGCGACGCCGGCCATCCCTATGGTCATGACCTGGCGCTGCAGGCGCCGCACGGCATCGACGGTGGAGGCGAAGAACATGTTGGCCCCAGCCGCCGCGATCCCCGTGTGGAAGATCTCGTCGGCGAGCGTGAAGGCATGGATGTCGCCCTCCTGCGCCGCGCGCGTGGACTCCTGAGCGGCTTCCCGTACCACCTTCACCTGTGCCGGAGTGGCTCGCTGCGCCGCCAGGTTCGCCGTAGTGGTCTCCAGATGGCGCCGGAACTCGAAGAGTTCGTCGACCTGCCTCAGGTCCGCGGGCAGGAAGTTGGCGAGGGACTGCTGCCAGGAGGACTGCTCGGGCATGGACACATAGATGCCGCGCCCCTTCTGCACGGACAGCCGACCCAGGGCCGAGAGGATCTTCACCGCCTCCCGCACCACGGTCCTGCTCATCTCCACCTCGTCGGCGAGGTCCTTCTCGGTGGGCAGCCGGTCGCCGGGCTGCAGCCCCGTCCGGACGACGTACTCAAGGATGCGCTCGGCTGCGACCTCGTACCCCGGGCGGTAGCCGCTCTCCATACCCGCCGGCACGGACGCAGACGCAGAGGTCTTCTCTGAGACGGTCAACAGCTCTCCCTCGCTTCCCACTTGAGGCCACCGACCGAGCCTCTCAGTCTCGACGCCGACCACATGTTTCAGATATATCACGTAAGCCATACCCAGTGAATCACACGCACACTCTTGACGCCAGAATCCGGCAACCTCCAGACTCTTCCTCGACTCGATCGCACGGCCCGCCCCAGCGACCACGGCATACATCAGACTTATCCCTGGTCATCGTAGGGCAAACGGATTGAATGAACGCTACTTCAGAGCTCCGCTCGTGGCCCTTCCTGCCGGTCCCCGGTCGCCCCTCACCAGCAGCAACCATAACGGTTGAACTCCCTTGAAAGGACAGCTCGTTGGATGACATCAGGCTCGGTCTCATCGGCATGGGCATCCGGAGCGACTTGGCGGAGTTGGTCCACCGGCCCGGCGCGGGCTCCGTGCTGGCCGCCGTCTGCGACCGCGATCCCGGGCTGCTCGCGCGCGCTGAGGAGCGCTTCGGCACCGGGGTGCGGACCGCCCTGGACCACCGCGAGCTGCTCGATGCAAAGCTCGACGGCGTCTTCGTACTCACCCCCGACCACACTCACGAGCAGATCGGCCTGGACTTCCTCGAAGCCGGTGTCCCGGTGTTCCTCGACAAACCGATGGCGATCACCGTCGAGGGCTGCGACCGGCTGCTGGGCGCGGCCCGCGCACACCGGACCCGGCTCTATGTGGGCCACAACATGCGGCACATGCCCGTCGTGGTGGCCATGCGCGAGCTGATCGAGAGCGGGGCGATCGGCGAGGTGAAGGCCGTCTGGTGCCGTCATTTCGTCGGCCACGGAGGGGACTTCTACTTCAAGGACTGGCATGCCGACCGCCGCAACACCACCGGCCTGCTGCTCCAGAAGGGCGCCCACGACATCGACGTCATCCACTGGCTGGCTGGCGGGTACACCCGGCGCGTGAACGCGATGGGCGGGCTGACCGTCTACGGGGACATCACGTCGCGCGGCGAGCGCACGGGCCAGCGGATGACCGACTGGCTGTCGGTGGACAACTGGCCCCCGCTCAGCCTGACCGGCCTCAACCCGGTGGTGGACGTGGAGGACCTGAGCATGATGCAGATGCAGTTGGACAACGGCGTCCTCGCCAGTTACCAGCAGTGCCACTACACACCGGACTACTGGCGCAACTACACGGTGATCGGCACCGAGGGGCGCCTGGAGAACTTCGGCGACTCGGAGGGAGCTGAGGTCCGCGTGTGGAACCGCCGCTCCGACTACCGCGCCGAGGCCGACCAGGTCGTGCCCGTCCACACCCCGGCGGGCACGCACGGGGGTGCCGATCCGGTCCTGGCCGCGGAGTTCCTGCGGTTCGTGCGGGAGGGCGGGGCGACCGTCACCTCGCCGGTGGCGGCCCGCGAGGCGGTGGCCGCCGGGTACGCGGCGACGATGTCGCTGCGGGACGGGGGCAGGCCCGTAGACATCGCCCCCGTGGCACCGGACGTCGCCGCGTACTTCACGCACGGCCAGCGCTGAGTCAGTAGCCCGGCCGGGCAGCAGCAGCTCAGCCGGTCGGGCCCAGATCCGCCGTGTCCAGGATCTCGACCCGCTCACCGGGGCGGTGCAGTTCGAGGATCACCAGTTCGTTGCGCCCGGCCCGCCAGACCGGGGCCGGGGCGTACAGCGTGCGCTGCGGGCCGCGGTCCCAGTACCGGCCGAGGGCGAATCCGTTGAGCCAGACCTGGCCCTTGGTCCATCCTGGCAGGGCAAGGAAACCGTCGGCCGGGGCCGGGATCTCCACCTCGGCCCGGTGGAACGCCGGGCCCTCGACGGCCTGTGCGGCCCCGAACCGCAGCGCGGTCAGATCCGTACCGGTCAGCAGCAGGGGGCGGATCTCCCAGTCGAACTGATACTGGCCGTCGATCCGCACTCCGCCGCTGATGCCCTTGCGGTCCTCCATCCGTGACTCCTCCATCCCGTGGACGGGGTGGCTTCTCGCTATGCCGGTTGGGCTTCGCGACGGACCAGCCCGGCCCGTAGGACGTTGAGAGCACCGACGGTGTCCGCGTGCGCGCTGTGGCCGCACGAGACGCAGTGGAACTTCTCTTGTGTGGGCCGGTTCTCCTTGGCGGTGTGCCCGCATTCGGGGCATCTCCGGGAGGTGTTGCGGGGGTCCACGGCGATGACTTCCCGCCCGGCGCTCTCAGCCTTTGCGTTCAGGATCGCGAGGAACACCCCCCATCCGGCATCCGATATCGAGCGGTTCAGCCCGGCCTTGGCCGCCGCCCCGTTGGGCAGGAAGCTGCCCGGCTTGTCGGGGTCGGGCTTCGGTTCGGGGGCCCTGCTCATGTTGCGGATCTTGAGGTCTTCGTGCGCGATGACATCGTGCTCACGGACCAGGGCCAGCGCGGTCTTGTGGGCGTGGTCGAGCCGCCGGCACCGCACCTTGCGGTGCAGACATGCCACGGCCTCTACCGCCTTGCGGCGGCGCCTGCTTCCGCGCTTGCACCTGCCGAGTGCCTGCTGAGCTGCTTCGAGCTTCGCTGCGGCCCTTCGCCCGTGACGCGGGTTGGGCACGAACCCGCCGTTCGAGTCGGCGAGGAAGTTGGCAATGCCCAGGTCGATACCGACCACGCTGCCAGTCCTGGGCAGTGGTTCGGGCTGTGGCCGCTCGGCGGTCAGGATCACATACCAGCGCTTGCCCTCACGCTTGACCGAGACGGTCTTGACCTGGCCGACCACGGGCCGGTGCTGGTGCACCTTGACGTGCCCGACACCCTGCAGACGAACGCGGACCACCGGGTCGTGCCCGGTGGCATCCCACCGGCAGCCATCGCCGTCCTTGGGGAACTCCACCGTGTCGAACCGGCCAAGTCCACGAAAGCGCGGATACCCCGGCTTCTCACCGGCCTTGACCCGGCGGAAGAACGCCGCGAACGCCTTGTCCAGACGCCGCAGCGTCGCCTGCTGGCTGGAGAACGACCAACGGCCCTGACGCTCGGGGTCGAACGCCCGGATCTCCTTGAGCTGCGCGGACTGCTGCCCGTACCGGACCGTCGTCTTCGAGGTGTGCCGGTAGGCGTCACGGCGCTCCTGCAACGCGCCGTTGTAGAGCGAGCAGTGATCACGCAGCATCTCGCCGAGCGCGATCTGCTGGCCCACGGTGGGCCGCATGAGGAACTTGTACGCACGGATCATTCAGCCCACCCCCTCCGGCTCGAATCGACCTTGACCGTAGCATTGGTTCATGTCACCACGTTGGGAACCAAACCCCGACGTATGGCGCGGCCGTCACGTCGTCCACCGCCTCCACGCGCATTTGGTGTTCGTCACCAGGTACCGGCGGGATGTCTTCGACGACGAGATGCTGACACGCTGCGAAGAGATCATGCGAAAAGTCTGCGAGGACTTCGAGGCAGACCTGATCGAGTTCAACGGCGAAGAAGACCACGTGCACCTGCTCGTGCATTACCCGCCGAAAGTCGCCCTGTCGAACCTGGTCAACAGTTTGAAGGGCGTGTCCTCGCGCCGTCTGAGGCAGGAGTTCACCGGCCACGTCAACCAGGCCGTCATGCCCGGCCGCTTCTGGTCCGGCTCCTACTTCGCGGGGTCATGCGGCGGCACACCCCTCCACGCGGTCAAGGACTACATCGAAAACCAGAAACGGCCCGACTGAACGCGGCTCCGCGAGCGAGGCACTCCGAAGCGAAACCGCGGCGCTCCGCGCCGCAGGGTTCAGGACCGGACTCCCTCCCCGCCCGAAGGCGGGGATTCCCTCCGAAGAAGAGGGATGGGCCGTAGTTGATCCGCCCCATGTTCTCCACCAGGAGGTCGAGTCGGGCACCGGCCTCGGGAAGGTCGATCGGCAGCGCGTCCAGCGGGCTGTCGCGCTCCACGAGTCCGAGCGGCTCGCCGTCCAGGAACACCTGAGCACGGTCGGCGAGGCCGTGCACGCGCAGGGTCGCGTCGGGGAACGGGCCGCCCAACCTTGTGCGGTAATGAATCATCCCGAGCGACTGGCCCAGCGCCTCCATCGGCTCGGGCGAGAGCCGGTGCACCGGGATGGACAGTGCGTCCAGCGAGTCCAGCAGCCCCACGGTGCCGTTCGTGCGCACCGTCTGCGGGGCGAGCCGGTCCGGCGGCGCAGGTACGTCGTGTCCGATCGGACCTCGGTAGCGCTCGATGACCTCACGGAAGGCGTGGAACTTCGCGGTCAGCTCCCCCGCTTCGCCGACTGGTGCGTCATAGTCGTAACTCGTGGTGGTGGGCCGGTACGCGGACTCGTCGCGGTTGGCTCCGTTCCATCAGCCGAAGTTGGTGCGGCCGTGCCCCATGTAGAGGTTCACCGAAGCGCCGTGGGCCAGCATCCAGTCCAGTTCCGCGGCGGCCTCGTGCGGGTCGCGGACGTGGCGCTGCTCGCCCCAGTGGTCGAACCGGCCGTGCCAGTACGCGGAGCACATCAGCGGTCCGTCCGGCTGGTGGCGGCGTAGGGTGGTGAGCGCCTCCTTGGGGTGTGAGCCGAAGGTCGCGGTGGCGAGCGTGCCGGGCAGTACTCCGCCGCGCAGCACGCCGTCGGCGGCGCCGTCGGCGGTGAACAGGAAGCAGTCCACCCCGCGCCGAATCAGGGCCCTGCGCAGATGGTCGAGGTAGGCGGGGTCGATTCCGTAACTGCCGTACTCGTTCTCGATCTGCATCGCGACCACCGGCCCGCCCTGACTGGCGAGGTGCGGGCGCAGCACCGGGATCAACTTGTCGAACCAGGCGTCCGCAGCGGCCAGATACCGTTCTTCGGTGCGGCGCAGCCGCGGCGCGGGGTCGGCGAGGAGCCAGGCCGGCAGCCCGCCGAACTCCCACTCGGCGCAGATATAGGGGCCGGGTCGCAGGATCACGTCCAGGTCGAGCCGCGCGGCAGTGCGGACGAAGCGGGTGATGTCGGCCGGACCGGAGAAGTCCGTCCGGTCGGGCGTCGGCTGGTGCAGGTTCCAGGCGATGTACGTCTCGACGGTGTTGACGCCCATGGCCCGCAGGCGCCGCAGCCGGTCCTCCCACAGTTCGGGGTGGACCCGGAAGTAGTGGATGGCCGCAGAGATGATCTGGTGGGGGTGGCCGTCGCGCAGAAAGCAACGATCGATGGCGGTCAGCTCGGTGGCGGGACGAGGGTTGGTCACAACTGTTCCCCAAAAGTCATGTGGCGGTGGGGCGGGCGGTGGGCGGTCCGCCGCCCGCCCCACCGGGTTCTCAGGAGGCCGAAAGCAGGTGCTGCAAGGTCATCCCAGACCGGGGTCGGGTAGTGGCTCACCGAGAGCCCGAAGTCGAAGTGCGCCAGGCTGTTCCAGTACCTCCGGGTACTGCTGGAGGAGGTTCTGCCGGGGGTTCCCGTAGAACCCGCACCGCCTGCACCGGCGTCGCGTTCGGCGCCTGTCCGGTGGTCTGCTGAAGGTGCTTCAGCAGCGCGACTGCGGGGCTGCCCGGCATGAAGCGCGGGATCAGGAAGTTCAGGGTGACGGCCGCCGACGAGGTCACCAGGTAGAAGCCCAGGCGGCGCAGCAGGAAGGACCAGCCCGCGCTCAGTTTGGCGCGTGGGCCGTGGTGAGTGTCGTGGTGCGCCTGCTCGGGCGCGGCTCGCGTCGCAGCCATCCCCGCTCCTTTCGTCGGTGATGCCGTGGTGGAACCGGTCGGTGCCGTACGCACAACCCAGGAAGGGCATAGATCCGATACATGCCCGAATCGCAAACACGGGACCGCACGGATATTCCCTGGCGGCCGTCACGCATACGAGGACTCAACGTCTACGCAACCAGGGAGGACTTGACCTCACTACCGAGAGAAGGCCTCGCCGCAACGGACAAGAGTCTGGGGTTACCGGATCCTGGCGTCAACGGTTTGGATGTGATTCACTGAACCGTGATCGCAGTATGTATCGGAAACATGTTCCGCTCGGACCATGCTGTACAGCGATCCCACGAGGGGGAACTCGGCAATGAGATGCACTGCCTGACACTCACGCCTGGCCTGACTCCCCAGACCTCAAGCCGTGAAGGACATCCATGCGAATCACCGATGTGACTGTGGAAATGCTCGACCTGCCCGCCCAACCGCCCTTCCGGTGGAGGGCCGGGCTGCCCGGTTCAGAGCCGACGGTGGTGGGCGGGATCCTGCGCATCCATACCGACGAAGGACTCGTGGGCGAGGCCCACACGAGGCGCGGGCTGATCGTCTCCGACCTGGTCGACCGTCGCATCCGCGCGGATCTGACCGGCCGCGACCCGCTGATGCGCGAGTTGCTGTGGCAGCGGCTGTGGGAGCTGGACCGCATTGAGGAGTTGCCCATCTATGCCCTCGGCCTGGTCGACGTGGCGTTGTGGGACCTGGCGGGCAAGGCGGCCGGGCAGCCGGTGCACCGGCTGCTTGGCGGGTATCGCGAGGCCATTCCCGCCTACGCGAGTACGGTCACCTTCGGCAGTGTGAAGGAGTACCTCGACGTGGCCGACCAATGCCTGGAGTTGGGGTACATCGGCATCAAGCTGCACGGCTGGGGCGACGTGAAGGCGGACGCGGAGTTGTGCCAGAGGCTGCGGGCGCACGTCGGCGACGAGGTTCCCCTCATGTACGACGGCTCGGCCGGGTTCGACCTCGCGGACTCGGTGTATCTCGGCCGCGCGATCGGCGAAGCCGGCTACCTGTGGTACGAGGAGCCGATGCGCGAGTTCAGCGTGACCTCCTACCGTTGGCTGGCCGAACAGGTCGACGTTCCGCTACTGGTCGCGGAGACCTCCGACGGCGCGCACTTCAACGCCGGCGACTTCATCATGGCGGGCGCGGCGGGCCGGGTGCGTACCAGCGCGCAGTACAAGGGCGGGATCACCGGGGCTCTGCGCATCGCGCATCTGGCCGAGAGCTACCAGCTGCGGGCCGAGGTGCACGGCAGCGGGGTGGTCAACGCGCATCTGTGCATGGCGATACCTAACACCACGTACTACGAGTCCCTGGTGTACACCAATCCTGTGGTGCGCGAGCCTTCGGTGGGTGCCGACGGGCTGGTCCTGGCCCCGACGGCACCCGGCATCGGGTTCGACCAGCCCGGCTGGTGACGTTCGCCCACGGCCGGCAGGCAGGGACAGGAGGGGCGGGCGCCGCCGCGGCCCCCCCCCCAGGCCCCCGCCGGCCCCCGAAAGGAGGGGGTGGTAGGC
>NZ_JBHVFU010000124.1:0-507 GCF_042801455.1 Streptomyces sp. NPDC057565 | reverse complement strand
GGGGGCCTGGGGGGGGGGCCGCGGCGGCGCCCGCCCCTCCTGTCCCTGCCTGCCGCGTATCAGAGGTTGTAGATCCGGGTGGTCGTTCCGCCGAGCACCTCCGCGCGCTCGTGTTCTGCCAGTTCCGCCAAGAGCTCGCGGGTCGTGTCCATCACCTGCCCGTAGTCGGCCGCGAGCGTGCACACCGGCCAGTCCGAGCCGAACATCAGCCGCCGTGGGCCGAAGGCCTCCAGCGCGGTCATCACGAAGGGCCGCAGATCCGCGGAGGTCCAGTGGTACCGGTCGGCCTCGGTGACCAGTCCGGAGAGCTTGGCCACGGTGTTGGGCAGCCGGGCCAGGGAACGCAGGTCCGCGGCCCAGGTGTCCTGCGCACGGGGGCGGACCGGAGGCTTGCCCAAGGGGTCCAGGACTAAGCTTGATCTTTAAGGCTGCTGCTCAGCCCCGCTGCGTCTAGGCATATCCGTTTTGCGCTGTTTCTTGCCGACTGGGTGGCGGGGTGCGGGTGTG
>NZ_JBHVFU010000123.1:0-9473 GCF_042801455.1 Streptomyces sp. NPDC057565 | reverse complement strand
CTTCGGCTACCTCACCCCAGCCGAGACCAGGCAGCGGCATCAACACGCCCTCGCGGCATAACCGACGAGTGTCCAAGATCACGGGGAAACTTCAGAGACGGCCCGAGGTGGGCGATGATGCGGTCGGCAGCCGACTTCGAGATCCCGAACAACGGAGCGAGCTGTCGTAGTGTCAGGTTGGTTCGCCAGTATGCGATGACAAGCAGGCGTGTAGGGGTGGCTGGACAGTGACGAAGATTCAAGTTGAGGTTTTTTATAGAGGGCAGCATACGGGTGAGCCCATGGTCATCTATTCCTCCGAGGATGTCGATGCGATGATCGATTACCTTGCCTCCGGGGAGGAGTCCGAGACTATGGCGACCCTCTATAGCAAGCAGCGCGAACTTCTCCCTTCTGGATTTCCGGACCACGAATTCCTGGTTGGAGTCAACGAGGAACGGCAGGTCGGGATCGTGAGCTTCATTGATGGCAAGAATTATCTTTCGACTGGCGTTTTGGAGAGTCAGGGGGAAGAGGTTGTGTACCACTTTGTGGGAAATCCAAGAGAATTTCCTGTGTCGGCAGAAATTCCGCTCCCCCTTGTGCGTGAGGCGGTAAAGGAGTTTCTTCTCTCTGGGGGGCGAAAGCCTGCGTGTATCGAATGGCAGGAGCAGCCGGCTCACGCCCGGGATGCGTGACGGTACGCCCGGGGTGTCCTGGCCAGGCGGTGCGGCCTGCTGGACCACGGTGGTTGTGCCGTGGTGAGGCTGTGTCAGTTCACGCAGTGCCTGTGAGACGTCGAGCTCTTCGGCAGCCACAGCTATCTGACCAAAGTGGAAGTGCAGCAGTTCGGCACCCGCCTCTTCCGGTCAGCAGCCCTCGCGGCTGCTGACCGGGTTACGGCACCCGTTGATCTTCTGCAGTCGGCTTGTCCGTGGCGTTGCCGCCACTATGCCCCTGCCGCGCGGCCGCCCCGGACCGGGACCGTACGGGCCAGCGGGTCACCCGGCTGCACGCGGAACTGGGAGGTCAGTTCCCGACCCGTGCTGGCCAGCACCCACTGCCGGTTCACGACCCGGCCACCGACCTCGAACTCGTTCCGCAGGACGGGAAGTTCGAGCATGCGGGTGAACCACTCCGCCGCGCGCCCCGCGAGAAATTCGGGCGTTCCAGAACTCTCGATCGCCGTTTCCGGGTTCCGCTCCAGCGTGTACAGCTGATCACGGAATTCGCCTCCGGCGAGACGGGAGCCGGTGAAGAACGCGCCCACGGTGAGAATGTGTGCTTCCGGATCGGAATCGGGATCGTAGAGCTCCAGGGTGACCATGAGTTCGGTGTGGTTCTCGAAGACCTCGAAGCTCGCGAAAGTGTCGTCGGGATCGCAGGACCACGCGCCGGATTCCGCCCGCTCACGGAGAGCGGCGAGAAAACGAAGCCCCTCCTCGGTGGCCTCCAGCTCCGGGTCGGGCTCGAACCAGACGGGGCCGGGGATGTCGTGCTCGTTCATGACGCTGCTGCCTCGCAAGCTCCGGAAAGGGGCCGTGAATGAAGTGACCTGACAAGGTGTACCGTTCGGAAATTCGTCGCTGCTGCTCAGAGTGGGTCTGGCGCGCCAGGAGGGCCTCCTGGAGCCCTGTCCGGGTGATCGTCTCACTGGTGTATCGGGTTACGCGGAGGCTGCTGTCGGTCCCGGCGGTGCTGTTGCGTCGACGCGCGGCCAGGGATGCCGAGTTGTTGGTGCTGCGGCATGAGAACGCGGTGCTGCGCAGGCAGCTCACCGGTCCGGTGCGGTACGAGCCGTCGGACCGGATCTGGTTCGCTGCGCTGTCCGCGTTGTTCCCGCGACGCCGATGGGCGCGGGTGTTCCCGGTCACGCCCGCGACCCTGCCCGCGTGGCACCGCAGGCTCATCGCGGTCAAATGGGACTACAGCAAGCGCCGCTGGAGGCCAGGCAGGCCACCGACCGCCGGCGCGGTGAAGGCGCTGGTGCTGCGGCTGGCCCAGGAGAATCCGCGTGGGGGCTGTCGACGGATCCACGGCGAACTCGCCCGCCTCGGACATCCGATCGGCACCACGACGGTCTGGGAGATCCTGACGGCCGCTGGCGTCGATCCAGCCCCACGCCGCAGCGGGCCGACATGGCGCGAGTTTCTGACCGCGCAAGCCGAGGCCTCATCGCATGCGAATTCCTGCACATCGACCTGGTCGACCTTCGCCGGGTCTACGCGCTGGTCTTCCTCGAACACGGCACGCGCCGCCTGCACATCGCTGGTGTGACCGCGCACCCGACCGGGCAGTGGACCGTGCAACAAGCCCGCAACCTCGCCGTCGAGCTGGGCCTGCGCCTGGAGTCACTGCGCTTCCTGATCCGCGACCGGGACGCGAAGTACACCGAGTCCTTCGACGCGGTCTTCGCAGCCGACGGCATCGAGGCCGTGTGGACCGCGCCGCGGGCTCTTCGGATGAACGCGCACTGTGAACGGGGCGTCGGAACCCTTCGGCGTGAAGTCCTCGACCACCTGCTGATCTGGAACGAGACCCATGCCCGCCAGGTCCTGGACGCCTACGCCCGACACTGCAACGGCCATCGCCCACATCAGGCTCGGGGACAGCTTCCGCCCCTCGCGCAGGAGCACCCGGTACCTAGAACCGAGCTGACTACGCACCGAGTCCTCCGCCGCCGAGTACTCGGCGGCGTCATAAACGAGTACGGGTACGCCGCCTGATCAGCGGCGACGAGTTTCCGAACGGCACAGGCTCACCAGTAGTTGAGTTCGCCATTGCCTGTGTACGTGGGGGTCTGGCCCGTCCATTTGATGTCGCTCTCCGGAACCGCAATCAGTTGGTCGTCCTTGCTCACGACGTAGCGCGACTGATAGGTCTTGCTCGGCGGTGCGACGGTGAACGTGTAGCCGGTGGCCTTTCCGCTGTCCCACTCAGCGGGCAGAGGAAGACGGTACTGCTTGCCTTTGGAGTTCACGAGAAGGTCGGCCTTGAAGGCGCATGCGCGCTTGTGCGTGTTGAAGATGATTCTGAACTCTCGGGCGTCCCCCTTGTCCAGGGCCACCTGGTCTGTGTACGGCGCTCCAAGGCTGAGACCCTCGACCTCGCGGGTGACAGGGCGGTTGGAATCGACGTTCATGCCCATGTCGACCGACCGCGCTCCTTCCCCTCCGTCCCCGATCGTAGGTGGCTGCAGCAGAGTTCCCTTCGGCACCGCGCCGTGGCAGTCGACATCGTGCAGTTTCAGGCCTTGGACGAGGACGGTCGTCTTGTACTGGCTCTCGACGCTGACCGCGACGCCGGTTGAAGACAGTGGGGTCCAGTTCTTGGCGAGCCAAGCCCAACTCGGTACGGCTGCCCCACCATCCTGCGTGAAGGGCTGCCCATTGAGCTGGTCATTGCCGTACGACGTGCCACTGACGTACCACCCCGGCCCGTAGTACGTAACCCCCGGGGACAGTTTGAGCGGCAACCCCGCCTCCAGGGCGTCTTCTTCATTCTTCTCCTTCCTGTCCTCCGCGGCGCTCTGCTGCTCACGGGACTCCCCTTGAAACGTAGGGATCAAGGCAACGGCGGCGACGACGAGTCCGAGCGCGCCGACAGCGAAACCGCAGTAGGAGATCCATTCCGCGCGCCGCGCACGGCGTTCGACCATGTCTGTAGGGGTCTGCGGTGGGGCGGGGGGCACCGGAGGAGCAGGTGCGGGCCCGCTACCCGACGGAGGTCCTGCGGGCGGTGCACTTGTTGCGTTCGGCGGGCTGTGTGAGCCCCCCGAAGTTGCCGGTGGCAGCGGACTTCCTCCTTGAGTGGAAGAAGGGCTGGCCCCAGCGGGCGGGGTGGGCGGAGTGGCCGGGTTAGGCGCGGACATCCGAGTCTCCAGGAGGCTTCCGATCGTGAACAGGGCGCCAAGGTAGCCCAGTTCAGAGGCCGGTCAAAACGCATGAGCGAGTCCAGCAGCTCTTCCAACGAGTCGGCCTGCCGGCCGGCGTCCTGCGCGTGGACCGAATCGTCGTTGCTCGGCCCTTCGCCGCAGGCGTGGCCGCAGGGGCGCCAGGCACCACCTCAGCGGGCTTGACGCCCAGCGCTGTCAGCCGTTCCTGCTGTTCGGCGGACAGCTGCGCCCAGGTGCCCGGCCGTTTCTGCCGCGTGAGCCATCGTCCGATGTCGTCGCCGTCGAAGAGCACGCCGGGCTTGATGTCGGGCAGCACGCCGCCGGCGTCCACCAGGTCCGCGAGCACCTTGTAGTGCCGCTGCCAGTCGAGGGGCCAGGGGCAGTTCCAGTCCGGGGCGATCGCCGCCAGCTGCTCCGCGCGCTCCGCTGCTCGTTCCGTGATGGCGCGCTGTCTGTGCTGTTCAGCTGGTCGTGGTGAGTGGTTCGAGCGATGACGTAGATGCTGATCTGGCGCTGTCGTTTTTGGTGATGGTGCTGGTCAGTTGGTTGCCGGTCGATACAGCACGGTGTTTGTTTGTCCATGTTCGTGGAGGTTTTGACAGGGGGTTTGGTGCCGAAGGTTGAGGTCTAGGCGGTCGGCGTCGCTTGGTGTTGGCTTCAGGCGTAGCGGATCGCTATGGCGGTGAGGGTGAGTTGTTCGCCGTTCCGGACGGTGTGGGCGGTCATGCAATTCGGCTCTGTCGGGGATCTTGTGATGTCGCAGGGCTGAGCTGGGCAGTCTCCGGGTGTGTGGTTCAGGGGTGTTGGGGCGGTTGTTGCCGCATCTGTCCGGTGTTGCCATCGAGTCGATCAAGCGAACGGCCGGGGTCATCACGCTTCGCGCGGGATGTCAGACGTCGCCGGTGAGATGCCCGGGGTGCGGTATGCCGTCGTGGCGGGTGCACGGCCGGTACGTCCGTCGGCTCGGCGACGCGCCCGTGGCCGGCAGCCCCGTAGTCATCGAACTGACCGTGCGCCGGTTCAAGTGTCTCAGCAGCCGGTGCCCGGCCGTGACATTCGCCGAGCAGATCGAGGGGCTGACCAGGCCACATGCCCGACAGACACAGGTACTGCGGTCGATGCTCGCCTCGATCGCTCTGTGCCTGGCGGGCCGTCCCGGCGCCCGCCTGGCCGCGGCCCTCGGGATCCGCATTGCCAAGGACGCGTTGCTGGACCTGCTCCGCTCGGTTCCGCAGCCACCGGTCGGCGCCGTCAGATTCCTGGGAGTGGACGACTTCGCTCTGCGCAAGGGCGACTCCTACGCGACGATCCTGGTTGATCTGGAAGCACGCCGCCCGGTCGACGTCTTGCCCGGCCGGGACGCTGAACCGCTGGCTGCGTGGCTGCGCCGCCACCCGGAAGTAGAGGTGATCTGCCGGGACCGGGCTGGCGCCTACGCGGAGGGAGCCCGAAGCGGTGCCCCGCAGGCGATGCAGGTCGCCGACGCCTGGCATCTGTGGCGGAACGTCGCGGATGCGGTGGAGAAGACGGTCGGCTCTCACCACGGTTGCATCCGGGCCGCGTTCGCGGCGACCCCGGCCATGGCGGAGGCAACCGCGAGGGACCTGGTCACGCCGGAGCCGTCTGAGGCGGTGGTCGTGCCGTTCGTCACGCCGGACGGCACTCTCGACGTCAGCGGCCGCCCCCGGCGTCTGGTGGCCCGCACGACCCAGAGATACGAGGCAGTCCAGGCACTTCTGGCCGAGGGGAAGTCGCTGGCGGCGATCGGCCGGACGCTGCGGCTGGACCACTCCACCGTCCGTCGCTTCGCCCGCGCCGGCAGCCTCGACGAACTGCTGGTCAAAGCCACCGGACGACTGTCTGTACTTGACGAGCACAAGCCCTATCTCCATGCCCGCTGGGTGGAGGGCTGTCACGACATTCCCCAGCTCCACCGCGAACTGCGCGAGCGCGGATTCACCGGGAGCATCCAGTGCCTCCGCCGCTACTTCCGTGCCTTCAGACCTGCCCGCCAGCCAGGCCGGAAGCTGCAGCCGGTGTCCCGGCCGCAGCCAAGGCCGGCCCCGAAGCCCCGCCGCGTTGTCCGCTGGATCATGACGCACCCCCAGCACCTCGCGGCCGCCGACGCCGCGGAATTGAAGGAGATCCGTAGGGCCTGCCCTCACCTCGACGCCGCCGCACGGCACGTCCACGACTTCGCCGAGATGCTCCACAGCCTCCAGGGAGACCAGCTCCCGGACTGGATGGACCGTGTCCTTGCCGACGACCTCCCTGCCTTGCACTCCCTGGTCAGCGGCCTACGACGAGACTTCGACGCCGTCACTGCCGGCCTCTCCACCCCATGGAGCTCCGGGCAGGTCGAGGGTCACGTCACCCGGGTCAAACTCCTCAAGCGCATGGCCTATGGACGAGCAAATCTCGACCTCCTACGCCAACGCGTACTTCTGGGCCCATGACCCTGCGACAGGGACCTTCCGCTGTGAGATCGCCTGAACCTGCCGTCTATTCTGAACGCGTTCAGTCGGGGTGGGTGGGATGTGGATGAGCACTTCAGTGAGACGGTGGGCGGCTCTGGTCGCCGCGTTGGCATGGGCCTGCGTTGCTTGCGCCGATGCAGGTGGAGACATAGCCCGGGTTGACCGGTCCGCGCTTACCGGCGAGTGGAGTAGTCCGGGCGGCGCTCGTCTTCACCTGGGGGAGGACCTCGCCATGACGGGGGAACGCCTGAACAGTGCGATGCTGGGAGGCACATCGTGCCCGGACGCTGCAACCGGACACTGGAGCTTCTTCAGCTCGCCCGACAAGGCGGGTTCCATGTTCGCCGATGACAGGTTCACCAGCGGCGACACCATCTCTGTGCGCATCGACGACCCGAAGGATTCCTGTCTTCTGTCAGTTCAGGTCCGGCGGGACGAGCACGGACTCAATCTGTGCCTGGTAGAAGACCTTGACTCTGGCTGCTCTGCCGAGGAGCTTCTGCGCCTTGAGCCGGTGACGCCGACAGGACGGGCAGCGAAGTGACTCGCTGTCCCTGTCGACGGGATATCACAAGATCCCCGACAGAGCCGAATTACGTGACCGTCGACACTCACCACGGCGTGGCACTCACGGGGGGTGCATGTACCGGTTGCGGCTGGGCTGGAGTGCCAGGCGAAAGAGGCGGCGGTCCAGAGGCGGGCCTATCTTCGGGTGGCAGGATGAGTGCCCATGGATGATCAAGGCGCTCTCGCGGCCCAAGCACTCCGGTTGGTCACGGCCCACTTCCCTGATGCCCTGGGCGCGGTGCTGGGAGGTTCGATTGCCCAGGGGCGAGCGACGTCGAGCAGCGATCTCGATGTTGCGGTCCTACTGCCCGACTCGGACATCAGTCGGCGTGAGGTGATCCGCCATGAGGGCCGCCTTGCTGAGCTGTTCTTGAACACCCTGGCCGACGTGCCGGAGTTCTTCGCGTGGGACAGGGCGCGCCGCCGGGGAACGGTCCTTTTCATCTACGACCAGGGGATGCCGCTGATGGACCCCTACGGACATGTGAGCCGAACGTGTGGGCAGGCCCGAGCGGTGCTCGCGGGCGGCCCTGCTCCCCTGACTCCGGCGGAACGGGAGCAAAGCCGCTACAGCCTTACCTGTTATTTGGACGACCTGGTCGACACCCCTCCAGCCGACCGGTACGAACAGTTGTCCCTGGCCGACTTCACCCTGCGGGAGGCGACACACCTCCTCACCGACTACCACGGTGCCTGGACGGGCATCGGTAAATGGCTGCCCCGCCGACTATTGACCGCGGATCCGCTGCGCGGCAAAGCCTTGCTTGATGGCCACCGGGCTGTGGCCGATAAGGCTGACCCTGCATCATTGGCTGCCGCAGTCGAGGATGTTCTTGATCTGTTCGGTGGCCCGCTGCGCGAAGGATACGCCCACACTTGGCACGCCTGATGTCATGCCTGGGAGTCGCACGGGGAGACCGGCCTACCCGACAGCACCGGGCCCTACGGGCGAGTCTCCCAGTGCCCACAGAAGCATCGGTAGTAGATGCCGAACACCTGGGCGTACCAGTGGATGTAGGGTCGGCCGGTCACTGTATTCATCGGGTCGGGTCGGCGAGCTGGTCGTAGAGATCCATGGGGGTCACGTAGCCCTCCCACCGCCCATCGTCAAAGAGTTGGATGCCAGCGTCCATGTACACCTGGTCGCACAGCTGGGAGCAGATCATGTGCCCGGTCGACTCCACATAGGTGCGCAGTCCGGGCACCGGGAGGTGGAAACGGTGCGCGGCGAGCGCCGCGTAGTCGAGGAAGCTGTACGGGACGTCGCGGTACTTGAGGGCGCAGGAGACGATGGCCTCGCGCTGCGCCGGCGTCAGCCCGTCCGGCGAAACGTACAGCACCTCGCGGTCGTCGTACTCGGACAGCGGGGTGACCTGGGCGCCGCCGGGCTCGGCCTCGATGAGCTGGTTGTCGGGCAGCACGATGAAGGCGTGCTCGTACGGGCCGAAGCCGTCGCCGTTGAGCCACTGCCCGATCTGGATGAGCCGGCCGACGGGGCCGGTGATGCTGGTCAGCCCGATATCGCCGGGCTGGGGTTCGGTGCAGATCACTTGGGCCTCCTAGGCGGCCGTGAGGGTGAGCGGGAGGGTGATGAGGCCAGCGGCAGCGCCGAGCTGGGCCCAGTCGGTGGGCCCGTACGCGCGGCGGCAGGTGTCGCAGCGGATGAGCCTCTTGCGCGGGTCGTAGGTGAGCTTCCCGCCACACTTCGGCGCGGCGGGGTTGTCCTCGTTATGCCCGCAGACCGGCATCGGGCATCCCGACTTGAGGTCTTCGCGCCGGCGCCGGTCACCGGAGACCACGCCGCGCATCTCGCCCGACAGCTTGCGTAGCGCGCGGTCGAGGTCGTCGATGTCGGGATAGGGCCCGCATCGCCCGTGCACCGCCTGGATGAGCGCCGCCGACCGCCACCTCTACGACACGATCGAGAAGCAGTTCTCCGAACTCGCCGCAACCGTGGACCTCGACGACCCGTGGAGCCACCCGGACGCAGCCGCCCTCGACCAGATCTCCGTCGCCCAGTGGCTGCGCGACCAGGGCGCCACCCACGCCGTCGTACGCGCCCTGGAGCTGTCCCACCTTGCCCTGGCGATCGAATCGGCCGAGTGCGCCCCCCTCCTCGCCGACCTGCGCAAGGAATCGGCAGCAGGCGCCGACGGCTTCTACAACTACGAAGCGTCTCTGATCAGCTAGGCGATCCCATGCGAGCCGTATGGTCTGGCATGGGTTCTGCCCACCTGGGCGGGGAGGCATGAGCGTGGAGATGGAATCCTGCGCCCAGTGCTGCTCCGCGTGGCCGATGTCGGCGGGTGGTGGGTGTGCTGATCGTGGTCATGCCCTGGTGCCGGTGGGTTGCGCGGGGCAGTCGGGTTCGGCCCGTTGGTGCGTGTCCCTCCGGACGCTGGCCGGCCGGGCCGGTGGGCTTGGCTGGGGAGGGAACCTCACGTCGCCTGGGCGTGAGGTGGTTGGTTCGTGGCCGGGTGGGGCCGGTCTTCGACCGGTCCGACCGGCGGGTCTTCTCCGTGGCCGTGATGACGGCCTTGTCCTCCATCGTGTCC
>NZ_JBHVFU010000122.1:0-9971 GCF_042801455.1 Streptomyces sp. NPDC057565 | reverse complement strand
CGGTTCACGAGTCACCCGGACCGGCGTCCTACGGCACGCTACGAGCGGCCAACCCGACCGCGTCCCGCTTTCCCCATACAAGTCGGCGGTTCACTTCGACCGTGGTGCCCTGTCACATCCCGTGCTGACCGGCATGACCTGCACCGCACTGACCGAGCTGACCGAGACCCTGACCCCCGGCTGGCAGGCGCTGCAGAAACAGGACCCGGCCACCCGACGCGACGGCGGCACCCGGCGCCGGGCCCCGGGCGGCGGCCGCAAAGCCAAACTCGACCTGGCCGACCGGGTCCTGGCCACCGTGCTGCAACAAAACCTCGCTCTGCCGCCTACCGTGCTGGCCCACCTCTTCGCCGTCAGCAAGGACACCATCCGCCACACCACCAGCGAGATCCGACAACTGATGGACCAGCACGCACACACATCCCAGCCCTCAGCAGCACACCTCAGCACCCTGGCAGGACTCCTCGTCCACGCCACCGCACACGGCGTGACCCTCACGACAGAGATCAAACCAACGTGTTGATTCTTTACGGGCCCTAACTACCCGGCCTTGGGGGAACTTCACATCTGGACCCAGGTCACGAACGCCTGTTACCAGCTCAAGCACCTCAAGGTGCGCTACCGCAGCGTCTACACGAACAAGGGCCCGGTCCACCCCAACCGCGGCTACTCACGACTCCAGCACATGTGGGTAGTCGAGCGCATGATGGACATCGCTGCCCACAAGCTCGGCTTCGACCCGGTGGAGTTCCGCCTCAAGAACTACGTCCAGCCCGACCAGTACCCGTACACGACCGTCAACGGCTGCGTCTACGACTCCGGCGACCTGCCGCTGTCGCTGCGCAAGGCGCTCGACCTCATCGACTACGAGGACGCCCGCCGTCTCCAGGAGCAGACGCGCGGCACGGGCAAGCGGATCGGCATCGGCATCGGCTCCACCCTCGAATCGGGCACGAACAACTTCGCCCAGGCCCGCCTCGTCAACGAGCACATCCCCTTCGCCGGCAACACCGAGGGCGGCCTGGTCCGTCTCGGCGCCGACGGCTCCGTGTACGCCATCACCGGCGGGGTCGCCTTCGGACAGGGCCACGAGACCACCGTCGCCCAAGTCGTCGCCGACCTCCTCGGCGTCGGATACGACGATGTCATCGTGCACCGCGGCGGCGACACGGCGCTGTCGGCCCAGACCGGCTTCTCCGGCTCGTACGCCTCCCAGTTCGCGGTCACGGGCATCGGAGCCATCGTCAACGCGGCGAAGAAGCTCGTAGGCGAGATCCAGCTCGTCGCCGCCTCGGTGCTCGGAGCCACCCCGGACGAGATCGTTCTGGAAGGCGGCCTCGCGAAGGTGCGGGGTGACGACGAGCGAGCCCTGCCGCTGGATGCCGTCGCCGGCATCGTGCACTTCGCCCCGGGCACCCTTCCGCCCGAGGTCGCGGAAGAAGTCGGCATGGTGGGCCGCGCGGTCTACCGGGCTCCCTTCGAACTGCCCGATCTGGAACGCAAGTACGGCAACCTCACGCTCACGTACGCCAGCCAGATCCACGCGTGCGTGCTGCAGATCGACGAGGAGACCGGGGAGGTCCGCATCCTGCGGTACGGCATGGTCGACGACTGCGGTACGCCGATCAATCTCATGGTCATCGAGGGCCAGGTCCACGGCGCCACCGTGCACGGCCTCTCCGGCGCCCTGTTCGAGCACTTCGGCTACGACGAGGCCGGCCAACTGACCGCCGCCAACTTCTACGACTACCACGCCGCCACGGCCTACGACCTACGACCTACGACCTCCGCAGCCTGAGCTACGACAGCGTGGTCAGCCCTTCCCCCTTCACACCGGTGGGCGCCAAGGGAATGGGCGAGGGCGGTGGTGCGCCGTTGCACGCGATCTGCGCCGCCGTCCAGGACGCGGTCGGCGACAGCGGCCTGGTGCTGGACTCCTTCAACCCGCCGGAGCGGATCCTCTCGCTGCTGCGGGGACGCGACAACGACAAGGTGAAGGTGGAGCGATGAAACTCAGCGGAGAATTCACCACCCCCACGCCCTCCACTGCCCTGACCGCGCTCGGTGACAACAAGCCGGCGCTCCAGGCGGTACCGGCCTTCCGCTCTCTGTCCGTGAGCGAGGACGGCACGATCGTCACGGTGTTCACCCCGGTCACGCCCTTCGGACGGATGACCCTGAACACCCTTATCCGCACCGAGGAGATCTCGGCGCACGGGGCGGTCTTGCGGGTGACGGCTCACCGTGCCCAGCACGCCGTGGATGCCCGCATCGAGCTCCGTTTCGCCGCCGAGGGCTCCGGCAGCCATGTGACCTGGGTTGCCGACCTGGCAGTCCTCGGTCCCGCCGCGAGTGTGGGCCAGCGCGTCGCACGCGAGGTCGCCACCAGGACCATTGGCGAAACCCTCCAGTCCGCGGCGGCCCTGGCCGTCCAGACCTCCTGACGATCGGAAACCCCTTGCCCGGCATCGACCTGCACACACACCTCGCCCCGGACATCGACGACCGTACGCTCGGCGATCTCCCCGGCACCGAACGAGACGACGACGGACTGCTCGTCCTGGACGGCCACCGCGCCGGCCCCCCTTCCCTGTACCACCCCGAAGGGCTGGAGGTGTACCTGGACGCCACCGGACTGGACGAGGCGATCGTCGCGGTCCCGCCCCCGTTCTTCCGCCAGCATCTGGTCCCGCACGCCGCCTCCGCCTGGACCCGAGCGTTGAACGACGGCCTGCTCCGCCGCGTCTCCGGTCACGACCGGCTCAGCCCGCTGGCGTACCTCCCCCTGGAACATCCCGACGCCGCACTCCGTGAGTACGAGCGTGTCCGCGACGACCCACGCTGGGCCGGTGTCACCGCCTCGGCCGGCGGTCGCTCGATCTCGCTCGCCGACCCGGCGCTCGCCCGGCTGTGGGAAGCACTCGACCGTGACGAGCGGACCATCCTGCTCCACCCGGGTGCCGCGCAGGATCAACGGCTCGCCCCGTTCTATCTGGCGAATCTCCTCGGAAACCCCGCGGAGACGGCGGTCGCCGCCGCTGAACTCGTCTTCGGCGACGTCCTCGCCCGCCACCCGGGGATGCGCGTCGTCCTGGTCCACTGCGGCGGGACGCTCCCGGCCATCGTCGGACGCTGGCAGCACGGGGTCGAGACCCACCGGCCCGGCCTGAAGCCCCTCACCGAACCGCCCCGGCAGGTCGTCCGCCGCTTCTACGTCGACTGCCTGGCCCACGATCCGGCGGTGGTCGACCTCGCGATCAACACGTTCGGTGCGGACCGGCTCGTCCTCGGCAGCGACTGGCCCTTCCCGATGGGCACCTTCGACCCCGCCGGTCTCGTGGCGCATCGCGGCCCGGAACTCGTCGAGCGGGCAGCCACGGCGAACGCGGAAGCGGCGCTGGGACGCTGCAAGGCGTAGGCCCACCCGAAGCCGTGTGCACCGGCTCACCCCGTGGAAAGGAGTTGCTCGGCCCAGATCGTCTTGCCGGTACGGGTGTAGCGCGTGCCCCATCGTTGAGTCAGCTGGGCGACGAGGAGCAGACCCCGGCCGCCCTCGTCGAAGACGCGGGCGCGGCGCAGTCGAGGACTGGTGCTACTGCCGTCGAAAACCTCGCAGATGAGGATGCGGTCGTGGATCAGCCGCAGTTGGACCGGGGGACTGCCGTAGCGGATGGCGTTGGTGACCAGCTCACTGACCACGAGTTTCGTGACGAACGCCTCCTCCTCCAGACCCCACGTGGCGAGCCGGTCGGAAACCCACTTGCGCGCTTCCGACACGATGGCGGGGTCGCTGGGCAGGTCCCAGGAAGCGACGTGGTCCCGGTCGAGAACGCGAGTGCGGGCGATGAGGAGGGCGACGTCGTCGGCGCGCGGTTCGGGGCACGCGTCCAGCACGGAGTCGGCCAGTGCTTCGAGTGAGGAGGCCGGCCGGGCGAGCGTACGACTCAGGTCGGAAAGCGCCCTGTCGACGTCGTTGGTGCGGGGGGCGATCAGACCGTCAGTGAAGAGGGCGAGCAGGCTTCCTTCGGGCAAGGTGAGTTCGGTGGTCTCGAAGGGCAGGCTGCCCAGGCCGAGCGGTGGGCCGGCCGGCATGTCGACGAGGCTACTGCTGCCGTCCGGTCGGACCAGCACGGGGGCCGGGTGGCCAGCCCGGACCATCGAGCACGTCCCGGAGACCGGGTCGTAGACGGCGTACACGCACGTCGCGCCGACGTCGCCGGGGATCTCACCCGTGACGTCCGCACCCTGCTCTCCCTCGGCATGGGAGATCATGTCGTCGAGATGGGTGAGAAGCTCGTCGGGAGGCAGGTCCATGTCGGCGAGTGTGCGTACTGCCGTACGGAGCCGGCCCATGGTCGCCGAGGCGTTGATGCCATGGCCTACGACGTCACCGACCACGAGGCCGACTCGTGTTCCGGGGAGCGGGATCACGTCGAACCAGTCCCCACCGGCCTCCGCACCATCACCGGTCGGCAGGTAGCGAACGGCGGTCTCCACGGCTGGATGTACGGTCGGTCCTTTCGGCAGCAGGCTCTGCTGCAGTGTCAGCGAGATGCCGCGCTCGCGGGTGAACCGGCGGGCGTTGTCCAAGCAGATCGCGGCCCGCGCGATCAGGTCTTCGGCGACGATCAGATCATCGGGACCGAAGAGGTCGCGGGTCGCCGCGCATCTGGTGAACAGGACCGACCCGAGGATCGTGCCCCGGGCTTGGATCGGCACGGCGATCAGCGAGTGAACTCCCATGATTTCTGCGAGCGCGGCAGGGGAAGGCTCATCGGCGAGCCAGCGTGCGATCTCAGGCGCCTCGACGTCGTGCACCACGGCGCGACCGGTGGTCAGGCACTGGGCCACCGGCGACGACCACGGGTGCGTGTGCGCCTCTCCGGGACCAGGTAGGTTCTCGGGCGTCGGGAAAGCCGACCGCTGCGCTGCCCGCCG
Organism: Streptomyces sp. NPDC057565; assembly: GCF_042801455.1. Taxonomy (NCBI): domain Bacteria; kingdom Bacillati; phylum Actinomycetota; class Actinomycetes; order Kitasatosporales; family Streptomycetaceae; genus Streptomyces; species Streptomyces sp. NPDC057565. Next base: position 5,033 of record NZ_JBHVFU010000122.1, on the reverse strand, counting down.
CAGCATGGCGGGCCCAGGCAACACCGGAGGCGGCAGCTCGCCCCGGAAGACGGGATCGAGGAGATCGACACTGGCAAGGTCGGCGAAGCGGGGGACCGCGACCTCGGTGAGTTCCCGGGCGGTTCTCGCGATGTCGAGGCTGGTGCCGATGTGGGTCCTGGCCTCGCTGAGCAGGGCCAGTCGCTCCCGCGAGGCGTACTGCTGGGAGTAGTCGGTGGGCGCGAAGCCCACGGCATGCACATGGCCGGCCGCGTCCTTGAGCGGAAAGATGTCGACCGCCCAGGCGTGTGCCCTGGCCTCGCCCGGGAGCTTCACGATCGGCTCGGTGAATTCGGGCTGCCCCCTCTCGGCGACCCGGACGGTTCGTCGGTCCATCTCCTCGAACACGGGGTCCTGGAGAAACTCGGCTTGGCGTAGGCCGCGAACGTCGTCCTCCGACCTCCCGGTCAACTGTTGCATCGCTGCGTTCTCGTGCAGCCATCGTCCGTCAGGGGCGCTGATCGCGAGGGCGAGAGGATGCTGTTCGAACAGCCAGCGTGTGAGTGAGCTGTCCTCGGACAAACTCGTCCGGGAAACGATCATCAGCAGGAAGGCGGCCTCCTGCTCGGCATCCAGTAGGGGGCACAGGCGCATCTGTGCGTCCACGGGGCGACCATCGCGGTGACGCAGCGTGCCGTCGGCGGCGAGCAGATCTTCTACCGACCTGCCAAGGGCTTCGCCGGGCGTGTATCCGAGCAGGGCCTCCGCCTCGCTGCTCCAGTACGTGACCTGTCCTTCCGGGTCTGTCACGGCGATGGCGCATGTGTCGAGGAGAGCGTGGGGCAGTGCTGCCGTGAGCCGGCCGATCTGTCGGCGCCATTCGTCCATGGTGATCCCGGCCTTCCTCCCGCAGGAGCAAGCACTACCTACGATCGCCCTGGGTCCGCCGGATGGCAAGGTGAAGCAACTGGAGACTCGGTTCGCACCATAGAAGTCCGCGAGCGAGGGTTCTGGAGGTGGTGGAAGGACGCGGACTTCTCGCGGTAGGCCGCGCTGGAGACCAGCGCAGCGTAGATGCAGTGCCGGGACCAGGGGCACCGGAGTGCCCTGGCGTCCGGGATGCTGAGCGTTCCTCGTTCAAGACTTTCGTTCGGTCGCGTGACCAGGGATTTTCTAGAGGAGTAGGCCCTGTGCCGTGCGAGGTGGCGGCGTGAGGGGGCCGACGGGCCGGGGCGTCGCCCCGGCCGCTGTCGGTGGTGGCCTGGTCGGTGGTCGTCGTGAAGGGAATTCTGGGAAATGACTCGGACTCTGATTACCGGCGGTCTCGTGATCACGGCCGCCGACGAGGTGCACGCGGATGTGCTGATCGAGCACGGCCGGGTGGTGGCGCCGACGGCGCCGGGAAGTCAGCAGTGGACGGCGGACCGGGTGATCGACGCGTCGCAGGAGCACGTGATCCCGGGCGGTGTCGACGCGCACACGCACATGGAGCTGCCCTTCGGAGGAACGTTCGCGTCGGACACGTTCGAGACGGGGACGCGGGTGGCCGCGTGGGGCGGGACGACGACGATCGCGCGGGCACGCTGGACCAGCCGCGCCGATGCCCTTGATCACGATCACGAACGCGACTGCGCCGAAGAAGCGGGCGCGAAACCGCGGCCGCGCTGGAAGAGTTCGGCTTCACCGGCACTCCGGGGACGGGCTCCCGCCGCCGACCAAGATCGTGTCTTGGTGGGGTTTGAAGCTCCCCCCTTGACCGACGGCGACCAGCCCACCCGCAGGCGGTGGATGCTGGCCCGGCGCAGCATCCACGACCCCGAGGACATCGCCTATTTCCTGGCCAGCGCTCCACTGGACGCCGCACTCGCCGACCTGGCCCGGATCGCCGGATGCCGTTGGAAGATCGAGGAGTGCTTCCAAAGCGCGAAGAACGGGTGCGGCCTCGACGAGTACGAGGTCCGCCGTTACACCGGCTGGTACCGACACATCACCCTCGCCATGCTCGCCCACGCCTTCCTCGCCGCCATGGCCGCCCAGGAACACGAAAAAGGGGCGCCGACGACGACACACCCGGCCTCGTGGACCTCAGAGGGCGGTATGAGACCTGATGCCCGATTCTTCGTTTCGTGTGGGGCGATCGGGCAGGTCGTGACGAAGTCGGTCGACTACGGCCGGGGCTGGGAGAACAAGCCCTGCTCGGTCTCGGTCAGGATTCCGCGGTCGGCCAGCCGCTTGAGCTTCGGGCGGACGTTGTTGATGTTGTTGGGCGCGACCGTCAGGTCCATCGCCTCGCACACCTGCCGGGCCCGCAGCGGATGGTCGGCCGCGGTGAACACTGCCATGATCTGCTGGTAGGCCGGATGATCCGGCAGTTTCGGTGCCGGCGGCGCGGGCGGTTGCGGGTCGGGCAGCTCCAGCAGTGTCTTGCGGGTGATCCGAACTTCCTCGGCGGCCCGGCCGAGTTCGTCGAGCTGTGCGGTCAGCTGCGTGATCTGTTCCCGCGTCTCCTCGGCTTGCGCGGTGATCTCTCGTTCCCGCTCCTCCAGCCGCGCCAGCACTGCGCCGAGCGTCAGCTCCCCGCCGGTCATGCGGTGCGCCAAGCCGGCACGGCCGCCCCGGTCAACCGGCGCACTGTCACCGCGGTCATCGCCCAGTACACCCGCGACTCCGAACTACGGGGCAGATGCTCGTAATCGCGCACCAGCCTGCGGTGCAGCATCAAGATCCCATAGGCGCGCTCCACGACCTCCACCTCGATGCCTACCTTCTCCCCGTGCGCGATGACGGCGTTCTTGAAGCCCTGATCGACCAGGGCTTTCTCCACGGCGTCGGTGTCGGCGGCGACCTTGTCCAGCAGCGCGATGCCGACGGCGTTCTCGTGCGCCGACGCCGCCATCACGACCACCGCGATCACCAACCCCAGAACGTCAACGGCAAGGCCGCGCTTGCGGCCCGGTACTTTTTTGCCGGATCGCGCCCCGTCGACTCAGCGGGCACTCCGGCCGCCGCGTGCACGCTCTGGGTATCGAGCACCACCAGGCTCGGGTCCGCCTTCCGGCGTGCCATCTCCCGCACCTGCCAGCGCAGCAGGTCGTGAATGGCCTGGTCGGTGCCGTCGTCACGCCAGGTGTAGAAGTAGTACTTCACCGCGCCGGGTGGCGGAAATTCGTGCGGAAGCAGGTCCCACTGGCAGCCGGTCCGACCCTGGTAGAGCAGCGCGTTGACGACCCCCCGCATCTCGTACCGGCCCTGATGGCCGCTGACCGAGGGATGCGCGGCCTTCCACGCGGCGATCACCGGCTCGACCAGCGCCCACCGCTCGTCGCTCACGTCGGTCTTGTAGGGCTTGCGCTCGCTCACGGTGCCCAGCCCAACACGCCCATGGCCGCCGACCGGCCGGGATGCCGCACCGCCACACATTCAGGTGACGACAAAACTCCTATACACTCATATACTCCCTTCTCACACCGGCCGAGATCCGCCGCCTGATGGCAATTGAGCCCGCACACCACCTCACACGTCGCACCCACGCCATGAACTGGTCACGATGGCGACGACGCCACCAGGCACGCGCCCGCCAGAGCCACTACGAACGACGCGGCTACCTATTCGCCGGAGCACGGTGGGCAAGCCCCTCCCGCGCACCCGCCGGCCCCGCTACACTCGCGCCCCCAGGCCGCTGACCTGCCCAGATACCGAACTACGGCTGGAGTACTAGTGTCCTGCGCCAGAGATCCGTCGGCAGAAGCGGGCGAGGGAGTCGAGGATCTCTTCGGCGGTCTTGGTCCAGATGAAGGGCTTGGGGTCTTCGTTCCAGTCTTTGACCCATGCGCGGATGTCGGCTTCCAGGGCCTGGATGTTCTTGTGTGCGCCTCGACGGATCATCTGGTGGGCCAGGTAGCCGAACCACCTCTCGACCTGGTTGATCCACGAGGAACCGATCGGGGTGAAGTGCAGCTCGAACCGGGGATGTTTGGCGAGCCAGGCCTTGATCACCGGTGTCTTGTGGGTGCCATAGTTGTCCACGATCAGGTGGATCTGCAGGTGAGCGGGCACCGCCTTGTCGATCCGGATCAGGAATTTCTTGAACTCCACGGCCCGGTGCCGCCGGTGCAGGGCCGAGATGACCTGGCCGGTGGCGACATCGAAGGCGGCGAACAGGGTGGTCAGGCCGTTGCGCACGTAGTCGTGGGTGCGCCGCTCGGGCATGCCCGGCATTATCGGCAGCACTGGCTGGGACCGGTCCAGGGCCTGGGTGAGTCGGCGGCGGGAGTTTCACCCGCCGCCGCTCTCAGAACCGTGCGTAAGCCTCTCGGCTTACACGGCTCCCATCGTCCAGTCATTCACGGTTACGGCTTGACGAGTTTCCAGTGTGCGAAGAGCCCCGGGAACCGCCTGGCGTGACGGTTCAGGGCCTCTCGCGCTCTCGCTCGTTTCCGTTTGAACCGCTCGTACTTGCGGACGAGCCACCGCACCAGATAGTCGTTGATGCGGTTGAGGGTGGAGAGCAACGCGGACGGGTGAAACCGTCCGAAGTAGTTGATCCAGCCCCGCACGACCGGGTTGATCTCCCGGGCGAGCTCCTCCAGGGTTGTGTCACTGCGCACGTGCAACCGCCACCGGCGGATCTGCACCCGGATTTGCTTGGCGGCCTCGTCGCTGACAGCCGGATTGAAGCCGAAGAAGAAGTCCCCGCGCTTCGTCCGGAGTTTCCGCACACGAAACCCGTACCCCAGGAACGTGAACGAGGTGTGCTCGGCCGAGCCACGCCTGTTCCTGTCCCGGCAATACACAATGCGGGTCTTCTGGGGATGCAACTCCAGCCCCCCCGCACTCGGCCAGCCGCCCGGCGATGGCCTCACGCACCTGATGTGCTTGAACCTCGTTGCGGCAGTGGACCACCACGTCGTCGCAGTACCGCTCGAACTGGATGCCGGGGTGCTCCCGGGCCATCCAGAGGTCGAGTAGGGTCGGGGACTGGCGCGGTGGATAAATCTCCGTTTCCAGTCCCCGCCGCTTCAAACCGGACATGCGGTTCTCCCGCATCCGGCTTT
>NZ_JBHVFU010000121.1:0-10704 GCF_042801455.1 Streptomyces sp. NPDC057565 | reverse complement strand
ACCCCAGGCCCTTCGTCTGGACGAAGACCGCCGACGAGATCTTCGAACGCCTCACCGGATATCTAAACCGAATCAAAGACTCAGGACACTAGCGGGGCGAGCGGTAATCAAGGGTTCTTGAGCGGCTGGTAAGGGACGCAACCCCTGAGAGCTCGTAACACGATCTTGAATGTTGGGCGGGCGTCAGGCTTTTGCCGTGCGCCGTGGTCTTGGGTGCGGGCGTCTTTCACCGCTGTTGCCGAGTCAGTGACGATGGACGAGCCGACAGACGCAGCTCACCGCTGGGCATGAAGTCGAGTACGACGGCATCGAGCGTGCTGTCGATCGCTGGGAAGTCTTCTGGGCGCGGGTGCTCCAAGCTGTCTGTGAGATTTACGAAGTCGATGAATGCCAGGACCTTGGTTACGGGCGCGATCAACTCGACTTCCACGCCGAAGCGTCCGCGGTGTCCCGTCACTCGGCAGAGGACTATCTGGAACGGACGGAGCCCACTGTGGGGCCATCGCAGAGGGCTGTCAGTCACAGCTGGCCAGCGTAGGACCGCACAGCTGACCGCGCACGCTGTCGGCTGAGCCTTCTCCAGCAGATGAGACCGCAGGCGAGGGAGACGAGAGCGTCGTGCAGGTCGAGCCGTCGTTCCCACCGGACCGCGAGGCGCTTGAACTGGTGCAGCAGGGCGAAGGTCTGCTCGACGACGTAGCGGAGCTTGCCCAGACCCTTAGAAGTCATCTCAATTGGTGAGCCTGCGGTAGCAGATGAGGGTGCAGGCGATGCTCGTGAAGGCGAGAAAGTGCTCGGCCTTGCGCTCGTAGCGCCGGTGGAGACGGCGGCAGCCGGCGAGCCAGGACATGGTGCGTTCGACGGTCCAGCGGTGGCGGCCCAGTCGCTGTGAGGACTCGACTCCCTTCCTCGCGATGCGGTGCTGGATGCCGCGCCGGCGTAGCCATCGTCGCAGGTGGGTGTAGTCGTAGCCCTTGTCGGCGTGGAGCTTTGCGGGCTTGCGGCGCCGCGGTCCGCGGCGGGAGCGGATCGGCGGTATCCCTTGCACGAGCGGGATCAGGGCCTGGCTGTCGTGCAGGTTCGCCCCCGAGATTGCGACGGAGAGGGGCAGACCGGTCCGCTCGGTGATCAAGTGGATCTTCGACCCGTACTTGCCCCGGTCGACAGGATTCGGACCTGTCAGGTCCCCCTTTTCAGGGCCCGCATGTTCACCGAGTCGATCGCACAGCGCGACCAGTCCAACTCGCCGCGGGCGCCGAGTTCGTCGAGGACCAGGCGGTGGAGCTTGGCCCACACCCTGGCCTTCGTCCACTCGGAAAAACGCCGATGAGCCGTCGCCCCCGACGGCCCGAACGAAGCAGTGGGCAACTGCTGCCACGTGCAGCCCGACGTGGCCACGAACACGATCGCGGCCAGCACCTCCCTGTCACCATGCCGACGCCGTCCACCACCCTGCGGCCGCGACGGCGCCTCCGGCACCACCCGCTGAAACAACTCCCACAACTCATCCGGAACCAGCCGCTCAACGATCCCCACCATGACCGCCAGCCTACCGGCCCCGCCAAATGAGATGACTTCTTAATGTTCGGGGCGCCCTTGCGAGAGATCACCGGCATGATCCGGCGTCTGCGCAATTCACGACGGACCGCCTGGGAGTCGTACGCCTTGTCGCCCAGCACGGCGTCGGGCCGTCGGCGGGGGTGGCCTGGACGTCCGGCCACCAACGGGATGCCGTTGACAAGGGCAAGGGTCTGAGTGATGTCGTTGACGTTCGCCGCGGTGGTGATGACCTTGAACGGGTGCCCTTCCCGTCGCAGATCAGGCGGTGTTTGCTACCCGTCTTACGCCGGTCGACCGGCGACGGGCCGGTCGCGGCTCCCCCTTTTTCGCGCGACCGTGGGAGCCGTCCGGGGGCTTCTGACATCAACGGGTGACATCAACGTCGTTCGCGGTAGTCATGCTCGATGCGCCACCGGAGCTTGGCGAGCCGGACCAGCGTGGTCTGCGGGAAGGTCGGACAGGAACCGAATCAATCGCGATGCCGTCGTCCGGCCGAAGGGCTGCACGCGGTAGAGGACAGTTTGCCGCGCCAGTCAGGGAAGTTCGCGGTATTCGGTGATGAGGTAGTCGGCCTCGTCATCGATGGCATTCTCCAGCCAGTCGATGTGAATCTCAGCGGGGTGTCCATCTGCGGCAAATACCGTCTCCGCGACTTCAGCCTGGCCTGCACGGGCCTTCTGGACATCAGTGAGGAGACCGCCAAGCGTCGGGACATCCTGCGGATTCCCCTCGACCGTGCGCCGGGCCGACTCGTCGAGGCCGATCGCTTTGACGACCTTCCCGTTTTCCACGGTGATCCGGTACTCCCCAAGGCCGCCCCGCTCTCCGGACTCGGAGAGAAGCCGGAAGGAATACCGATTCGGTTCGGACCACCGGGCTGCCTTTGCTTGGACGCCGCCTCCGGCGGTGGCCGGTGTGGACCCTGCGTCGCAGCCGACCACGGCGAGGGCAAGCGCAGCGCATGCGACGAGCAGGTACATGCTGGATTTCGTCACGGTTAGGCCTTTCAGCAGCTCAATTGCCCCTTCGACGGCATCGCGATTGATTCGGTTCCCCCTAAAACTTGTCCCGTAACGATCATGCAGGACGGCGTCGCGGCTGGTTCTCGACCGGCTGCGGAGTCAGTCGAGGCCGGTTGCCCATGCGGTCAGCGTGGCGAAGTCGTCGATGGCAAGGCCGCGTCGTGGGTCGATCCGGTGCAGTAGGGCGGGATCGTCGTGGTGTTCCTTCACCCAGGTACGATCCGCCTCTGTGATCTCGTCGTCGACCCAGGCGAACGCACGGCCCTTCGCCCAGGTGACGATCTCAGGCGCCTTCCAGAACACACCAGCCCCGGGCTCGGGCCGCGGCGAGGGCCAGGCAATGAAGGGCAGCTCGGGCAATCCCAGGACTGGCGCGACGAAGGCGTTGGCTTCTTCCTCCCACGTTGTCGCCCACACCAGGTCGAAGGGAAGCGCCTCCAGCGCCGGGCCGTGATCCGGGTTGAGCCACACCCGCAGCGGCTTCACGGGCTTGTTCGGCAGCCCCCACTCAGTCAGTCGGCGCCGCTCGGCGGCCTCCCAGCGAGGCGTCACCAAGCGGTGCGTCTGATAGCCCTCGGGCCGACGGTGCGGCTTCGCGGCATACGGGTTCAGCGGTCCGTCCACATCCACCATCAGCATTGGGCGCAACGGCTCATCCCCCTTGTTCTGCGTGGCGCCGTACCGGCCGGTGACGAGACCGCCCAACAGAATTCTGGCAAGTACTGATCTCCGTAACGCTGGGTCCGGGGTAGTGGGACGATCTTGACGTGGCAGCAGTGATCACGGCCCGCATCCCAATGAGTGGTCGAGTCGTCGCGGGATGCCAGGCGGCCAATCGTTTGAAGCCACCACTGGGCTGGAGACACGCAGCCACACCCAGCATCCCTGGGCCTTCCGATCCTACGAGTGACCGGAATCAACCCAGCAACAACGTAAGGAGACACGACCCCCACCACGGCCGGTACTTCAAACCCCGGCGCCGGCCCGGGCGCGGCTGGCGGACGTAGCCGGGCAGAGCGGCAAGGAACATCGACTCCACCGCCCGGTTCAGCCCCTCCACCGCGCCCTTCAGGTGCGGGGTGTAGGCGGGGAGGTCCTCAACCGTGACGTCGAGAGCGTTGAACGCGGCAGTCACCGTCTTCGACAGGAAGTCCTTGCCCCGATCCACCCGCACCCGCTCCGGCAGCCCGCCCTGCGGGCCAAACGGCTCCTCGCGCACCACCGCCGCGCGCAGCGCGGTCAGCACCGACTCCCGGGACGGGGACCCGGGAGTGACCGCAACACCCATGACCGCGTTCGTCGCGCAGTCCATGAACCATGTGATCCACGGCCGCAGGGTGGTGCCCTCGACATCGACCAGGACCGGGGCCTGAACGTGATCGGCCTCCCACACCTGGTTCCGCCACCCCCGCGGCCGGGCCAGAAACACATCGTGCTTGCGGGCCTCACACTCCCCACCCGCAAGCCCTGCCCGCTCCCCCAGCGACAGATCACGCCGAATCGCGCGATGCAGCGTCGGAATCGACGGCGGCGGTTCACCCTCGCCCCTGGCCGCGCGAGCCGTCAGCTCACCGTGGACAGCGGCAACGTTGCCCCTCCACAGCCCGAGCAGAGACCGGACCTCCGAGGTGACCGTAAACCGCCCGTAGTACCGGCCCGCTCCCCCGGCGCCGCGGCCGCAGAGCGGGCCGTTGGGCGAGCTTGGCCTGCTTGGGTCGGCGCCCACGCGTGTAGGCGGCCGCATCGGCGGACGCGGCTCGGTAGCGGTCCCGGCCGCCGTTTCGGGCGATCTCGCGGGAGACGGTCGAAGGTGATCTGCCCAGCCGCCTGGCTAGCTGCCGGGCAGATTCTCCAGCGGCGATGCCACGGGATATCTCTTCGCGCTCGCCGCCGGTCAGATGCCGCTCTGATCGCGTCTGCGGCGTGAGGCGGATGCCACCGCTCTGGTACAGGAACTGGCGGACGTGGTAAATCGGTGCCCCAAGTGCCCGCCCGATCAAGCTGAACGATTGTCCCTCCCGCCAGCATCTCCAGATCTGATCCTGCTGAGCTGGCGAAAACCCGTAGTCACGCACCTGTACCTCCACGATCACATGATCATCCGTGGGTGGTGCGTTGATCACTTGAGGGTGCCAAGGTCTTTTGACGCCTGCCCTCCCGTGCGATGGCTTTGACGTGCGGGCCGTGTCGGTGGTGAGGGCTAAGGTGCGCTGTCGTGGACGCTGCTGATCTTGACTACCGGGCCCGAACGTTGACGGGCTGCATTCCTCCGCTGCTGGTGGCGCGGCTTCTCGAACTCGGTCATGAACGGGAAGTGGAGTTCCAGGCCGGCCGCGGGGAGTGGTTCTGCGCGCTGGAGCGGGCACGGTTGCTCGGGCATCGGGGCCGGCGCGAGCAGGCGTTGGAGGTGCTCGCTCCGTACATCGCCACGAACTGGTGGCCGGCGGCCCGAGCCCGGGCGGAGCTGCTGGAGGGCTGGGGCCGGGTGGAGGAGGCGATCGCGCTGTCCCGCCCGTACGCGGAGGCCGGTGACCGGCTGGCGCTGGTCTTCTTCGCGCGCCTGCTGGCCCGCCACGGCCGCAGCGGCGAGGCGTTCATGCTGCTGCGCGCCGGGATCCAGGACGGGTTCCTCGCCGAGTGCCTGGTCGACGTCGCCGAAGCGGCAGGCCTGGACGAGGAAGCGGCGACCCTGTTGGAGGCCCGGGTAGAAGCGGCGGTCCCCGCTTGCAACGACCCGGACTGCAACAACCTCCGGATGGAACCGTCCAACGCAGTCGGCCTGCTCGCCACGATCAGGGAACGCCAGGGCCGGATCGAGGAGGCGATCGCCCTGCTGCACACCCGCGAGGCCACTTCCGTCAACGGCCGTGACCAGCTGGCCGACCTGCTGGCCAGGCACGATCGAATCACGGAACTGCGTGCGTACGCGGCGTCCGAGCACCACGGGCACGCCGTGCAGCGCCTTGCCGAAGTGCTGGAGGAACGCGGCGACGTGGAAGGCGCGATCGCCGCCTACCGTACGTTCGGTGCTACGCCGGACGGAATGTGGCATGTGGCTGTCCCGCTGTCCGAGCTCCTGGTCCGGCAAGGACGGGGCGACGAGGCGATCGAGGTGATGCGCGCGCTCGCCGAACGGCCCGGCGGCGCGGAGGACTGGATTGTCCACACTCTTTGCACCCTGTACGCCGACCACGGCCGGCCTCGGGACGGTCTGGCCCACCTCGATGCCCTCAAGGCGCGAAGCGGCGGCAAGGAGGAATGGGAATTCTTCCGGATGCGGCTTCCGCTCATGGCCGACTGCGGCCTGCTCGATGAAGCGATCGAGCAGGCGCGGGCGCACCCCGAGGGCGACACCTGGTACGCGGCCTGGGCCCTGTCCGACGTGCTCGCCGAAGCCGGCCGCACCGAGGACGCCGCCGCAGTCCTCGAACAGCACCCGACATCCAACGGCTCTCGCCGTGCCGAGCGCCTCATCGACCTCGGCCGCATCGAAGACGCTGTACGAGTCCTCCAGCAGCCGAGGACCAAACCGACCACACCCGCCTGGGACGGCCCCTACTCCACCGAACCACCGTTCTGACAGCTCGGGCTGGTACGTGCCACGTCTCCACCGTACGTCGCGGGCCGGTTCAGTCGTTGCCCTCGTCGTCTTCGACGGCGTCCGGGTTCCAGAGAGGGCGCAGGCCCTGGCCGGGCCCGCTGGCCCGTGGGCGTCTCCCGCACCACGCTGTACAAGTACGTGCCAGAGCTGGTCACGGGGCGGAACTCCCTCATCGGCGGTTCGGCATCCGTCCTTCCCGCTCTCCGCGCCTGATCGCCCCCCTCGGGCGTCCTGCCCCCGAGGAACAGGACGCCAGGCGTTTACCGATGCTGGATCCACCACAGAGCGCTGGTGCCGAGGGGGGCCGCCCGCGGTCATGGTAATCCCGCGCAGCAGGCATTGACCGCAGCCGGCCTCAGGTATGACCGCGCGGTACCGGTGTCCCGCCTCGAAGAGGTCCGGGCTCAGCTTCGGACCGGCGTGTGATCACAGTCAGCTGCTGCGAGACCACCAGCGCCGCTGTGGCAGCCTTCCAGTGTTGAGGTATGCGCTGGCCTCTCGGGCAAAGGTGTCCATGACGGTCGTAAGTAGTTGGAAGTCCTCCCGGATCCTGCTGAGGGACGCGTGTGGCGACGAGCTGCCCCGGGAAAAGCCCGAGCGGAGTCCGAGCATTTCCGCGCGCCTGATGATGTTCTGAGCCCGTTCAGCGATGTGTGGAGGGCCGTCCAGGGTTACGACTGCCCCAGCTTCGGTGATTTGGCGCAACGCTTCGAAGAGTCGCTGCGTCCTTTCTGCCTGAATCTCCGGTGCGGGCTGGGTATCGGAGGGATCGCGCCAGGGGTCAAGAGCCTCGTCTGCGGCCCTTTTGAAGGTGTATGCCGTGGCGAGTAGGTGAGCGTAGGACTCCCGTTGGGAAGCACGCCGTACGGAGTCCAATGTGCCGCGCCCCTGCGCCTTGCCCGCCCCGTAGGCGGCCACTGCGGCAGTGAGCGCGACCGGGCTGGCGATGAGGGCGGCGACGACTTCAGATTCCACAGGTCTGATCATGCCGAAGACGCTCGGCCGGCCGAAGGCCTTTCGCCGGGTCGATTCGAGCTGTCAGGGCAGGCTGGCAGACTTCGGCCGCAGAGTGCTATGGCGGCGCAGCGAGAGAGGTTGTGCGCGTGTCTGCTGGACCCGGGGTGGCGGAAACGATCCTGATCGCGTTGGCGACGTCGCTAGTCACGACAGTGGCCACCGGGTGGCTGGTGATGCCGCGGCTGGAAGCCCGCCAGCGCCGCATCCTGGAAGCGCACCAGGCCCGGGACCAGTTCTTGGCCGCGATGCTGCGGATCTTGTCAGCTGGCGCCCGGCTGCGGAAGTTCGAGGCGCCGGCCCCGGACGACGCGGCGTGGACGCCGGTCATGCGAGAGCGTGTCGCGGCTGAGCGGGCCCGTTGGGCGAAGCAGCTCGACGAGGCGACCGAGTGGATGGTCGACAACATGGAGACGTACGCAGCCGGGTCAACTAGACCCGCAGTCCTCGTCGTCAGCTGCGGCGGCGGGCGCGCTTCTCGGCGCGGGCCCTGGCCAGGGCCGCGCGGTACGTCTGCTCGGCCTCGGAGCGGGCCACGGGGCGGTCCAGGTACCGGCGTTCGCGTCGCGGGACGCGCTCAGCTCGCGTCGGCCAGACTCCACAGGTGCACGGCCGTGCGGTCCTCGGCGAGGGTGGCCCACAGGCCGGGGCCGGCCGGCAATGGGCTGCCCGAGACCGGCAGGGAGTAGACGATCCGCCCGCGCAGGGCGAGTGTGCCCGGGTCCACAAGCCAGTGACGGGGCTCGGCGGTGTGCCCATCGGTGCTGACGACGGCGCCGTCCTCGTAGGGGTAGGCGCCCTCGTAATCCCAGCGCGCCATGTCCTCACCCGGCGCGGGTGGCACGACATCCCTGGCGTTGAGGCGTCCGGCCTCCTGCGCGCCGGGGGACTCGTGCAGATACAGCGCCCACTGGCCGGGATCCGTGCACAGGAAGTGCCCACCGGACGGACTGACGTCCTGCAGCAGTACCCCTTCGATGCGTTCGAAGCCCAGGTCGGTACCGTCCCAATGCCCCCACAGGGAAGGGGAGTCCTCATGCCCCTCACCGACGGTCAGTCCCATGTACGAGCCGTCGGGATGCGGGAAGTGGGCGGACGCCGAACCCACGGTCGAGGTCCTGGTCCGGCCGAGCACCGACCCGTCGGCCGCGTCGAGGACCAGCCACTCCTCGTGCGGCCAGTCCTGTGCGTGCCGCACATGGGCCCACACCAACTTGCCGTCCGGGCTGAACGCGGCGGAACCGCGGCCTGCGCGCCGATGCCGCGGGTCGTCCGCGTACTCCTCGAACGAGGCATGGGCCGCCGTGCACTTGGCGGCGGACCAGCACCCGTGCGGGAGCTCCCAGTGGACCTTGCCTGTCCGGTCCACGGCCCGTACGGCGTGCACGCCGCTGAACACGGCGAGGTCGCCCGTGGGAGAGACGGTGACATCGCCGAAGGGCCGAGGCCAGGGGGCGGGGAAGCGGAACTCGGCGCCGTGCTCCTGCCCTGTCGGGCCGAGCCCGACCACGGCGAACTCGTCGTCCCCGCGCTGGACGAGCAGCCTGTGGCCGGGCCCGTACTGGATGCGCGGAGCGTCGGCGTCCGCGGCGCCGAGGGGGGTGGGGACCGCGGCAACGAGGCGGGCCGTGTGTGCCACAGCGGCCGCGTCTATGGGATCGGTGGACATGGACGGCATGCTTCCACACCCGAGTGGCAGGTAGCGTGCCGCCGCGGGGAGAGCCGCGGGATCCGGACCGAGGCGAACGTCGACGTGAATGCGCAGGCGCACGTCGCCACGGAGCCGCCCACGCTCGACGTGTCGTCCTTGGACCACGTTCTGGAGGCCGGCCTCGAAGTGCCGTCGGGCCGTGCAGCAGCAGAACCTGGCGCGGGCTGTGGAGGCGGGTATCGCAGCGGACGAGTCCGAGGAGACGATGGAACGGATCCGGATCGACGTCTGGCCGGCGAAGTTCGCGCCGGTGCAGGTCCTGAAGCAGTGGAGTGCGTGGACCTTGGCATACATACCTCAGTGGCTGAACTCCTCCTCGTGAGAGGAGGACGGCGTCTTCGACCTGGACGCGGACGCTGTCGCGGCAGAGTCCGGCCGGCCCGCTCCCGTGCGCCGAGCGCGAGAGGTGGCCGACGAATCGACCACGATGCTCGGGCTGACAGCGGAGGGCGTCGGCATCGCCGTCCGGCGTGCTCTGGCCCACGCGACCGAGTGGAGCGACTACGACTGGCAACTGGTGCACACGGAGCCACAGGCACCAGCCCTGCACATGGCACTGGACGAGGTGATCACCGCCGAGGTGGCCGCTGAGCGGCGACCCCCGGCTCTACGGGTATGGGAGTGGGCCTCACCTGCTGTGGTGATCGGCAGCTTCCAGTCCCTGCGGAACGAGGTGGACCCCGAGGGGGCCGCGAAGCACGGGATGACCGTGGTTCGCCGCATTTCCGGTGGTGGGGCCATGTTCGTAGAGCCCATGAGTACGATCACGTACTCCCTGTCCGTGCCGGAGTCCCTGGTCTCGGGCCTCTCCTTCGCAGACAGCTACGCCTACCTCGACGACTGGGTGCTCAGCGCACTCGGCGACATGGGCATCCGCGCCTGGTACCAGCCCCTGAACGACATCGCCACCGAGGCCGGCAAGATTGCCGGTGCGGCCCAGAAGCGCACCAAGTACAAGCCGATCGACGGCTACCGGACCGACTTCGTCGACGCCCCGCCCCCCGGCACCGCTCGCTCCCGCCGGCACACGTCCAGTGCCCACGCGTGCACCTGCACCACCCCGCAGCTCGTCGCGAGAATCCAGAACGCCGAATACCCCGCCGAGTCGAGCGACCAGATGGGACCCGCCACCGCGCTCTTCCGAGCCCAATGCCGGGCGTGCGGCGGCAGGTACGAGAAGCCGTGGCGCCGGACCGGCAGCACACCCATCAACCGGACAAGCCGCCCAGGGCCGCGTCACTCGTGGCAGGCGCCGGGGCCTGGGCAGTGATGGTGGCTGTCCTGTCTCAACGAAGTTAGTCGTCCGCATGGCGCTGACCTGCGTGGACTGGATTGGGTGAGACGTGTGGACTCGGTTCGTTGAGACAGACCACAAGTCTTGAGCCCGCTGGTTGAGCTTGTTCCGCTTTGACGGACACTCTTGGTGTGGTGGTCAGGCTGCGAGCGCGGTCTCGTAGTCGGCGGGACTGAGGTAGCCGAGGCTGCTGTGCAGTCGGTGCAAGTTGTACCAGCCCTCGATGAAGTCGAAGATCGCGGTGCGGGCGGCGGCCCGGCTGGGCCAGGCGGTGGTGTCGAGCAACTCCCGCTTGATGGTGGCGAAGAACGACTCGGCAAGCGCATTGTCCCAGCACTGACCGGTGCGACCGACGGACAGACGGACGCCGAACTCCGCTGCCAGAACAGCAAATTGGTGACTGGTGTACTGACTGGATTCAACCGGTCGTTGCAACACCGGCTTGTTGGAGCAACAGTAGCTGCTCGTTGAACGCCTCGGCCGGTGTCTTCCAGCCGAGCGT
>NZ_JBHVFU010000120.1:0-10936 GCF_042801455.1 Streptomyces sp. NPDC057565 | reverse complement strand
CCGCCAGGACCTCATCCGATATCCCCATGCCAGCCCGTATACCACCGCACGCACCGGATCAGTGCGAAAACCGACAGTAATTCCCTTACGGCTCCAGAACTCCTATTTTCCCAGGTCAGAGTGCATCTCCACTTTCATGTCCAGGCACTGGACGAACCATCACCCGGTGGATCGAGGCTAAGCGCCAACAGCGCGCGCGGCGAGATGAAAGCGTTCGCCCGCTTGTTCTCGCATCTCTGCCTGGAACGCCGCGGATGATCGGGCTGGCCTAAAGTGTGCGCTTTGACGAACCAGGTGTGGGGGTGGAGTGTGCACGGCGAGATGCTCGCGGACCGGTACGGCTTGATCGAGCCGCTCGGCAGCGGCGGCATGGGCCAGGTCTGGCGCGGGTGGGACAGCGCGCTGGGCCGGGAGGTCGCGGTCAAGCTACTCGCCGCCGCGCCGGGCGATGCGGGCGCGGCCGAGCGGTTCCGTCACGAGGCTCACGCCGCCGCCCGGCTCACCCACGCCAACATCGCCGCGGTGTACGACTTCGGGCACGCCGCCGACGGCCGCCCGTTCCTTGTCATAGAGCTCGTCCGTGGCCGCAGCTTGGCCGATGTACTCGCCGCCTCAGGGCAGCTGGCCTGGACGCAGGCTGCCGACCTCGGTGCGCAGGCGGCGCGCGCCCTGACCGCCGCACACGCCGCGGGGGTGGTGCACCGCGACATCAAGCCCGCCAACCTGCTGCTCAGCGACGACGGCGTGGTCAAGGTCGTCGACTTCGGTATCGCGCAGCTGGCCGAACACGCCGCCGCCGACGACGGCCTGGCGCTGGGCACCGCCGCGTACACCGCCCCCGAGCAAGCACTGCGGCACCCGGTGGGCCCGGCCGCCGACCTGTATGCGCTCGGCTGCGTGCTGTACGAACTGCTGGCCGGGCAACCGCCCTTCCCCGGCCAGGACATCGCTGGAGTGCTCTACCGCCACGTCCACGAGCACCCCGCCCCACTGGACGAGATACGCCCGGACGCCCCGCCGCACCTGGTGGGCACTGTCCACGCCCTGCTGGCCAAGAACCCCACCGACCGCCCCGGTGATGCCGCCGACATCGCCCGGCACCTGGCGGCCGTCGCCGCCGAAGCTCGCGCCCAGGCCACCCAGTTCCTGCCGCCCGTCGACGCCACCGCTCCTCTCCCCGCCATCAGCGTCTCCGCGGACGGATCGCCTCCGTCACGGAGCCGCCCCCGGCAAGGGGCCCGTCCGCCCCTGCCGCTCGTCCTCGGCGGTCTGGTCGCCGGCGGCGCATGCCTTCTCGCGGTCCTCTTCCTCGTTGTCGGCGGCGACAGCAGCAAGGACACCGCCTCCTCCGCTCCCCCGACCATCAGTGAGCCACCCTCCCCCAGCCCGTCGTCGGCCCCCACTCGCGGCCCGAGCCCCACGCCTACCCCGAGCGTGAAACAGACGACCGCCCAGGACGCGGCTACCCTCGCCCGCCAACTCTCCGCCACGCTCGCCGTCCAGTCCGGCTCCATGAAGCCGGACCTGTACGACGACGCCCAGAAGAAGGCAGCCGAGATCAACAAAAGGGTCGAGAAGGGTGAGACCGACAAGGCCGCAGACAAGGCCCGCGACCTGCGTAAGCGCCTTACCGACGCCCAGCAGAAGGGTGAATGGAGCGGCGATTCCCAGGTCATGCAGCTGTTGAACCAGCTCGCCGCATTCGGCTGACAAACCAGCAACACCGACTGTTGCACGCTGCACTGTCAGCGATACCGAATGTCAAGTGTGCCCTGATGTCTGACACCAACGACTGACACCAACAGCGACGAACTGGGCCGGACGAGAGCGGCCCCCAGTCGGACGCTGTGGAAGTGCGCCGACCGACACGCCTGGTGGCGCTGGGCAGACCGACCGGACTGGTCATGGAAAGTCTGCCCCGTGCCGCATCTGTTCCGCTGACATCCAACGCTGACATCAACGACCACGAACAGCCGCGACAGTCAGCACACGGCAATGGCACCCACGCACGGGCCAGACCGCGGCCACGCAGGGGCGAGATCGAACTCCTAAAGCAGGTGTCGAGCCGCCCGGGCCGTCACGTGCTGGATGGACTCCGTGATCGCGACCCAGGGAAGCTGTCGAACTGCTCGCCCTGCGCGAGCGGTGCGGCACCAGTCTCACCCTCCTCTGGCACCGGTCGGTCACCCCCGCTCTGAAAACGCTCCGCGAAGAAATCCCACACCTGCAGCGTTGACATCACGATGCCGAACCACCCCGATAAAAACCCGCACATCATCACCTACGGCATGGCCCCTGAGATCGCCGCTGCACTCAGCATCAGCCCGCGCGACCTCGCCGAAGAAACCCGTACGCGGCACCGGGCTACTTGCCCTCACACCGCGACGAGATGGGCACACCGGGGCATCACTCATCGGCCCTGGGGCAGGCTGAGCCCGCCTCGCCCCACAAGATCGACGTTTACGAAACGTCGGTACAACGGACCACCTCAACGCCGGTGTTCCAGAACGACGTCGCTACTTCCTTGAGCATCTTCCGACGTGGAGCAGGTTCGGCTTCCGCGCGGCAGTGCAATAGCTGCAAGAGTCAAACCTCAAGCCAGGCCGAGTCTTTCGGATCAGGCCAGCTCAGCGGTCCACGGCCAAGCGGCCTCGCGGCCGGCCTCGATGAGGCCGACCATCCGGAACGCGGCATCCGTGAGACCGCCGAAGGTGTGCCGGTGGGGACCCGTGGGGCCGTGGGCGGGCCGGTACCCCGCCAGGTTCCACGTGTAGACCGGAATATCGGCCGGGACCGGTTCGGCCGGCCCGCCGGGGCTGTAGGAGGCGGCCTGCTCGTCGGTGACGATCAGGACCCGGTCGTGCTCCCGGTAATGGGTCCGCACCGCCTTCGTGGTGTGGGTGCCTCCGAGACTGTGGAACCGTTTCAGTACTTCGAGCACCGGCTCGCCCGGCTCGAACGGCACCTCTGCGCTGCGCCAGCCGAACTCCACCAGATCCGCCTGCTCGGCACGCATGGCCAGCGCGGTACCGAACACAGCCGCCGCGTCCGCCCGAGTCAGCTTGGACCGCTCGGAGACGGTGTCCCAGAACATGGAGTCGGACCGGTCCACCAGGATCAGAGTCCGGCCGGGCAAGGCCGGTACGTTGGCCAGGGAGTGGCCCAGTGCCCGTTCCAGCGCTACCGCCCAGCGCTGCGACGGCGCGTGCTGGTGGGCGGCCAGGTAGCGGAAGGGGAACTGCCGGGACCGGGCGACCTCGAAGGCATCCGAGAGCCGTGCGGCGACCCGGGCCGCGACTTCGTCCGAGACCCCCGCCTCGTCGAAGTTCCGCAGGTTCCGCAGGAGCGCCATCGACGCCATCGTGGGGATCACGGCTTCCCAGACGGCGGCGTCCATCGGTCCGTGGAGCCAGCCCGCCAGGGCCTCCCACGTCATGCCCGCCGCGGCCAGCCGCTCGGGGCCGCCCGGCCCGGTCACCACCGCCCACCGCTCGTCCGCAGCCGACTCCATCAGCGCCCGGTGGGCCGTCAGCAGGTGGTCGGAGGCCGGCGGAACCGCCTGCTCTGGGTGGTGGCGGCGGTCCAGGGCGTACCGGAAGAGCGCGCCCTGCCAGGGCTTGTCCGGGTCGGGGGAGGCGTGCACCAGGTTGAGCACATCACCGAAGCGGAAGCCCTTGGACGCGGTGTCGTACTTGAGCAGGGACCGGGACGTGTACAGCCGGCGTACGCCGTCGGCGATGCCCCGCTTCACGGGCTGCGGCACGTTCCGCCCGTACTCCGAGATCCAGTGGGCGAGCAGCTCGCCGGGCTCGTCGGCGCGCTGGAGTACCGAGTCGATCACGGACCGGTTGGACGGGCCTTCGGACGCCCCGGCCTCGAGCCGGGCCCGCACGTACGCGGCGGCGCCCACCAGGGACGCCGTGCGCATGTTGCCCTCGCTGCGAAGCCAGCGCAGCAGGCCGGCCGTCCACACGGGGTCCTGGACAGCGAGTTCTCGGACGAGACGGGCGTACCGGTCGTCCCGTTCCTCACCGCTCTCGTAAAAGGCCCGCTGGGAGACGAAGTTGCCGACCGCAAGGAGGAAGAGCTCCTCGCGGGGCTCCCGGACGAAGGCGGGGCCGCCCTCATAGGTGCGGAAGTCCGGCCTGGCGGGCCCGTGATGGAGCTGTGGCGGCGGCAGGGAGCGGGCGGCCGCCGAGACGTGCGGGGCCACGAGCATCTCGGGCCAGATCTTGGAGACGCGTCGGGTGTAACGAGTCAGCGAATCCCCCCGGATTCAAAGGATTGGACGGCCCCGGCCAAAAGGTCCGACGGGGCGAAGACGCCCGCGCCTGCCGAGATCAAAGGGGCGGCGGCGTCACTTGGTTGTCAGAAGGAAGTAGCCGCAGCCGAGCGCATCGGAGGCGCGGTCGCGATGCCAACCTACAAGGGCCACCGAGCCACACACCAGCGATTAACGCGGGCCTGTTCTCGGACTCCGACACGGGCGCCGTTGGGCCCGGAAAGGGAGGACCATGCGGGGCACACAAGCAGGGTCGGTGTCAGCCCGCGAATGGTTCGCCCGCAGGGACTCCCCCGCGTGAGCCCCGGGCGACGCCCTGCCCGTATCCACCGGGCCCCGCCCAGGCGGTTCCACCAGTGGTGGTCCACACCCCAGTGGGCCGTCGCCTTCCGCTCAGGACCGTTGGGGGGTTGCACCCGCCGGGAGCACACGCACGCGGTACGCGCCGCCTCGGTGAACCACCCACACCGGAGCGGGGCCGCGCGAACAACCCTTCACCGCAGCAGGATCCGCGGCGTGCACACCTTCAGCCGGTGGATGCGGGGCCGTCGCATCGGCGCTCCGCCGCTCCAAGGAGAGGAGAGCAGCTTGGGGATCACCTGATGCGGAGCTCACCCGCTCTACCCACAGGTGACAACAAGCCTTCCTATGTGACAACCAACGTGCTTCGGCTCACGAATATGTGTGATCGGGTAGCCGGATCACGTTGCCGTGACCCAACCTCCTCAGAGCCGGATGTGCACCTTTCAGCGCATCCACGAGGTCGCTCATGAACTCCCGCAGGCTGTCCAGATCGGCCAGTGGAGCCTGGCGGGTCAGGGGCCTGTCGCCGTCGGTCCGGAGCAGCGATGCACAAGGCGTGGGGCTGGGCGGGCCGAACACCGGCTGAGACCGAGCCGCACGGGTGACGTATCCTCACGCCACCTGCCAAGTCTGCGGCCGGGGGGATTCACACGGCCGGGGCCGGCTCGACACATTGGGGATTCATTGCGCGCAACATCCATCGGCGCCGTACTCAGCGGCGCCCTGATCCTTTCCGCCTCCGCTGTCACAGCTCCGGCCGCGTACGCCGCGGAGACCGGAGTGGTGATCCAGAAGGTGTCCGTGAACGGCGGCAAGCCCATCGTCCTCGGCACCTCCCAGACCGAGTCGTTCACCATCTCGGTGACGGCTTCGGACGACTCGGGGATCAGCAGCAAGCTCGCGTTCTTGCAGATCAAGCGCGAGGTCGGGGACAACTACTGGTCGTACCACGGCACGCCGACGTGCACCGCGAGCAGCGCCACCACCTCCACCTGCAAGCTCACCTTCAAGCTCGACTCGGGCTGGGGCGTGCCCCGCAACACCCTCGCTGGGCCGTGGAAGGTGGTCGTCCAGCTCCAGTCCAAGGACGGCGATCTCTACAACAACGGCGGCGACATCACCCACCCGGTCCTGCGCCGCGGCAAGCTCAGCGTCGACGCCGGGCCCGAGCCGGTGGCCAAGGGCAAGTCGCTCAAGGTCACGGGCAAGCTGAGCCGCGCCAACTGGGACAAGCGCACCTACGCGGGCTACACCAACCAGCCCGTGAAGCTGCAGTTCCGCAAGGCGGGCACCAGCACCTACACGACCGTCAAGACGGTCAACACCAACTCGACGGGCAACCTGTCGACGACGGTCACGGCCTCGGCCGACGGCTACTGGCGCTGGTCCTTCGCGGGCACCTCCACCACGTCGGCGGTCAACGCCACGGGCGACTACGTCGACGTGCGCTGACAACCCGGCACCGGCCGGTCCGCTCGGCCCGCCCCGGGCCGGGCTGACCGGCCGGGCCATCTTGCGTCTCTGGGGGCCCCGGAGCGCGCCGAGCGGCCAACTTCGACGCTCAGTGACAATAGGTGTGACTGAGCATGTGATGTGGCGAGTTGAGCACGGGACGGGCAGCGCGTACGGCAACACAAGATCGTCCAGCCCGCAGGCGTGGGACCACACTGGTCCTGCCTCCACCCTCTGTTGTCGCCCCAGCAGGTGAGGAAACGGAGCGTCTGCAGGGGCGCGTCCGCGGTCCAAGCGTTTTGCGTTGCCGGGCTCGCGTCAGCGGGAGGGTTCGATTCCCCAGGCGGCGGCTCGGGCGGCGGCGGCCGCGCGGTTGGGGAGGTCGAGCTTGGCGAGGATGTGCTCGATATGGGTTCCTACGGTGCGCGGCGTGATGTACAGCCGCTCGGCGATCTCCCGGTTGGTGCGGCCGGCGGTCAGTTCGGCCAGCACCTGGAGCTCCCGTGGCGAGAGTCCGCCGGGCCGCCGCGCGTCCGGGTGCCGCGCGTCCGCGGCGGAGTCGGCCGCGGCGACCGCCTCGGGCGGCGGGCCCGCGCGGGTGTCGACGGCCGCGGCGAGCGCCTCGGTGAGCAGGGTGAACACGGCACGCGCCGGATCGGGCGTGCGTCGCAGCCGGCGGGTGCTGACGTTCAGCATGCCGACGTACCGGCCGTCGGCGGCGAACAGGCACTGGGCCACGCCGTCCTCGATGCCGAGGGGACACAGCACATCCTGGAAGCCCGGGGATACCGCCAGGAGTTGCCCGGGGACGTCCCTGAGCCAGAGACCGCCTCGGACCGGGCTGCGGAGCACGGGGAACACCGGGTCGTGGTGGAGGCGGGTCTCGATGTAGGCCGTGGCGTCGTCCGGGTAGCTCCCGGCCAAGGTGGTGTGGCGTCGGCGCAGCGGATCCCACCGGGCCAGGGAGGCGTGGTCGTACTCCATCACCTCCGACAGCGCCGCCAGGACCGTGTCGGCGCCGGTCGCGCCGCTCGTGGCGCTCCTGGCGGCCTCACGGACGTGGACGGCCGCGTCCAGGATGTTCGCCGTGCTCCGCTCCGCTGCCATACTCCAAGGATGATCATGTGCCCGGAATACGTCAATCGCGAAGGGTGTCGTGCACGACCTGCCCGTCCATGACGGTGAGGACGACGGGCATCTCCGGGATGTCGTGGGGGTCGGCGGTGAGCAAATCCCCGTCGAGCACGCAGAGGTCGGCGACCTTGCCCGGCTCCAGGGAGCCCTTCCAGTCGTCGGCGAAGTCCTGCCAGGCAGCGTCGATCGTGTACGTACGGATCGCCTCGGCCAGGCCGATGCGCTGCTCGGGGCCGCTGACCCGGCCGGTGGCCTTCGACTCGCGCAGCACCATGGTGGCGACGCCCTGGCGCCAGTCCGGGTACGTGACGGGGGCGTCGGACCCGCTCGCGACCCGCACGCCGGCGTCGATGGCATCGCGGTAGGGCCATGCGTACGCGGCCCTTCCGGCGCCGACGAACTCCTCCTCCATGTCGGCGACGGTCCACTTGATGGTGGGGTTCATGTTGACGCCGAAGCCGTGCGCGCCCAGCACCTTCATGCTGTGCGCGGTCAGGAAGTCGCCGTGGATGACGTAGTGGCGGGCGTCGGGCCGCGGGTGCTCGGCCATGGCCGCGGCGAAGGAGTCCGCGACGGTGTCGATGGCCCGGTCACCGGTGACGTGAACGCCCAGCTGGTGCCCTGCGGCGTGGGCATGCCGGATCATGGCGTCGATCTCGGCGATCCGCTCGGCGTCGGTCTCGCCGCCGACGCACAGGGAGCCGCAGCCGCCGCCGACGTACGGCTCGTGCATCCAGGCCGTCTTGTTGGGGACGATGCCGTCGGCGAAGATCTTGACCCCATGGATCGCGAGGCGGCGCGGATCGGCGGCGCCGGACTCGCCGAGGGCGGTGAGGGTACGGGTGAACTCCTCGGCGGTGCTCGCCATTCCGGTGGGCAGGAGCAGGACGCCGACGCGGGCGGTGAGTTCGCCGTCGACCAGCAGCCGGCGGTAGACGTCGAGGGTCTCCGCGCCAAGCGCACCCCGCATGATGCCGACGCCGCCGGGGCCGAGCCCGGGCTCGGTGTAGCTGGTCACGCCGAGCCGGGCAAGTGTGGCGAGGGTCGACCTGATCGCGTCGGTCCGCTCCTGCCGGCTGAGCGGCGGCAGCGCGTTCTGGACGAGGGCCTGGGCCCCCTCGTGGAGCAGCCCGGTCGGCTCCCCGGCTTCGTCCACCACGATGGCCCCGCCGGGCGGCGCGACGGTGTGCCGGTCGATCCCGATGAGCTCCATTGCCTTGGAGTTGACCCAGGTGGCGTGCCCGGAGAAGGAATACAGGACGACGGGGTGGTCCGGGCTCACGGCGTCGAGGTCGCGCCGCGAGGGCAGCCATGACGGATCGGAGACGCACTCGTCGAGGTAACCGGTGTCCCAGCCGTGCCCCGTGATCCACTGCCCGCCCGGAACCCGTCCGACGGCCTCCCGTACCGCCTCGGCCACGTCCGCGAGGGAAGACACGGCGGGATGGCCGACGTCCAAGGAGAGCGGCGGCGTCGCCATGCCGAAGGCACAACCGTGCAGATGGGAATCGTTGATACCGGGAAGCAGTGTCGCCCCCCGCAGGTCGACAACCCGGGTGCCGGGTCCGACGAGCGGCGCGACGTCGTCCCGCCCACCGACGGCACTGATGATCCCACCGGTCACCGCCAGGGCCGAGGCGACGGAGAACTCCGCATCCACCGTGACCACCCGCCCGCCAAGAAACACCAGATCCGCATACGTGTCCACAGAAGGTCCCTTTCCACAAATGGGCGCACCACGGCCACCCACGAACGATCTTCCGAGGACTATGACCGCGCCCCCACCTCCCGCACATCGGTCATCCCACCGATACACGCTCCCGCAGTGGCAGGTTGACGCCTCGTGCTCGGGATCGTTTCGGGCTTCGGGAGGGCATGGGGCGAATCGCGGTTGGGCGACCCGGGCGCACATGTAGGCGGTGACGGCGCGCGATCCAGACGACGAGGCGCTCCAACAGGTGCATCAGGTCACCCGTGGCGTCGGCGGCGCCGAGCGACTGGCCCACCGGCCAGAAAACGCCCACCGAGTACTGGCTGACCAGCCTGCCTGCCGACACCTCGCTGCGGCGACTGGTCCGCTTGGCCAAGATGCGCTGGAGGATCGAGCACGACTACCGAGAGATGAAGCACGGCCTGGGACTGGACCACTTCGACGGCCGCACCTGGCACCACCACATCTCAGGCCGGCGCTTGGGCTTTGGGGTCCAGGCGGCGGAGGGTGAGAAAAGCGTGGGCCGCGGTGACCACGGTCCTCGACACCATCCGCCCAAAAACGTGATCGCTCCACTGGAGCCGCACCCCACGCCCCGGGCTGTCGTGGACCTCGGGTGTCACGCCTCCCGCACGCTGACGGCGGCCCGGTGATGGCGGGGCACCTCGATCTCGTCGATCAGTGCGATCGCCAGGTCCGCATACGTAATCCGGCTGGCCAAGTCGCCATGCTCAGCGATCCGGTACCGGCCAGTGCGCGTGCCCTCATGGTCGAAGTCGCCCGCCGGGGCCACGTACGCCCAGTCCAGGTCGCACCTCCGCAGCTCGTGGAGGCCCGCCGCGTGGCCGAGGGAGAAGGAGCGGTACTCGTTCGGGTAGCCGGGCTCGTCCATCAGGGGAGCGCCGGACGCACCGGGCATGACCGATGCGAGCCCGACCACCACAAGGCGATGCGCGCCCGCGTTGGCCAGGCCGGTGGTCAGGGCGCGGGACGACACGGTGAAGAACTCGTGTGGTGGCACGGACAGGTCCGCGGCGGCACTGATGGCGGCGTCATGCGCGGCGGCCGCATGCTCGATGCTCGCCGTGTCCGTGACGTCGCCTGCCACAACCCGCACGTCGGTCAGGTCGTTGTGGCCCGCAGGGTCGCGCACCACCGCGGTGACCTGATGTCCGCGTCGGTGCGCCTCCGCGACAGCCTGCCGCCCGGCCCGACCTCCGGCGCCAAAGACCACAATGTTCATGACGAACCGCCTCTCACCAGGGGCCGGAGCCCGTGCACCCCGGCCAGTTCTCGGACGCTATCGAAGGCCCCGGTTACCACTGGGATACCGGCCAAGGGCTGTCCCGTAATCCCTGACGGAACAGCGCGCGGCGTCAGGGATTACGGGACAGCCCTTAGCTTGACTCTGTCGGGAATCTTGGAGTTTCCCGGTGCGGCAGCGAGATCAGCGGGCATGCTCGGGCTGTCCCGCAGGCCGATGTGGTTGCCGAGGTGTTCGTTGTCTCTCTGTCCCCGTTCTGGTGAGCAAATTCCGGCTCTGACCGTGCAGATCGCACGGGCAAGCAACCCGAACGGCACGACAGCGATGTGGGTGAGAGACCGGCTGGACGGGTTGTGGGACGACCAGGACTTCGCCGACTGGTACCCGCGCGACGGCCGGCCGGGTCTCTCGCCTGCTCAGTTGGCCACCGTCTGCGTGCTTCAGTTCCTCCTCGGCCTCTCGGACCGGCAGGCGGCCGAGGCGGTGCGCTGCCGCATCGATTTCAAGTACGCCATGGCTCTGGACCTGGACGATCCAGGATTCCACCACAGTGTGCTGGCCGACTTCCGTGAACGCCTCATCGAGGGCGATCGAGCCGATCGGCTCCTCGACCTGGCGCTGGCGCGGCTCAAGGACGCCGGGCTGGTGCGTGAGCGCACCACGCAGCGCACCGACTCCACCCATGTCCTTTCCGCAGTCCGTGACTTGACCCGGCTGGAGCTGGTCACCGAGGCGGTCCGGGCCGCGCTGGAAGAGCTGGCAAGCACCGCCGCGCACCTATTGGCCGGCC
>NZ_JBHVFU010000119.1:0-11296 GCF_042801455.1 Streptomyces sp. NPDC057565 | reverse complement strand
AAGCGGCCGAAGCCGGTGGTCTTGCCGCACCGGATGTGATCCTCGACAGTGGCATGCCCGCGGTGACGGACCTCCAGGAACTGGGCGGAACCACCGCCGGAGTGCGGGTGTCGGTGAGGAACACCTGATGCCGCAGGCCCTCGTCCTGATCGAATAGGGACAGCTGGGCTCCGGGGTGCGGCCGCTCCCGGCGCACGATGATGCGGGTGCCGGGCGGATGGCCGTCCAGATCGACCATCCCGGTCAGCTCGGTGACCTCGGCGCCATCACGCAGGGTCCCGTCCTGGTCCAGGGCGGGATGCCAGAGGCGGTCGGGCACCGAGCGGATCGCGCGGCGGACCGGCTCGGTGACCGCGTATCCGACTGAGAAGAAGGTGCGGATTCCTCGTTTCCGCACGTCGCGGACATGGGCGAGGAAGGCTTTCGCGGATCCGGCACTGTCGGCGCGGACCAGGATGTCGGTGCCGTGCCGGTGAGCGTCGGGGATCTGCGCGAGCGCCTGGTCGAGGACCGCAACGTGATCGGCGGCAGTGTTGGCTCCGGAGTTACCGGGCCGCAGCCGCCCCGACACGGCCTCGCCGGTGTTCGCGAGGAAACACAGCAGCGGATGGAAGCCGAAGCCGCCCTTATAGGTCGGGGCGGCCTGTTCCTTTTCCGAGTGGCAGGTAACCAGCGTGGCGTCGAGGTCCAGAACCAGGCCGGGAAGTTCTCGTCTGCCGGCCCGAGCGGCAGGTATGCCCTCGCCGGTCTCGGCGGCCTGCATCCAGGCGATTTCCCGGGCTGAGGCGCGGGCCGCTCGCAGCGAAGCGAGTGCAGCCTCGTCGGTGTCGGCGAGCAACCGCCAAGCCGTGGGCGTGGAGGCGACCGGGCCGAACATCTCGCCCTGGTCCCGCAGCACGGCCAGATCCGCGATCGCCTCACCGCCGTCGGCGAGCATCACCGCGAGATCGGTGGCGACCCGGCCCGGATCATGCCCGGTCCCGCGCGGCCGAAGCGGCCTGAGAGCGGCGGAGTACGCGGCGGTCAGCCCGGTGGCATCAGCAAGATCCGCCAGCAACCGTGCCCCGGCATGCCCGACCACCCCCGAACCATCGGCACTGACATGGACCTTGGGACGCAACCCGATAGCCTGCACGTAGAAAGTGCCCTCCGCCTGGACCGACAGAACCCCTCAACAAGGTTCATCGTCCCAGGTCAGGAAGGCACTTTCGCGTTTCCGCCCCAAAGCCAGCCGTCCCAACCGAAACGGCGAGGCTAACGGCTCAGCTCGGGCGGGAGCGGTTCCGTCTCGTCACTTGGGAGGGCGAGCGCCCACTTCTCACCCGCGTCGTCCCGCACAGTCCTCCTGTCCGCGGAGTCGTGCCTGGGGCGGACGCGGGCGAGCCGGATGGCCGAATCAGACGGTCAGAACGATCTTGCCGAAGGCGGCGCGGGACTCCAGCAGAGTGTGCGCGGCCGCGGCTTCGTCCAGCGGGAAGGTGCCGTGCAGCACCGGCTTCAGGCGGCCTTCCCGCAAGTCGGTGAAGACAAGTGCGAAGGTCTCGGCGGCGGTCTTCGACGGCGCGCTGGAGAGACTGAGGGCCGAGATGGTCCAGGACTGCTGGAAGTTCGCGAACAGTGCCATGCCGAAGTCGGGGGTGGGGGCACCCGCGACGACACCACTGATCACGTACCTGCCGTTCGGGCGGAGCAGGGGGATGAAGTCGGCCACGTCGGAACCGGCGACGATGTCGATGACGGCGTGATAGCGGCCGTCCGGGCCCGGGTCGACCGCGTCCACGCCCACGACTTCCGTGGCCCCCAGGTCGTACAGCCGCTGCGCGACGGACCGGTCGGGAACGGAGGCGATCACCGTCGCACCCCGAGCGGCCGCGAGCTGGGTGGTGAGCACGCCGATCCCGCCACCGGCGCCGCGAACGAGCACCCGCTCGCCCGCCCTGACGTCGGCCCTTTCCACGCTTGCCGCGGCGACCAGGGAATTCACCCCGAGCGCTACCGCGTCATGGGACGAGACGTCCTCCGGTAGTTCTACGAGAGATTCGACGGGCACCATGGCGCGGTCGCTGTAGCCGCCGCCGTGTCCGGTCGTCGCGAAGACCCGGCGTCCCACCCACCCGGCGTCGTCCTCCGAACCGACCTCGACCACCGTGCCCGCCACCTCCAGACCGGGTACGGTGCCGGTGCCGACGTCAGGATTGGCGCCCTGCCGTAGCAGAACATCGAAAAAGCCGACCCCGGCCGCTGCCACCGCCAATACGGCATGGCCCGGCTCGGCGGTCGGGTCCGGCCGGTTGACCAGCTTGAGGTTCTCCGGACCACCGAATTCGGTGATCTCTACTGCACGCATGATGTCTCCTCGTAGGTGTTTTGTCGCGCATGTGGCTGCCGAACAACGAGGCTCAGACGTCCTCGGTGACCTCGATGCCGCGGCACCAGAGACGCTAACCCGCTAAACGGACGACCTCTTCCATTTGTGGTTAAGTGAGAGACATGCCTGTTCAGCCGTCTCGAAACCAGTCCTCGTCCGCCGCCGGGACCCCCGTCCGGGGGCAGCGAGCCGACGCCCGGCACAACCACGCCCAGCTCCTCCAGGCCGCCCGCGAGGCGTACGCCCTCAACGGCACCGACGTACCCTCCAGCACCATCGCCCGCAGGGCCGGCGTTGGCGCCGCCACCCTCTACCGGCACTTCCCGACCCGGGGCTCGCTGATCGCCGCGGCGTTCTCCGAGCAGCTCACCGAGTGCGTCGCAGCCTTGGACGAGGCCCTACGGGACGACGATCCCTGGCGCGGTCTCTGCTCCGCCCTCGCCAAGGTGTGCAGGATGCAGGCCGAAGACCGCGGGTTCAGCGCCGCGTTCCTCGGCGAGTCTCCCGACGATCCCGACCTTCATCGCGAGCGCGCCCGCGCCGAGGCAGGACTCGCCCAGCTGGTACAACGCGCGAAGAACACAGGGCGGTTGCGCAAGGACTTCGATCCCAGCGACGTCACCCTCCTGCTCCTGGCGAACAGCGGCGTCGTGCGACAGTCCCCGGAGGCGTCCCTGGCCGCCTCTCGCCGCCTGCTCGCCTACTTCCTCCAGTCCTGCCGGGCCACGGATGGGGCGCCGTCCCTGCCCCCGCCCGCACCGCTCCGCCTCGACGACCTTTACGGGCTGCCACACCGAACTGACTGACCGGCGACTTCCGCCTGGGGCGCGCCCCAACGCCTGCCCCTGAATTCCCGCCCCGGTACGCAGCGCCCAATGACCTCGTCTTCGGTCTCGTCCGGCACTGACATGAACCTTGGGACGCAACCCGATAGCCTGCACGTAGAAAGTGCCCTCCGCCTGGACCGACAGAACCCCTCAACAAGGTTCATCGTCCCAGGTCAGGAAGGCACTTTCGCGTTTCCGCCCCAAAGCCAGCCGTCCCAACCGAAACGGCGAGGCTAGCCTCGCCGTTTCGGTTGGGCTGAGGCGGCTGCGTTGATCATCAACTGTTGGGTGGTCGAGGCGATTCTGTTGGCTGGGCATGGTGGAGTCCCGGCGCAATGGTCGGGTTCTCTGGGTCCTTCGGGTCGTGGGTGGGCGGGGGGCCGCAGGTTAGTCGACTGGTCGGGGCAGTGCGGCAAGGCGGTGGAAAGCCGTGGCCAGTTCGTGTCTCCAGGGCCAGGTCGCCGAGATCCGCAGGCGGAGGCGGCGTCCACCGCGGGTGAGGCGGGCGGCAACGTGTAGCAGCCGGTAGCGAAGTTTCTTGGGTTCGGCGGCGGCGAGTTCGCCATCCAGCAGGAGGACGCGGGCCCAGGCGAGGAGATCGATCGCCGTGAGGCTGAGTTCAAGGCAGGTGGCATTGACATCGAAACGGCGGGAGGGGAAGCGGCCGAAGCCAGTGTTCTTGCCGCACCGGATGTGGTCCTCGACGGTGGCGTGTCCGCGGTGGCGGACCTCAAGGAACTGTGCGGAGCCGCCGCCGGAGTAAAGGGGTATCGGTAAGGAATACCTGGTGCCGCAGGCCCTCGTCGTGATCGAACAGGGACAGTTGGGCGCCGGGGTGCGGTCGTTCGCGCCGCACGGTGATGCGGGTGCCGACCGGGTAACCGGCGAGGTCGACCATGCCGGTCAGTTCGGCGACCTCGGCGCCGTCTCGCAGTGTCCCGTTCTGGTCCAGGGCGGGATGCCAGAGAGCTTCGGGCAGTGAGCGGATTGCACGACGGACCGGCTCGGTGACCGCGTATCCGACCGAGAACCGCAGGTTCAACCCGTGCTCGCGCAAGGTCCGGATGTGGGTGAGGAAGGCTTTCGCGGATCCGGCGCTGTCGGCGCGGACCAGGATCTGGGTGCCGTACCGGTGAGCGTCGGGGATCTGTGCGAGGGCGTCGTCCAGCACCGCGATGTGGTCGGCGGCGGTGTTGGCTCCGGAGTTACCGGGCCGCAGTCGGCCGGACATGGCCTCGCCGGTGTTCGCCAGGAAACACAGCAGCGGATGAAAGCCGAAGCCGCCTTTGTAAGTGGGCGCGGCCTGTTCCTTTTCCGAGTGGGAGGTGATCAGCGTGGCGTCGAGGTCCAGGACCAGGCCGGGAAGCTCTCGTCCGCCGGCCTGGACGGCGGGTATGCCCTGGCCGGTCTCGGCGGCCTGCATCCAGGCGACTTCCCGGGCTGAGGCGCGGGCCGCCCGCAGCGAAGCGAGTACTGCCCCGTCGGTGTCGGCGAGCAACCGCCAGGCGGTGGGCGTGGAGGCGACCGGTCCGAATACCTCGCCCTGGTCCCGCAGCACGGCCAGATCCGCTATCGCCTCACCGCCGT
This sequence comes from Streptomyces sp. NPDC057565, assembly GCF_042801455.1. NCBI lineage: Bacteria > Bacillati > Actinomycetota > Actinomycetes > Kitasatosporales > Streptomycetaceae > Streptomyces > Streptomyces sp. NPDC057565. The sequence goes on along the minus strand of NZ_JBHVFU010000119.1, from coordinate 6,514 downwards.
CGGCGAGCATCACCGCGAGATCGGTGGCGGTCCGACCTGGATCGTGCCCGGTGCCACGCGGTCGCAGCGGCCTGAGCGCAGTGGAGTAGGCGGTGGTCAGACCGGTGGCATCGGCAAGATCCGCCAGCAAACGTGCGCCCGCGTGCCCGACCACCCCCGAACCGTCAGTGGAGACGTGGAGCTTGGGACGAGAACCGATACCCTGCACGCAGAAAGTGCCTTCCGCTTGGACCGACAGAACCCCTCGACAAGGTTCATCGTCCCAGCTCAGAAGGCACTTTCGTATTCCCTCCCCGCTTCCGGCCTCATCTCAACCGAAACGGCGAGGTTAGGGGATCACTACGTACGGGCTGCTATAGGCAGTGCCGCCGCTGTGCAGGAGCACCTTGCAGGACCCCTGGTTACCGACCGAGAAGACGAAGCTCTTCCTCTGGCCTTTCGAGATGGTGAAAGAGCCGTTATCCCATTTCGAGAACCCATTTATGCACATCAGTTGGAACCGTGCGGTCACCGTGGCCCCCTCCCGCTTATCGTAGGCCGCGTCATAACCGGCAGGGGAACCCGAGATGCCGGTAGCGCACACTTTGCCATTTCCGATGTCCGTACACTTCGTCACGCCGAAGCCAAGGGCGCCGATCGTTCCGGCGTGAGCCTCGGCTGCGGAGACGGTGGTCAGCGGCACCGCAGTACACACTGCCGCGAGCGCGAGAGTGGTTATCCGACGACGTGTCATCACTGTTGGTCTCCTTCTTGGATGGGATATCGCGTGCACGCTTCCGTTCGTTCGCGAGCACTGAGCCATATCGAGCGGTGCGGGGTGGTCGCGGCCATCAACGAGTGGCTGTGACCACCCCCAAAAGCATTCCTTTAGCAGGAGACCCGCAGCTGGTTGGACGCCTTCGTCCGGTACTCGCCGCCGATGGTCGTTCCGCTGATGAGGGTGCGCCACGTCTGGGTGCCTGTGCCGCTGCAGTTCTGCCGGACGTAGGTGTCGTAGCCCTGGTGGGCGGTGGCCGTCGCGTAGTCCTTCCAATACAGGCCAGTCCATCGCTGGACGGTCAGCTTCGCGGTCGACGTGCTCGGGCAGTTGCTGAGACTGCCGTACCCGACGATGTAGCTTCCGCTCTTGTAGGTCGTACCGATCTGCACGTCGCAGGTGGCAGCCTGGGCCGCCGGTGCGATGGTGATCGTGCTGGCGCCGAGCGCTGCGGTGAACAGGGCCACGGCGATGTGCCTGTGCGTTTTCATGCTGCGAGAGCCTGCGGTGAGAAACCTGCGCATGAGTGGTCAGAACCTCCGGATTGCATGACTGATGGCGAGAGCCGGCGCCAGCTCTGGAACACAGCCTGCGTTGATCAGGCTGGCCATCGCGACCTCTTGTGCCACGATTCGATCAGGTTCGAAAGGATGGCCGCGAGGCACGAGTGGCGAACAACGGGGGAGTCATGATCGAGCTCACTGTGGACGTTGCCGGACTGGCCCGCACCCGCTTCGCCGTCTCGCCGTTGCACGAGGTCGTCGCGACACTGCTGCCCTGGGGCCTACAGCCGGCCCCCCATGCCGATCCATGGGTTGCTCGCGCACGGCGCACGCTGCGTCGGGCCCGGTTGCCGTTGTTGTCGGAACTAGCGCTCGCCGGGCAGGGATACGTGCCCGACTTCCTCAACCCGTTTCCTACCGGCCCCTCACCGACCATCGAGGAGGAGTTGGAGCGGGTCCGGCGCACCCCGCCCGGACGCGTCCTGGACGAATTGGAGGCGTTGCGCGTCGGGCGGCCGCTGAACGGCCTCGCTGGTTCCGAGTTGCCAGAGGGGGTGCGGCGGGCCATGGCACGCGGCGGTGCTCAGGTGGCCAGGCAGGCAGCGGACGAGTTACGGCGCTATTGGGAGCTGGCCTTCGCCCCACACTGGGAAGCCGCCGGTGCCGTACTTGACGCGGAAGTTGACCGATGCGCTGGCGTGCTGGTCCGACAGGGTGCGGCCAAGTTGTTCAACTCCATCCACGAGGGCATCAGGTGGGCGAACGGCACCCTCCACGTCGAAAGCCGCTTGCGGATCGTGTTGCCTGACGTACCCCTCGTCGTCGTCATGCCGTCACTGGTCGCAACCAGGCCCGCCGCGCACGTGGACCCTACGTACGACGAGGAACGGCCCCCAGTGCTCGTCTATCCCGTGCGCGACAAAGTCGTCGCTGGTGTCACAGCTCCAGCCGCCCCCCGTGCCGAGATGTCCCAACTGCTCGGCATCACCCGGGCCAGCCTGCTCTCCGCACTGACACGACCAGCCTCCACCGGTCAGCTGGCGGCACAGCACTTCCTGAGCCCTGCCACGGTCTCCTACCACCTGGGCGTACTGCACCGAGCCGGCCTCGTCACCCGCGCCCGGTCTGGCCGATTGGTGCTTTACAGCTGCTCCCCCGAAGGATCGCGACTGGTGGACGGTGGTAACAAGTCATCTCATTTGGGCCGGTAGGCTGCGGTCGTGGCGATCGTGGAGCGGCTGGTGCCGGACGGGTTGTGGGAGCTGTAGTCGTTGTGTTCAACGTCGAGGAGTACGCCCTCGACCGGCCGGCCGAGCTGATCGCGAATCTTTTCTGGGTCACCGCCGCGCCACTCAGGCCATGGCTTGGACCAGGTTTGTCCCTCGTCGGGAGGAACATTGACCGGAAGGCCTGCCGCGAGGAATGCGCGGTAATCGTCCGCGAACTCGAAGGCGTACTCACGCTCGATGCGCGCGAACTCGGCTGCTGTCAGTCCAGGCTCGAACCTATAGAGACCTGTCTGTGCCAGGCGTCGTGCGGCCTCCGCGCCAAGGCGTGCCCCTTCATTGCTGATCATTGCCGCACGCTAACGCCGACCGCGGCCCGACATCACCCGAGTTAGGCGCGGCCTTCGACTACCTGCGGCTGGTCGAGGGGGCGCTTCATCCTCGGCGGCCGTCTCCAGAGTGGCTTTGAGGAGCCGGTAGCTCTTGGCGGCCGTGGTCTCGGCACCTGTTGCGTCGAGCCGTTCCGAGCGCCAGGACCGCACGCGGGGCGCAGTGATCTGGTCGAGGTCCAGGTCGTCGAAGGCCGGCAGGATGTGCAGCCGCAGGAGTCGCCGGTACAGCTCGTCGGTGATCTGCGAGAGACGGCGTTCCTTCACCCACAGGAGCGCGCACTCCTGAAAGCTCACGGCCCCGGCGTCGGGGTCCTGCGGAGCCGAGCTCCGCGTCTTTGAACTGCGGAGGACCAGCCAGGGCTCCTCGCTTCGAAACCATCCGTATGTCCCCGGCGAGTGTCGCCGAATCGGTTCCGTCCGGTCGGGGGCGCACACAGGTCGCCCACACGTACCTGCGGCCGGGCTCAGATCCAGGTGTCGAGCCACATCCTGGCGCGCCAGTCGGCATATGGGATCGTCTGCCCGGTATAGATCGGGAAGAGATAGATGAAGTTCCAGGCGATGAGCAGGACGAGCACGCCTGCGGCCACCGCACCTCGTATGCGGCGCTTGTCGGCCGCTCCCGGCGGACCCAGCAGGGCTCCCAGCATCATCGTCACGGCCAGGCTCAGATAGGGCACGAAGACGACCGCGTAGAAGGAGAAGATCGTGCGGTCCTGGTACAGGAACCAGGGCAGATAACCGGCGGCCACCGCACACAGGATGGCGCCGGAGCGCCAGTCGCGGCGCAGCGCCCATCGGTAGAGCAGGTACACGAGTGCGCAACATGCCGACCACCACAGGAGCGGTGTTCCCAGGGCGAGGATCGCCTGTGAGCAGTCGGCCGTCGCGTGGCAGCCGTCTTCCCCGGGATTTGGCGACTCGTAGTGGAACAGCACCGGGCGGCCGAGGACCAGCCAGCTCCAAGGGTTCGACTCGTACGTGTGAGGAGTGTGCAGCCCCACATTGAACCGGTAGACGCCGTACTCGTAGTGCCACAGGCTGCGGAGCGGGGCCGGAATCCACGACCACGTGCCGCCGCGGCCGTCCGCCCAGTGGCGTCCGTAGCCATTGTCGGACAGGAACCAGCCGGTCCATGACGCCAGATACGTCAGGGCAGCGACCGGGACGAGGGACAGCACCGACCAGCCGAAGTCCTTGCGCAGCACCGCGCGGTAGGGGCGCCGCGCCCCCGCTACGCGGCGAGAGCCGACGTCCCACAGCAGGGTAAGGATCACGAAGAAGGCGAGGAAGTACAGGCCGTTCCATTTGGTTGAGGCCGCCAGTCCCAGGAAGAGGCCGGCTGCGAGCCGCCAGGGACGCACTCCCGCCCCGGCACGGTCACCGGCGTGTCCGTCCGGGCGTACCCGGCCGTCCTCGTCGACCGGCAAGGCTGCCGCGAGCCGGGCCCGCGCACTGTCCCGGTCGATGAGCAGGCATCCGAACGCCGCCAGTACGAAGAACATGACAACGAGGTCGAGCAGAGCGGTGCGGCTCATCACGTAGTGCAGACCGTCCACCGCCATCAGCGCTCCGGCCAGGCAGCCCAGCAGTGTCGAACGGAACAGGCGGCGTCCTGTTCGGCACAGCATCAGCACCGACAGCGTGCCGAGGACCGCCGTCATGAAGCGCCAGCCGAACGGGGTGACGCCGAACATCCACTCGCCGAGGGCGATCACCCACTTGCCCATCGGCGGGTGCGCGACGAAGGCCCCGGCGTCGGAGAGCGGGATCACCTGGGGATCGGCCAGGATCTGCGGGTCGGAGATCTTGCGGTCCGGCCAGGTGCTCTCGTAGCCGAGCCGCAGCAAGGACCAGGCGTCCTTGGCGTAGTACGTCTCGTCGAATACGACCGCCCACGGGCTGCCCAGACGCCAAAAGCGTGGCAGCCCGGCAAGGAGCGCCACCAGCAGCGGCCCGCCCCATCCCGACCAGCGCGCCAGCCGGCACGCCGCTACCGGGGACAGCCCGAGCGCGCGCCACAGCCGTGACTCCGGTTCGGGAAACGGCACGACCAGGCGGTCGCGCACGGACGTACGCGGGCGCTCGACATGCCCGAAGCGGCGCAGCCGCTGCTCCCAGGAGATCGGCTGGCAACTCGCCGCCTTCCGTGGCTCGTCGACAAACGCGGGCGCGTTCTCATGGATCACGCGGTGAGCTTTCTACTCGTGGAGAGCAGGACAAACGGGGATCAGCTGCCCGGAGGTCGGTGGTAGTCACGCCGGCTCAGTCAGTCCTCACTGATCGGGACCGCTTGAACCTGGCCAAGGAGCTACCTGGGTGGTTGAGGTCCATGTCGGCATCTGCACAGGCCGGCGCGTTGAGGGGAGGTACGGCATCGGCACTCCCTCGGCAGTGGAGGCGGGGCGGGCCGTCGACGGCACCGGGACCGACTCGGCAGAGGTGACCGGGCGGGGCCGAGGACCAGTGGGTCCGCCCTGAGTGAAAGAGCTCGGCAGGACCATCAGTCCGACTCCAAGTCCGGCGATGGTCAGCACGGATCCGGTGGCCATCCAGGCCGTCCGGACCCGTTGGCGGGCGCGAACGCTTGCTTGCAGGCGGTACTGGTGCCGGTCCTCGTAGGGCGTGTCCTCTTGGCTGTCACGCATCATTCGTGCCAGCTCCTGCTCGAAGTGATCCATGGCTCCTTCTTCACTCGACCGGCTCGACTGCCTCAGCCAGAAGCCGCCGCAACCGTGCAACGCCGCGTGCCGTGAGTGAACGCGCGGTACCCACCGGGCATCCCAGCACTTCCGCGACGTGCTGCTCGGGCAGGTCCTGGTAGTAGCGCAGCACCACCGCAGCCCGCTGTCGTGCCGGCAACAACGCCAGCATGGCCTCCAACCGGGTCCGTTCGTCCACGGTGGCGATCTCGTCCCCCACCTCGGGCGGGTCGGGCAGCTGGTCCACGGGGTGCTCGCCCCACCAGCGACGCCGTGCCGAGCGAGCCGCGGCACGGGCCAGGACCCTACGCACATATGCCTCGGGCGCCTGCTCGGCCACCTTCGGCCAGGCAAACCACAGCTTGACGAGCGCCTCCTGCAGCAGATCCTCCGCCCGGTGCCGGTCTCCGCCGGTGAGCAGCCGCGCCAGGTGAAGCAACGTCGACCATCGAGCCGCCACGAACCGGTCGAACTCATCGGCCCGCAACTGCCCCATCAGCGTCGACCCCTTACCTTCCTGCCGAGCACGCCGGCTTCTACGCAGCCACGTGGGGCCGCAGGGCAGCACACGTGTCATCGACCACGTACGCCGCCGCAGGACCGCGGACACGCCCCTACACCTTTAACAAAGACGCTGGCCCCCACCCCGCTATGCACCCTCGCCATGTGGTGTGGATCACACACGCCGTCCTGGCGGTGCTCACGGTCCGACTTGCCTGCCCCGCCCTCCCCTTGTGCAGCCGTCGGAGCCTGACTGACACCGGCTCAAACGCCGGTCTGCGTTGAACAGCTCGCGGTGCTCCAGGCAGTGGTAGAGATGGCCGATCATGCGGTTGAAGCAATGCCACGAAGTTAGCGTCGCAGCCGCCAAGTCAAGGGCGGTCCGAGATGAGTGGTTCTGGCGGTGCAGGGCGGGATCCCTTGGTAAGAGGAA
>NZ_JBHVFU010000118.1:0-11354 GCF_042801455.1 Streptomyces sp. NPDC057565 | reverse complement strand
TCTGAAGGGCCACAAAACCTTCATCTTCCGCACAGCATCAATTCCAGAAGTTGCCTACGACCAACTCCCATTCATGTTCAGGACACAAGACCAGCAACAACACACACCGTGCTGTACCGACCGGCAACCAACTGACCAGGCGAGATGCCAAAAACGTCAGCGCTAAATCGGCATCCGTGTCACCACCCGAAACCCCGACCACAGCACGCTGAACAGCAGAAATCCGATACCCACCACACTGACATCACCATGCCGAACCACCACTGACAAGAACTTACAGATCATCAGTTTCGGGGTGTGTACCAGGGCACCAGGCGCAGCACCGGAACCGCGCCACCTCGACGCATGCCCTCGTCACGAGCCGCCGGGCACGGGCTCGGGTCGCCGGACGGCAGGCCGGAACCGCTCACATCCCCGCGTCACGCCATGTGCCGGTGAGCCCGCATTTCTTTCCCTCGGATTCCTTGAGGTAGGGCTCGATCGCCGCGCGCGTCGCCGCGATCTGATTCCCGCGGAAGTAACTCGCGGGCTGATCGCGGAAATCGTAAACGGCGAGCAGCAGATGCTCGCCCGGTTTCCAGCGTGCGGAGCCGGGCTCCGCAGCGGGATCCAGCACATCGACGTCGATCCGCTTTCGTCCCTGCGCCGGCCTCAGCCAGTCGTCGACGGCGAAGGTCAGCATGACCCTGTCGGATTCGGGAGCATCACGGACCGACAGCACATCACCCTCGGCGATCACCTGCGTACAAGGAACCACGGCCTCCCATGTCATACCGGCTTCCGCCTCGCGGCCCGCCGGACTGCGCGAGGTTGTGCCGGACCCATCGGTCCACGCCCCGTAGGAAACTGCGACGCCGGCGACCACTGCGGCAAGGATCAGCACCGGCAGGTACTTTCGGCGTGCCGGACGCCGTGGGCCGACCGGTACCGGTTCGCGATCCGCGTCGGCGCAGTCCCTGGCCGCCTCGGCCCCGATCATGCCGAGTGCCAGGCGGATGCGGTCTTCGTCCGCTGTCTGCATCTCAGAGCACCTCCATTTCCCGAAGCCGTGCCCGCACGGCAGTGACGGCGGCATGCAACCGGCTCTTCACCGTTCCCTCCGGAATGTCCAGCAGCTCCGCCATGTCCCGGACAGTGAGGTCGGCGTAGAAGCGCAGGGTGAGTACCTGCCGCTGCACCGGGGGCAGGGAATCCAGGCCCTGTGCGACAGTCAGTGCGAGCAGCCGGTGTTCTTCCGAATGTTCGGTGGGCGGGTGCTGCTCCCATCGGCCGGCCAGCCGCTCCCGCAGTCCCGCGTCACGGTTGCGCGCACGATGCGAGTCGATCGCCACCCGGGACGCGACGACGCTGATCCAGGCCGCGGGCTCCCTGACCTGCTGACGCCCCCGCTTCGCTTCCTCCTCTATCAGTTTCAGCCGTACCTGCTGGACTCCGTCGTCGAGCTCGTCCCAGGGCACGCCGCCGAGGGCGAGTACTGCCCGTACTCTCCCGCTGTCCAGCGCTTCCGCAAGGGTCGGTCCACGGTCCGGGGACTCGGCTCTGCGCCATCGGGCCATTCCCAGCTCCTTTTCTCACACCTATGACGGAGCAGGGACCGGAAACGTTCGATCTCTCTTGTCGCAGTCCGACAGCCGGTCAGGCCACCGATGAGATGCGCCCGGCCGTCGGCCGGCCGCCCTCGTGGTGGATCGGGGATGAGTCGCCCAGGGCAGGGTCGGTTGCTGTGCGGTCGCTGAACTATCCGCCGAGGGTGAGGTTGTGCAGGCGTGCGATGCCGAGCATGGCGTGGTGGACGCCGTTGCCTTTGAGGCGGCAGTCGCGGAGGATCTTCCAGGTCTTCATGCGGGCGAAGACGTGCTCGACGCGGGCCCGGACCTGGCGGTGGGAGGCGTTGTGCTCTTCCTTCCAGGCGGATAGTTCGTGCTGTCCGCGTTCGCGACGGTGCGGGATGACCAGGCCGGTGCCTCGGTAGCCGCCGTCGGCGACCACAGTGGTGTGGCCGACGGCGGATTTGGCGCCGGACAGTTCCCATGCCTTGCAGTCGTTACGGTTGCCGGGCAAGGGCTGGCCGACCACCACGACGAGCCGGGTGTCGGCGTCGATGACGACCTGGTGATTCGTGGAGTATCGGTAGTTTTTCGACTGCTCGGCCACCGTGTGGTCGCGTGTGGGGACCAGCGTTCCGTCCACGATGAGCACAGTGTCCTTGCGGAACCGCGTGCGCGGTCGGAGCGCGAGCAGGGGGCCGAGGTGTCTAATGACGCGGTCGGCCGCGGACTTCGATACCCCAAAGAGCGGGGCAAGCTGGCGCAGCGTCAAATTCGTGCGCCAGTACGTCGTGACCAGCAGCACCCGGTCCTCCAGCGGCAGCCCCCATGGCCGACCCCGCTGCACCTCATCGGCCCCCTCACGACGCAGCGCGGTCACCAACTTGTCGAAGCAGCGCGGGCTCAGCCCAGTGAACGGGGCTATCCAGGAAGGGGCCGACGCCGTGATCACTCCAGTCACAGCAAGATCATGGCGCCAAGCCGGGGCCCTGTTGCACCACCCAGTCAAAGGCCGCCTGGCCGGGCCGCATCCAAGCTGCACCATGCTTAGCACTGCTGGGGCCGGCACGACGATCTGATGAGGAGCAGGGCGTGGGAAGTCTGTTGAGGAGCGTCTCTGGGGTCCGCTGGGGGGAGCTGCGCGACGCGACGGGGGCTGCGGCTGGCGGTATTCCCCCTCTGCTGTCCCGGATCGCATATGGGGATGAGGACACGGCCCGCATCGCCATCGATGACCTGGGCGATGCCATCTGTGCGCTGGGGTTCGTCGTCGGCGAGGCGACAGCTCCCACGGTCCCGTTCCTTCTCGAACTAATCGGGTCCCCGCACGTGGCTTGCAAGGCCGAGTTGTTGGACCTGCTGGGAAGTATCTGCCGGACCGACCAGTGGCACTCCGCCGCTGCGGCGACCCAGGACCGCAAGCACGACGCGAGCTACCGGCAGCAACCCGGCTGGGAGGCAGCCGCAAGGACAGCCGTGTACGCAGGCCGGTCAGTCGTCGAGGGTGTCGCCTCCTCCGTACGGCCAGAGGAGGCGGCACCTGCTCGGAAGTTGTTGCAGGTGATGGACGACACCCTGCCGTTCCCGGAGCTATGAGCAGTCATTGCGGGACAGCCCTTAGGTTGGCGAGCATGAACATGCAGGGGTGGAGCTATCGCTATGTCGGTCCGGCCGGCTTGAGGAGTCTCGTCCGACCGGGCGGCGGTGGCCAGAGCATGCGTTCGCCAGCAGACTTCGGCGAATGAGCCTCGGCTCAGACAGCAGAGGAGTTGTCCGAGCCCTTCACCTTCGTTGTCGATCAGACCGGAGCCCTGCGGCTTGCACCGCGCCGCAGTGAGCACGTGGTGTGCGCTGGTGGGGAAGCGGTCCTGTGCGCCGGTGAGATCAGTTTCCTCGAGGAGTCCGGGCGGTGGGCGGTCAACGAGGTGAGCAATCAGTCGACCGGCTATTGCCCGGACGTCAGCTCGTGGCCGGCCCTCGCTAAGGCCCTGGACCAGGCCGGGATCGTTCACCCGTCCGGCTTCACGCATGAGGTGGTGTTCCGACGCTGTCCCGCCTGCCAGCAGCTCAATATCGCGCGAGAGGAGGACTTCGTCTGCGCCTTCTGCGACGCGGTCCTGCCGCCGGAGTGGAACGTGGACTGGCCCGGACGCTAGGCGCTCGGCTTGCCGGTCGGGTCCTTGGACCTGCGGCCGCGTCCGCTGTCCCCATGGGGAATCGTGACCGCGCGGGCGGGGAATTACGTGACGCTGAAGCGGCCGAGACTGGGGAATTGCATGACCGCCGACACCTGGCCGCTCCAGTCTCTCCCCTGCATCGTCGGCCCGGCAGTGGTGTCCGCTTCGGGTGTGACGTTGCCCTGCTCGTCGCCGTCGGCGTCGTGACCCTGCTCTACGTGCTGATGGGCTCCGGCGGCAGCGGGCCGACGTCCCTCTGATCGCGCATCGGCCCCGACTTTCGGAGCCCGGCGGGTATATCACCGGACATGACGCGAGCCCGCCACCATAGTGACGGGCTCGTTGAGCGCAGCGGCTGAGGTCAGGGTCCGGCGATCAGCCAGAGGATGAGGATGGCATCGAGGTCCTGGCTGTAGCGGTAGACGACGGAGATCCCTCGGCTATCGGTCTGTTCGGACAGGGGCAGGTGCCGCTCTGGTCGCCCCACAGCCGCCACCAGCGCGGCACGCCGACCCGGGCGGATCCAGGTCTCGGCCCGTGGAAGGGGCGCTGAGGGCCGCGGTGGGGTTGCCCGTGACGGGCCGTCCAGTACCGGCCGGATTTCTGACAGGTGGCTGGACCGCCTATGGGTCGGCGCTGATAGTCGGCACCCCACGGAACCGTCAGCCGGTGCACAGCTGCCGCAAGGAGGGCGGCCTCGACCCGCTGCGTCGTGTTCATGCCGCTCATCGGGCTGGGCGCTCCCCGGTGGGTCGGCTTGCCTTGCAGCAGGGGCACAGGGGGTTGCCGCCGTCTCCATACCGGACGGTGGGCTCGAGGCAGGAAGCACAGCGCCCCACCTGTTCGGGCCTGCATCCCAGTTGTGTGGCGAGCGCTCGACGACTGGGCGTATTTCTGAGCAACCAGAAAAGCCGCCGCGACCGCCTCACCGACGACCAACTCGCGCAACTCGCCGAACTCGGGCTGGCCTGGGCGGTATAGCAGCCGAAGTCGAGCGTCTCCTGTGCGGGGGGTGCCCCTATGTCTTTGGTCAAGCTGGTCGGGTGTTGGTTCGGGGCGTCTGGAACGATGTGTCTGTGCATGCTGATGATCAGGTTGGGGAGGGTGTCCCCGCGGAGTTCGCGGCGTTCCTCCGGGATGCGGTCGACGACCGCCCGGTGAAGATCGCTCCTTCCGTCTGCGAGGGGTGCGGCGGTCGTGTGTTCTTCGTGCTGGTCAACGCGTCCGGGGCGGAACGGGAGTGTTCGGGCTGCGGCAGCCGTGCGTTCGTCGCGGACAGCGAGGAGTACTGGAACGAGGAGTCCTGGGAGGACGACGAGCCCGGTGCGGCCGGCTGCCCGTGCGGGAGCGAGGAGTTCGAGGCTGCGGTCGCGTTCTCGCTCGGCACCGACGGAGCGGTCCGCTGGGTGACCGTGGGCCTGCGGTGCATCAAGGATGGGTTCTGCGGGGTCTATGCCGACTGGAAGATCGACTACGGACCGACGGATCACCTGCTGACCATGGTCTAGGTCTGCGGAGCGACGGCCCGAATGGGCTGCGGTTCATAGAGTGGTGTGCATCGTGAAGTAGCAGGTCACGGGCCTGGTGTGCGTCGGCTCCGGGGTACTCATGCTGGTGACGGGCGGGTGACTTCGGTGGAGATCGTCGGTCAGCGCGACTTCCCGGTTCGTGAGGACCAGCAGGGCCCGTACCAGCGCGGTCACCCACTTCGGGTCGGTGCGGACCTTGCTGAGGACGCGCCAGTTCTTCAGGTGCGCGAAGCCGTGCTCGACCGGGACCCGGACCGCGGCCAGCGCCTTATTTCGACAGCTTCTGGCCCCTGGTCAGGGGCTTGTTGTCGAGATCGACGCCTCCGGCAAGATCTACGTGGCCTGGCAGGACCGCCGCTTCCGCATCAACTGCTCGTCCAACGACATCGTCTACTCGACCTCGACGAACGGCACCACCTGGTCCGCGGTGACCCGGGTGCCGATCGGCGCGACCAGCAGCACGGTGGACCACTTCATCCCGGGCCTCGGCGTCGACCACGCCACCTCGGGCAGCACTGCCAAACTGGGGCTGTACTACTACTTCTACCCCAACAGCAGCTGCACCGCGTCGACCTGCCAACTGGAGGTCGGCTTCACCTCCTCCACCGACGGCGACGCGACGTGGAGCGCGGCGCAGACGGTGGCGGGCCCGATGTCGCTCTCGCAGATCGCCTCCACCACGCAGGGCTCCATGGTGGGCAACTACATGTCCACCTCCGTGGTGAACGGCAAGAGCGTGGCCATCTTCGCGGTCGGCCAGACGCCGACCAACGGCCAGGCCTTCGACGAGGGCATGTACATCGCGGGCGGCGGCCTCGCCGTCCTGGCGGGCACCGTCGCCACCCAGGCCGACCCGGTCGTCTACACCGCGCACACCGCCAACGGCAACGCCAGTTTCTACCGCAACGCAAACTGACCTGATCACAGGCCGGTGACCTGGTAGCACAAGGGGCCGGCCGGCCCGCGGCATCCCACCGCGGACCGGCCGACCCTCCCTCATCGTCGCCCACTGCCGCGGCGCCGCCTAAATCCGCTGGCCCCCATCGCCTCGTCCTGCGACAGTGCGAGGATGGACTGGAGAGCCGTATCCCCCGCGGACGTCGACGCCCTCACCGAGTTGCTCGGCCGGGACGAGGAGGCGACGGTCGGCCGCCGCGAGAGCGGGCCGGCGGAGGTGCGCAGCATGCTGGCAGCCCCCGGCCTCGACCTGGCCACCCGCACGTGGGCCGCGTCGGCCCCCGACGGCAGTCTCCTCGGCTTCGCCGCCCTCCACCCCGCGCCCCAGCCGGGCGAGCTGCGCGCCCAGCTGGTCGTAGCCCCGTGCCCAGAGGCACCTGCCGTCACCGCCGCGCTCCTGGACCGCCTCGACGCCTGGGCCGCCCACGATCTCCCCACCCACGACACACCGGTGACGCTCTATCAACTTCCAGGGTGCCGACCCCGCGACCAACTCCTCAGCCGCGGCTGGACCGTCGTCCACAGCAGCAGCCGTCTCACCGTTGCCCTGGACTCCCTCGGCCTCCCCGAACACCCGGCATCCACGGCGCCCACGGTGCGCGCGGCCCGGAACGACACCGACCTCCGCACCGTCCATTCCGTGCTGAACGAGGCCTTCACCGGCGACCCGGAGCACCCCCACCCGGACTTCGAGGACTTCCACCACGCCCAGCGCCGACGCGAGGGCTACAACCCCGACCTATGGCTCCTCGCCGAACTCGACAGCGTCTCCGCCGGCGCCCTCATCGCCCGCGACCCCGTCGACCGCGCCTGGATCGCCTGGTTCGGCGTCCACCCTGCCCACCGCCGCCACGGCCTCGGCGCCCAACTCCTCGCCACCGCCTTCAGCCTCCTCCACGCCCGCGGCCACCGCACGGTCGGCGTCGACGTGGACACCCACAACACCGGCGCCATGCAGGCCTACACCTCCGCCGGCATGACCCTTCTCGGCGCGGCCGACCAGTGGCACAGGACCTACGTCTGAACCCGGCGCCCGCCCTGCGTCTGGCAGGCGACGCCGCCGGTGGTAGGCCCAGGTGAGAGCCAGAACGATCGGACCCCACAGCATCGCCGGCGTGATGCACACCCGGGCCAGCAGCATCCACCAGCCGTTGCTGAACCCCACCTCGGGCACCAGGCCCACCCAGGCGAGCGGGTAGAGGTCGAACATGGCCACCAGCGCCATGGTGCGCATCGTGAAGTAGCGGGTCACAGGCCTGTGTGCGTCGGCTCCGGGGTACTCATGCTGGTGACGGGCGGGTGACTTCGGTGGAGATCGTCGGTCAGCGGGCGACTTCCCGGTTCGTCAAGACGAGCAGGGCCCGCACCAGCGCGGTCGCCCACTTCGGGTCGGTGCGGACCTTGCTGAGGACGCGCCAGTTCTTCAGGTGCGCGAAGCCGTGCTCGACCGGGGCCCGGACCGCGGCCAGCGCCTTACACGAAACCAAGAGATCGCAGTCCACGATCGGTTCCTCCCGGATCTGTGCCCGCGCGGCAGCCCGCAACGGACTGATTCGATGTATATCGATACACGTTGAGATTGCCCTACGCATCGATGGTTCGGAGCTGTTACCGGTCGTCGAGCCCGGAGCTTGACACGCAGCTTCGAGATGTAACAAAGTTGGTTACAACAAGAGGTCGCGACCATCTACACAGTGCGACCCTGCCCGAGTACGAGGAAAGGTCCAGCCATGTCCACCACCACCACCGGTACTGCACTGATCACCGGCGCGACCGCGGGCCTGGGCGCGGCCTATGCCGAGGAACTGGCCGCACGGGGACACGACATCATCCTGGTCGCGCGAGACGAGGCAAGGCTGGAGAAGGCCGCCGCGGGGCTGGCCGAGCGGTCGGGACGGAAGGTCTCCACCCTGAGCGCGGATCTGACGACCGCCGAGGGGATCCGTTCGGTCGAGGACCGCCTGGCCGGCGACGCGTCGATCGGCACGCTGGTCAACAACGCCGGCATGGCGCTGCTCGGCCCGCTCTCGAAGGCCGATCCGGACCGGCTGGAGAGGCTGATCACGCTCAATCTGACCTCGTTCACCCGGATCGCGGCCGCCGCGGCGAAGGCATTCGCCGACCGCGGCGCGGGCACGATCGTCAACATCTCCTCTGCGCTCGCGCTCAACATCCTCCCGGTGGGCGCCGCGTACAGCGGCACCAAGGCCTATGTGCTGGCCTTCGCCCAGGGGCTGGCCCAGGAGTTCGCCGACTCCGCGGTGCGGGTGCAGGTCGTGCTGCCGGGGGCGCTGGAGACCACGCTCTGGAACGGTTCGGGCATCGAGCTCGACCAGCTCCCGAAGGAGGCGGTGATGTCCCCGCAGGATGCCGCCCGGGCCGGACTCGCCGGACTCGAGGCGGGCGAACTGGTCACCATCCCCTCGCTGCCCGACTACGGCCAGTGGGAGGCCTACGACCAGGCCCGCCAGGCCATGCGCCCCAACCTGTCGCTGTCCCGGCCCGCCGCTCGCTACAGCCGCTGACCAAGCAGGCCCGGCCCGGTCACACACCAGGCCCGGCACCGTCTTCGTCTTCCGCGGCCCCTCGTCTGGGCTTCCGGCCGCCGTGACCGCATCGCTGTCGGGCCCTGCCGGTCGACCCAGTCGGTGGCGGCCGACTCGACCCCGGCGCGCGACTTCGGTGTCCGCCACGACGTGATCAGCCCCGGATTCGCAGGCCGATCGCGGACTTCACTGGCGCGCCGTCCAGCGCGTCGCCGACCGATCCGACTCGCGGCGCTTGACACGCGCCCTCGTGACGTAACAAAGTTGGTTTCGACAGGAGGGCTTCGGTCGCTCCGAACGGAGGAGGTTCGATGAGTGCCAGCAGCCGTATGACCGTGGCAACGCACGCATTGACCTGGATGGCGATGGTCTGCCCCCGGCGTTCCGACGGCATCGTGACCTCCGACGAGATCGCCGTCAGCGTCAACACCAACCCCGTTGTTATCCGCCGCATCCTCGGCAGCCTGCGCGACGCGGGCCTGGTCGTCTCACAGCGCGGGCAGGGTGCGGGCTGGAGGCTGGCGCGCACCCCGGATTCGATCACGCTGCGGGATGTCTACCTGGCCGTCGAACCGGAGCCTCTCATCTCGCTGCACGCCGCGCCCCCCAATCAGGAGTGCCCCGTAGGGCGGGGCATTCCGCCCGTGCTGCAGAAGGCGTACGGCCGCGCGCAAGACTCGATGACAGCCGAACTGGCCACCGTCACCGTCGCCGACGTGCTCAAAAAGACAATCGCCTGACCCCTCGAGCAAGTCGCAGCTCACCCCGGCCGACCTTCATGGATCGGCCTTTCTTACAAGCTCAAATGTAACTGAATTTGTTACATCACCTGGGAGACCCCTCCGACGTGTACCGATCACTCCTCGTACTGACCGCTGCAATGTTCGCCATCGGCACCGACAGCTTCGTCATCGCCGGCATCCTGCCCAACGCGGCACACTCCCTCGGCGTCGACATCGGCACCGCGGGATGGCTGATCAGCGCCTACGCCTTCACCTACGCCATCCTCGGCCCCGTCATGGCAGCGGCCACCACGCGCTGGCCACGCCGCACGCTCTTCCTCTCCGGCCTCGGCATCTTCGTCGTGGGCAACCTCCTCACAGCCCTCGTCCCCGACTTCGGTGTGGCCCTCTTCTCGCGGGCACTCGCCGGGCTCGGCGGCTCCATGGTCACTCCCACCGCCGTCGCCGCGGCCGCCGCGCTCGCACCACCGGAGCGCCGGGGACGCGCCATCTCCGCCGTGATGGCCGGTCTCAGCGCCGCGACCGCGCTCGGTGCTCCCCTCGGTACGGCAATCGGCAGCCTCAGCGGCGACTGGCGTGCCACCATGCTCTTCGTCTCCGCCCTCGGCTTGCTCGCCGCCGCCGGAATCGCCCTGCTGCTGCCCAAGATCCCCAACCCGCCGCTGGTCCCGCTGCGCGCCCGCGTCGCCCCGCTCGGTGACCGCCGCATCGGCCTGACCCTGCTGACCACCCTCCTGCTGTTCACCGGCCTGTACACCGTCTACTCCTACATCGCCGAGGGCCTGGACCGCGCCACCGGCGGCAGTGGCACCGCCCTCGCCATCCTGCTGTTCGTCTGGGGCGTGGCGTCCACCATCGGAACCCTCGGCTCGGGCAACCTGGTCGACCGCCTCGGCTCCCGGCGGATCATCAACACCGCCCTCGTGGCGCTCGCACTGGACTTCGCCCTGCTGCCCTGGTCCAGCGCGCACCTGGGCACCGCCGTCGTGGCCCTGGTCGTCTGGGGCCTGTGCGGCTGGGGATTCCTCACCCCGCAGACCCACCGCCTGATCGGCGCCATGCCCTCCGCGGCCCCCATGCTCACCGGGCTGAACTCCGCCACCGTATACGTCGGCGTCTCCCTCGCCCCGCTGCTCGGACAGGCCGGAATGGCCTGGTCCGGCGCCCACTGGCTCGGCCCCATCGGCACCGTGCTCATCGTGCTCTCCCTCATCGCGGCGGAGACAGCACACAACGTCATCCGCCGCCACACGGCACACCACGCACCCACGCCGCACGCAGAGCCAGTACCGGCCAACTGACCCGCACCTGCTCACCAGCCGCCACCGTCACAGCGGCCTCCCCACAGGCACCACGCCCAGGACGGAGAGCCCGGCGCGCTGGCGTCGCTCGGCCCGCAAGGCGGCGGAGGCGCTGGCGGCACGGATGTGCACCGACCCGTGGCAGCAGGCACTCGGCCTCTTCGTCTCACCACCGCGCCGGTCTGCGGCCTGACGGCAAAGGAGCCGCTCGCTTCGGGCAACTCTCCCGTCCCGCCGGCTGAGCCGGCACCTGACGGCGTCGGGCGGTGCGACCTCATGTGAGGTCGTATTGCCGATACCCTGCGGTGTCTACGGTGTCAAATAGCGGGCGCCGAAATCTGGAGGCACCGCCCCATGCTGATTGCTCAGCGTCCCGCGTTGACCGAAGAGGTCGTCGACGAGTTCCGCTCCCGGTTCGTCATCGAGCCGCTGGAGCCGGGCTTCGGCTACACCCTCGGCAACTCCCTCCGCCGCACGCTCCTCTCCTCGATCCCCGGCGCTGCTGTCACCAGCATCCGGATCGACGGTGTCCTGCACGAGTTCACCACCGTGCC